>JACYME010000203.1 GCA_015272155.1 Leptolyngbyaceae cyanobacterium T60_A2020_046
GCGTTGAGGTCGTCGTAGATGTAGTCGCGGTAGTAGGGCTCGTGGAAAATGGCGGGGAAGTTCGCCATCATCGGCTCTAGTTCGGGGGAGTCGAGCATTTGAATGGAATCGCAGATGATGAAACAGCCCCCTGGTTTGGTGACTCGGAAGCAGTCTTCAATCACGGTTTGGCGAACCGGCCCAGGCAATTCGTGAAAGAGGAAGACACAGGTCAACCCGTCGAAGTAGTTGTCGCGATAGGGCAAGGATTCGGCGTTGCCTTGGGTGAGTTGGGGCAGCGATCGCGGACTTTCGCTCAAAAGCTGATTGGCTTTTCGGAGGTAGGTGGGCGAGAGATCCACGCCGTGCAGCGATACCTCAGGAAACGCTTCGCCCAACATTTTCAGCGTGCGCCCCGTGCCACAGGCCACGTCTAGCACCCGCAATTGTTGATCGGTTTGAATGGGGAGGCGATCGCTCTGGCTGCCCGCCTTGGCGGTTTGCATCGCCTCTAGGCCCCGCTTCAGGGGCGCGAGAATCCGCCGCCGCATGGCATCCGCAGTGCCGCTAAACAACAGCTCCACCTGGAGGTCATACAGATTGGCCGAGAGGTCGCTGAGGTAGCCGTTGGTCTGGTAGTGGAAGTTTTGCAGGTAATAGCGGGGATAGCCCTGGGTGTTGATGTCCTCGTCAAAGCGCTGGCGATCGCCCTTTTCGACGCGCTCCCAAATTTTGGGAAGATCGAACCAAAGGGCAGGATAGAACAGGAAAAAGTCTTGCCAAGGGTTATCAAACAAGACGCTTTGGGGATAGACGCCCGCCTCAGCGTCCTTGAGGTCGGCTTCATACAGTTCATCGCGGCGACGGGCAAACTGCTCGAGCAACTCGGGTGAAACGGGGACGGTTTCCGCCTTGAGATTGGGTTTTAGCCACTGACGCACCTGGGTTGCGATCGCGCGGTGTCCGAGGCTGAAATAAATTTTTCCGTCTTGCAAGGCTTGATAGGCAAGCTTCGTAATCGTGTCCGGCATGATCCCAGCGCAAATATGAACGAGTGTGAACAATTTTCCTAAAGTGTAACGAAAAACTGCGATCAGAACCGTTGGCTGTGAGACGATTGCCAGCACGATCGCCCCCTTCGTTATCGGTGGTAATTCTCTGAAGCAGGACGACAAAACCCGTCTCTTCAACGCCCCGCTCCCAATCGTGGGAGCGGGGTTGGGGTGAGGGCCAAGTTGCGGCAAAGTACAGAATTGAGATAAAACCCGATGCCATCCCTTTGTCCCCTGCGTTACCGAAACCCCGCAAGAAAAAAGCCACCCCAGAGGACGGCTTGATCCACAAATTCACAGAGAGAGAACAGGCACACGATCAGCAATGGCGTGCGATCGCCCAGGGGTGAGAAACCTCAGCACCGGGCCATCCACATCTTCCACCGCAAACCATCGGCTGTGGCACGAGGCTTAGCAGTCGTAATAGAGCGCCAGCTCGTAGGGGTGAGGCCGGAGGCGCATGGGGTTCACCTCGTTGTCGAGCTTGTACTCAATCCAGTTGCTGATGAAGTCTTCCGTGAAGACTCCCCCCACGGTCAAGAAGTCATGATCCGCTTCCAGTGCCTTCAGGGCATCCAGCAGCGACCCCGGCGTCGAAGGAATCTTCGCCAGTTCCTCAGGGCTGAGGTCGTAGATATCCACATCCAGAGGATCACCAGGATCAATATGATTATTGATGCCATCAATGCCCGCACAGAGCATCGCGGCAAAGGCCAGATAGGGGTTAGAGGTGGCGTCGGGGCAGCGGAACTCAAGACGCTTGGCCTTGGGGTTGTCGCCCGACAGCGGAATCCGCACAGAAGCGGAACGGTTGCCCTGGGAATAGGCCAGGTTCACCGGAGCCTCAAACCCAGGCACCAGACGCTTGTAGGAGTTGGTGGTGGGGTTGGTGAAAGCGAGCAGGGCGGGGGCGTGCTTGAGGATGCCGCCGATGTACCACAGTGCCGTTTGGCTGAGCCCTGCGTACTGGTCACCCGCAAAAATGGGCTTGCCACCGCTCCAGATAGATTGGTGGGTGTGCATCCCAGAGCCATTGTCGTTAAACAGGGGCTTGGGCATGAAGGTGACGGTTTTGCCGTACTTCTTTGCGACGTTCTTAATGCAGTACTTGTAAGTCAAGAGCCAGTCAGCAGCTTCCACCAATTCCCCAAAGCGGAAGCCCAGCTCACACTGGCCGCCGGTGGCGACTTCGTGGTGGTGTTTCTCGATGGGCACCCCCAGCTTAGCCATGGTGAGCAGCATTTCGCTGCGCATGTCTTGGGAGGTGTCGGTGGGTGCTACGGGGAAGTAACCTTCCTTGTAGCGGGGCTTATAGCCTAGGTTGCCGCCTTCTTCTTCACGGCCTGTGTTCCAACGACCTTCGACGCTATCGACGTAGTAGTAGGCGGAGTGCTCATTTTGGTCGAAGCGCACGTCATCAAAGATGAAAAACTCGGCTTCGGGGCCAAAGTAGGCCGTGTCACCTATGCCGCTAGCCTGTAAGTAGCTGGTCGCTTTGGTTGCGATCGCGCGGGGGCAGCGCTCATAGAGTTCGCCCGTGCGGGGCTCCTTAATGGTGCAAATCAAGCTCAGGGTCGGCTCCTTCATAAAAGGATCGATCCATGCGGTATTAGGGTCGGGCACCATCATCATGTCCGACTCGTTGATTGCCTTCCAGCCTCGGATGCTAGAGCCATCGAAGGGAACGCCATCGGTGAAGCTGCTGGCGTCAATTTGGCTCCGATGCACCGTAAGGTGCTGCCAGAGCCCTGGTAAGTCGATGAACTTAAGATCGATCAACTGAATGTCTTCGTCTTGAATCTTTTTCAAGATGTCTTCAGCAGTCGCCATAAATTACTCCTTGTACACTCTCCAAGTTCTTAGGGAAGCAACCCCCTCCGATCGCGTAGAGCCAAAAGCCGATCTACACGGACAGTCGGGCCTCAAAAGCTCAGTATCAGGAAGATGCCGAGATTGCTTCGCCTCATCCCAATTCAAAAACTCTCAAGTTACCCTCAACACTCTGCGCAACGCCGGGCAGAAGGGTTTCTTAGTCTGCCCCATCCTATGGATAGGGGTTAGGGGAATTTGTATCAAGAAATACCAAATATCCTTCTCCCTTAGGCAAAGCCTACGTATCTGGGAGATGCGCTGAAGGAGAGCAATCGCGCGGCTGACCTGTCCTTGCCTGGGATAGAAGCGACGAAACCCGCACAGGTGAGGGTTTTGTTCCCTTGGGCACTAAGGGAATAACCGGAACGTGTTGCAGAAAATGTCGGATTGTAACGATTCTCGCGTGCTTTGCTTCATGTTTCTCAGGTTGCCACGATGGGAGAATGGCAGCGTGATAAACTATGCCTTGGATTTTGATGGAAGCTACTTCTAGCAAGCACTACAGCATTCTCTGGGATAGATCGTTGTAGGGTTTTCAGGTTACGGGCTAGGGTACTCTGGCGCGCTGAAGATGCTAGGGCGATCGCGGAGTTGAGCTCGTGTTAGCAAGACATCAAAACTAGATTTTGAAGTGCGATTCAGAGCTGATTGGGAGAAAACACATTCATGCGGGATGCAGTCACAACCCTAATCCAGAACTACGACTCAACGGGGCGTTACCTGGATGGCGATGCGTTGGATTCACTGAAGTCATACTTTGACTCTGGGCTGGCTCGGGTGCAAGCCGCGAGCATCATCAGCGCCAATGCTGCTGAACTGGTCAAAGCCGCGGGCTCCCAGTTATTTCAAGAAATTCCAGAGTTGATTCGTCCCGGTGGTAATGCCTATACCACTCGCCGCTATGCTGCCTGCCTGCGCGATATGGACTACTACCTGCGCTATGGCAGCTATGCCTTGGTGTCGGGGAATTCGGCGGTGCTAGACGAGCGCGTCCTGCAAGGCTTGCGCGAAACCTACAATTCCTTGGGCGTACCCATTGCTCCCACCGTGATTGGCATCCAAATTCTGAAGGCTTTGGTGAAGGAAAAGGTGGCGGCAGCAGGCATTGAAGACACGGCCTTTGTGGATGAGCCCTTTGATTACATGCTGCGCGAGCTGAGCGAAGTCAGCGTCTAGCGGTGTGGCGTTCCAGGTTATCCCCCAGAATCTGATCGGGTCTGGTGGGTTGGTATGGCAGCCTGGGATAGGACGAGTCGGCGTTACGCTCTCAAGATGGTCTAGGGCACCCGTAGGTGCCCTTTTTTGCTCTGTGGTGGGGATGGGTTGGGCGATCGCGAGAGACCATGCCAACTGAAGCTCAAAATGTGTTCTGAATGAACTGGACAGAGCAATAAATCAGCGTTTTGAATCCTGCCGTGACGGTCAATTCCTCAGCCGACTTTTTCAGATGGCGGCGAAAAAACTGCGTCAGTTCCGCCCATGCATCTTCTGCGGCTTGGCGGTTGTAGGAAAAACGCTCGTGGCAGAAGAAGCCATGATCCGCATCAGGATACAGCTTCAATGTATACGCCTTATTGTGGGCCTTGAGCCGAGATTCAATATGTTGAATCCGCTCTAAGGGAATGAAGGGATCGAGGCCGCCATGAAACACATACAGGGGCACCGTAATTTGAGGAATGGCATCAATCCACTCATCTAAAACCATGCCGTAGAACGGAGCGGCGGCGGCGATTTCACCTGAAAAATAGCACGCGGCAAAAAAGGTTAACCCACCGCCCAAACAAAACCCTGTCACGCCAATGTGTGCTGGTGTGACAGCCGGGTGTGACTTGAGATACAGCGTTTTTGAAGCCAGTAAGGTGCAAAAACAGCCACGTAACCATTGACATCCGGGGATGAAGCGCACCTCACTAAGCAAGAAAACGCTGTCAGCGATCGCGGCACGAATATCTTCCTGGATTGGGGTGCCAAAATCGAGGCGATACATCATCGCCATTGCCTGCTCAACGTCGTCGTACCCAAAGGTGTTGTTGGGCAACTCGCGATAGTACAGATCCGGCGCGAGTACGACGTATCCTTCTTGGGCGGTGCGAATGGCAACGTCTTGGATGTGAGACATTAGCCCAAAGGCTTCCATCAAAAGCAGGATGGCAGGCTGTGGGCTGCGTTCAACGGATTCGTACAAGAATGCGGGCAGGTGTCCATCCGGCGTGGAAATCAGAACTTTTTCTGTTTCAACTTTTATGGGTTTGTTCCTGTCGGGCGGACTTGTGTACTATCCTAAGCCCTAATGGTGAAGCGTTGACTATTGGCCCAGCGACGGATGGCAGAGTGGATAGAACGCCTTTCACAACCCGGATGCTTAGAGGATGCGGTTTTGTGCCACGCAGGCTTGATACCAGTGAAAGCTCGCCTTTGGGGTGCGGCGTTGGGTGGCATAGTCGATGTGGGTGATGCCAAAGCGGCGATCGTAGCCCCAAAACCATTCAAAGTTGTCTAAAAAGCTCCAGAGAAAGTAGCCCGTAAGGGGATAGCCTTCGGCGATCGCCCGATGTGCCGATTGCAAATATTGCCGCAGGTAATGAATGCGATCGAGGTCAAGAATTTCGCCTGCTGGAGTCACCGTATCTTGGGCCGCACAGCCATTTTCGCTAATGAAAACGGGTAGGTCGGGGCGCTGGAGCGTTTCACTCACATGGCGCACGCCCCAGTACAGGCTGTCGGGGACGATCTGCAACCAGGGCATATGCAGGCGGGGATACCCTAGGGGAAAGGGCACGACTTCATAGCCCGGTGGTTGGTCGGTGGCGCGCACCACCACGCCGCTGTAAACGTTGAACCCCAGAGCGTCGAGCGGTTGATGGATGATTGCCAAGTCGTCGGGGTGAATGTGGGGGGCGCGATCGCCCAGTTGGGCCAACAAAGCCGGGTGATATTCCCCCGTCAGCGCGGGGAAGATGATGCCGCCGTTGGTGCCGACAGTGGCAAAGGCAGCTTGGGCCGCCGCAATGTGTTCGGGCGTTTCCAGCAGCGGCACTGTGGCCAGATAGTTGTCAACCAGGGCGATTTGGCAGGGCTGGGGCGTGGTTGCCCGAATGGCCTGACAGGCCAGCCCGTGGGCGAGCAGAGCATGGTGGGAGGTTTGCCAAACCGTTTGCTCGGTGTCTACCACGGTGCCTGGAGCATGGGGCGGTGTGGTGTTGACGCCATAGCCCAGGTGGGTAAAGCAAAAAATTTCGTTGAGGGTCATCCAGTGGGTGACGCGATCGCCCAACGCTTGCACCACAACAGCAACATAGTCGGCAAAATCCTGGGCGATCTCGCGGCTGCGCCAGGATCCGTAGCGATCTTCCAGGGCTTGGGGGCTATCCCAGTGGAATAGGGTGACGTGGGGCGTGATCTGGTGCGCCAGCAACTCATCCACCAGGCGACGATAGAAATCCAGCCCCGCGGCATTGGTTGCGCCGCGCCCTTCAGGCACAATGCGCGGCCACGCCACGCTCAGCCGGTAGTGCTTGACCCCTAGATGCGCCAAGAGCCGAATGTCTTCTGGGTAGCGGTGATAGTGGTCGCAGGCGATCGCGCCCGTATCGCCATTCAGCACCCGCCCCGGCGTCGCGCTAAAGGTATCCCACACGCTGGGGCGTCGTCCGTCCAGGGCTGCCGCCCCTTCGATTTGATAGGCCGCCGTCGCCACCCCCCACTGAAATCCTGGCGGAAATGTAAAGGCTGCGGTCATGGGGATGGTTCACTGCTGGGTTTTTTAATGCGGCGCGGAAGGCGCACGTAAAAGGTTGATCCGGCCTGGGGTTGGCTTTCTACGGTGATGCTGCCACCCATCAGAGCCACGAGGGAATCGACAATCGCGAGGCCGAGGCCCGTGCCCGTGTGCTTGCGGGTGTGGGTTTGATCCACCTGGCGAAAGGCTTCAAAAATCGATGTGAGTTCAGATTGCGACAGGCCGATGCCAGTGTCAGCGACGGCGATTTCAATCTGGTCTTCGGCAAGCTCGCGCAGGGACACGGTGACAGAGCCGCGCTCGGTGAATTTGATGGCGTTTGAAATCAGATTGGTGAGCACCTGGCGAACACGGGTAGGATCGTTGAAGACCATGCCCTGATCCAGCGTGAGGGTAAGGGTGAGTGCAAGGGATTTTTGTTCCGCCAGCGATCGCATTTCAGCCACGGTCGTTTCCGCCAGCTTCGCCAGGTTGAAGGGTTCTGGCCGCAGTTCTAGCCGCTTGGCATCCAGCTTAGAAAAGTCCAGAATCTCATTCAGCAGAGCCAGCAGGTTCTTGCCGTTGCTGTGGATGCGCGCCACCATGTCGGCTTGTTTCGCGGTCCACGTATTACTCCGGCGGCGCATCAGCAGTTGCGAAAAGCCGATGATGGCATTGAGCGGTGTGCGCAGCTCGTGGGACATGGTTGCCAAAAACTCAGACTTTAGGCGCGAGGCTCGCATCACTTCGATGGTCTGGCGCTGAATCTGGCGGCGCTGTTCTTCGAGGGCTTGGTTTTGCTGCAACAACAGGGCATTGGTGGCGTGGAGTTGCTGCTGCGCGGCCTGCACGGCCCGCTCGGCTTGGTAGACCCGCAGGGCGCTGCGAATGCACTGGGCCAGCAGTTCTGGGCTGATGCGCGACTTGACGAGGTAGTCTGACGCGCCCGCTTTCATAAAGTCCACGGCGGTTTGTTCGTCGCCTTGCCCAGTTAGCACAATCAGCGGAACGGAGATCTCTTGCACCTCAAGCTGTTTCATCAGTTCGAGGCCGTCGAAGTCGGGCAAGCGATAGTCCAAAAAGGCGCAATCAAAGGGGTAGTTGGCGAGGGTCGCGATCGCGGCCTCGCCACATTCCACCTCTTGCACATGCTCAAGGGTGAGGGGGCTTTGCTTGAGGGCGCGACGAATCGCCATGCGATCGACCGCGTCATCATCAATAACAAGAATCCGTAACCCCGAATGGGCCAAATCCATGAATGTCGCGTTCCGATCAGGGGACTGTGCTTAGCCCGGTTTCAAGTGCTCTGGATTCCGGGGTGAACGGGACTGAGTTTTGTCGGAAAACCCAGAACCTTTATGCATGGGATGCCTAGTCTTGGGATGTCCAGTCTAAAGCACTGGCATAGGATAACGAGCAACCCGGCCTCTGCAAAACCTGATTCATAAGATTGGGCGCAGATCAAAGGAGAAACCGGATTTCTGTACCAATGCCCTAGGGCATTTCACACACTGACCAATATTGAGCCAGTGCTGCCATCGTATCGGCAAAGTTGGCGAATTTGACAGGTTTGAGAATATAGCCTGCCACGTTGAGGCGGTAGGCTTGGCGGCGATCGTACTCATCATCGGAGGTGGTGAGCACCACCACCGGAGTGGACTTGAGTTCTGGATCTTCTCGCACGGCTTCGAGGAATTCTAGCCCGCCCATGCGCGGCATGTTTAGATCCAGCAGCACCATCCGGCGATCGGCGGGCACTTCAGGCGGATGGCCCGAGGCACTTTTGAGTTTGGCGAGTCCTTCTAACCCATTTTTGGCGACGAACAGTGGGCTTTGAATCTGGTTGCGGCGCAGGGCTCGGCGCACATTCATCACATCCACTTCGTCGTCTTCAACCAGCAATATGTTTAACTCCCGTTCCGTCATGATCCTGTGGTCGCGTATCAGCACGGGCAGCACTTCCCTGGAGCGAGGTGGGGGTGCGTCTCCATCGGAGAAAGGGGCTCTGTGGGGACGCGATTGCGTTGTAAGCTTGGCCAATGCGTCGCAAAGGAGTTGCCTCAGCCTGGCGCATGGGAAAAACTGACATGCATCCCACTCGCAGAAGGGAAATGCTGCACCAATTACCCTTGATTTTAAGGATTGGGGGGCGGACTGCCCTCGGTCTTGAGTCAGAGCTTTAGGCACTGGTGTCGTCATACTTCGGCCAAGTGAAGTGAAAGGTCGTGCCCTGGCCAAGGTCAGACTCGAGGTGAATTGTGCCGCCTTCGGTATCCAGGATTTTTTTGACAATAGATAGGCCAATCCCCGTACTTTCGATTTGGTCGCGGGCCTGCAAGATTTGGAAAACCCCGAAGATCTTCTCGTGATAGCGCGGTGCAATGCCGGGACCATTGTCGGCGACAGCAAACTGATAGGCGTGCCCCAAATCTTGGTAGTGAATTTGGATGTGCCCATCGTCACGATCGCAATACTTGATGGCGTTACTGATCAGGTTTGCAAACACCTGTTGCAGCAGCAGCCGCTTAGTCAGAATGGTCGGCAGGTTTGGGGGGAGGTCGATGACGAAGCTATCCGGTGGCCCCAAAGAATCGATGATTTCCGCAAGCAGGTCGCTCAGCCCCACCACCTCCAGGGGAAAGTCCTTGCGACCCACCCGCGAATATTCCAACAGGCCGTTGATGAGTCCCTCCATGCGCTGCACCCGGCCCCGCATCAGCCGCAGTTGGGCTTGGTTTTCTTCGGGCAGTTGGGTGCCGAGGTCTTCCTCTAGCCAAGAGGACAGGTTGGCGATCGCCCGCAGCGGAGCCTTGAGATCGTGGGAGGCCACGTAGACAAACTGATCTAGTTCCTGATTGCGCCGTTCCAGCATGGCAGTGGTTTGCAGCAGCATGGCGTTGAGGTGGGTGAGCTCTTGGGTGCGATCGACCACCCGCCGCTCTAGCTCATCATTCAGCGCCTGCAAGCGCTCTTCGGCCTGCCGCCGCCGGGTGATATTGATGCTGGTGCCAATCAGCCGCCACACCACACCCTGGGCGTTAAACAGCGGCTTCAGAGTGGTTAGCCACCATCCCTTCTGGTCCTTGAAGGGCAAAAACTCCTCATAGCTGAGGGGCAATTGCGAGGTGACACACTCGCGATATCGCGCCATAACTTGCGCTGCCAAATCGGCGGGCAGCACTTCGGCGGGGCTTTTGCCCTGTAAGGCTTCGGAGGTCATCCCGAGCCAACGCGAATGGGCGGGGTTAATTCCGGCATAGCGGAAGGTGTCTGGCGACAGCACATCCACAACAAAGATAGAGATCCCTAACCCGTCGTAAATCGATTGTAAAAAGGCTTCCCGGTCTTGCAGGGTTGCCATCGTGCGCCGAAAGGCTGTGATGTCGCGCAGAGCAATGACGGCTCCGAGGCTCTTGCCCTCTAGGGTGAAAATGGGGTCGCCATTGACGAGGACGGTGCGGGGTTCGCCGTCCACGGGTTGGATGATGAGCTCAAAGTCTTCGACGGATTCGCCATGTAGGGCACGCCACAGGGGATCTTGCTCGGGGCTGAGGGGGGCGCTGCCCTGGGCGTTTATCAGGGTGCAGTGGGTTGTCCAGGTTAGCTCTGGGGTGAGAATTTCGGGCAGGCTTAGCCATTTGCGAGCGGCGGCGTTGTAGAGGGTGAGGGTGCCACTGGCGTCGCAGGCAACAATACCTTCCGAGAGGTTTTGTAACAGTGCGCGGATGAATTCTTCATCGTGTTCGAGGGCGATCGCGAGTTGGGTCAGGCGATCGCGGGTTGCTTGGGGTGAAACCTCCAGTCCGCGATCGCGGCTGGCAAGCTGTTGCCGCAACTGCGCGACCTCTCGGCGTAGTCGTTTTACCTCATCCGCCAACGAATCTGCGGCGAGGTGTTCCTCAGCCATACCTGCTCCTAGATCATTCCCCTGAGCCCCTTGCTGCACTGGATTCTGGCCTCGCTTGGCGGCATCATTGGCGGCATCAGTTGTGATTGCGTCCTGTGTATTGGTCACAGTTCTCCACGGTTCTATGGGTCATTATGCCCAGGGTCAAAACCGCTCAACTCTGCCAAAGGATAGAGCCTATGCGCTCCGCCAGCAGTCAGATGTCATCTCCTCAATTTTTTGCCAACTTGGGTAGGTCTACAGATAGGGTGAAAGGTGTTGCAGTCCGATGTCCGTTTCAGACCAGGCTGTTGGCCACTGCGCCCAACCCAGTTTGCTCATCATGCGGTGTGTGTGTTTAACATTGCCGATTGACTTGGTCTGGGTATGCAGGTTCCGTTGAGCACAGTGGTCAGCACTGCTTCACCGCCGCCAAATCCTTGGGTTTGGGCTTTCGCATTGAGTTCATCGCTAGGTTTTTAGAGGGGTTATGACCCAGATTCGCACCATCATTATTGAAGATCACGATTTGACCCGCATGGGGCTTAAGGCGGCGTTGCAGCAACATGCTGACCTGACCGTTGTTGGCGAAGCGGCCAACGGTCGCCAAGGTTTGGCACTGCTGACCCAATTACAGCCGGATGTTGCCATTGTGGACATTGGCCTGCCGGACATCGATGGCATCGAGCTGGTGCGGCAGTTTAAGCAAGGGGCTGAGGAGGGCGACACGCCGCCGGGCACCAAGATTCTCATGCTGACGATGCATGATACCGAGGATGCAGTAATGGCGGCTTTTGCGGCGGGGGCAGATTCCTATAGCGTGAAGGATGTGGACATTGAGCAACTGGTGGATGCCATTCGTCTGACCCACAGCGGTCAGGTGTGGATTGATCCCGCGATCGCGCGAATTGTTCTGAAACAGGCGAAACAGGGGGCTCCGGTCGCGCTGGCGGCGGATAGCGATGACTATGCCCAAGTGCTGGAAATGTCGCCCCTGACCGATCGCGAGCTGGAGGTGCTGGAACTGATTGTGGCGGGCTGTAGCAATGCTGCGATCGCCGAAAAGCTCTACATCACCGTAGGCACCGTCAAGACCCACGTCTGCAATATTTTGAACAAGCTCAGCGCTAGCGATCGCACCCAGGCGGCGGTGCGCGCCCTGCGGACGGGGCTGGTTAAGTAGCCTCAGCGGGGAATGCCTCCTCACTCTGCGCTTCGGCTTGGCGGCGCTGCCAGCAATAGAGCGCCTGCTGATGCACCGTGCGCCAGGGGAGGTGGCGTTGGCGAGCGATCGCGGCGCAGTCTTCATACTCGGGGTGAACGTTGAGCAGCCCACCCGTGTTGGGGTCAAAGCCGAGCTTGATGCGCACGGGGCCGAGGGCAGTTTCGACAGTCTCTAAACGGCGATCGAGGCGGCGGCGCTGTTGCTGCGATCGCCGAATTCCCAAGGTCGTGGTTTCCTCAAACAACACCTGTTCACAGGCGGCGGCGGTGTCAGCCTGAGCAATGACGGTGAGGTGATGCCCCGGTCGAGATTTTTTCATCGTCACCCCTTGGCAAAACACGTCTAGTGCGCCCACTGCCAACAGGCGATCGTAGAGATAGCCGATCGCTTGGGGCGACAGATCATCCACCTGAGTTTCCAGCACGGTCACGGTTTCCAGGCCGGAGCAATCGCGCCCAAGCTTTGCCACAGCGTCGGTTTCCTGCGGTTCATAATCGGACGCTGGGCTAGCTGAAGCCTGATCCGACGTGCGATCGCGGGGCTGATGCTCGAAATCAGGATTTGCAGGATGGTTGGGATTCGGGGCGTCGTGGGAATGGCCGTGATGGTGGTGGGCGGCGTGTGGGTTTGGGGCTGCGGTGCCGAGCCAAAGCCGCAGCAGGTTTGGGATCGGGAGGTCGCGGCTGCCTGCCCCCAGCCCCACAGTTTTCAGCGTCATGGGGGGAATATCGCCAAACTGGTCAGCCAGTTCTGTTGCGATCGCCGCCCCTGTAGGCGTAATCAATTCACCCATCAAACCCGACCCATAGACGGGCACCTGAGCCAGGGTCAACAGCTTGAGCACGGCGGGCGCGGGCACTGGCAAGCGACCGTGGGCGGCGCGTACGGTGCCCCGACTCATGGGCAAAGGCGCACAAAAAATTGCGTCCACATTGAGCCAGTCGAACCCGGCGCAGGTGCCGACGATATCCGCGATCGCGTCCGATGCCCCCACCTCATGGAAATGCACCTGCTGCGGATCGATGCCGTGGACGGCCCCTTCTGCCAGGGCCAATCGGCGAAAAATAGCAAGGCTCCACTCAGCCACGCGGGGAGGGAGCCCGGCGGATTGGATCAGCGCCTCAATTTCTGGCAGGTGACGCAGCGGAGGATGGGCGCGATCGCCTGCCGCCCCCGCCTGGGCAACCTCAACGTGAACCTTGCAGCCCGCGATACCATTGCGCCGCACCGTTTCAGCTTGCAAAGTAATGGTTTCTACCAGCGGCAGGCGATTAATCTGGGCTTGCAATACCGCTAAGGGCACCCCCGCATCCACCAACGCCCCCAAACACATATCGCCAGCAATGCCCGTCGGACAATCGAGAAACGCGATCGTTTTCAACGTTTTCATACACACCGTTTTCGCCTTACATCCCATCTTTCATCATGAAAGGCATCTCGGCATCTGCTGAGATTTGCCCAGCCAGGAGATTATCCCGATGGCAACGCTCTACAAAGTGCATCCAGAAAGTCCCCAATCGCGCAAGATCGACACGATTCGTGATGCCCTCAAGGATGGGGCGGTGATGCTGTACCCCACCGATACGGTCTACGCGATCGGCTGCGACCTCACCTCCAAGGCCGCCATTCAAAAGGTGCGTCAGATCAAACAATTCTCCAACGACAAACCCCTCACGTTTCTCTGTTCGTCGCTGTCCAATATTTCAGAATATGCCTGGGTAAGCGACCCAGCCTATCGCGCCATTCGGCGGCTGATTCCTGGCCCCTATACCTTCCTGCTGCCTGCGACAAAGCTGGTGCCGCGCCTTGTGATGAGCCCCAAACGGCAAACCACCGGGATTCGGGTGCCTGATCATGCCATTAGTCTGGCGCTGCTAGAAGCGCTGGGCAATCCCATCATTTCTACGTCGGCGCTGCCTCCAGTCCATCGGATGAATGGGCATCATCCCCATGACATGATTCAAAAGGCCGAACTGTTCGATCGCCTCGATCCGCTGGTGGATATCATCCTAGATGACGGATTGGAAATGAACTACGGCCTGTCTACGATTGTGGATTTAACGACGGACGATAGCCCGGTGATTGAACGCCAGGGGCTAGGCTGGGAGGCCGCGATCGCCCAAGGTGCAGTTTTGGCGGCTCCATAGGCGCGCCTCCAGTTGGGCGGACTGCGTGATCCAGCGGCGTATGGGCGGATTCCGCACCGCTCGCACCACTCTTTGAATCGTCTACTGTTTTGCGATCGCGCTCCATTCCTCACTGTGCCAGTCAACTGTGCCAGCAGCGGATGGACGGATTGCCGATACCCCTTATTTCATCAGCCCTTGGCTGCACTGACTATCCTCAAAACGGCAACTTTCTCCCCTGCTTTTGCGTCTGCGCCGCCGCGCACGGGATCAGAGAGTGCCACATGCTTCCCTGCCGGAACCCGCCCCCGCCCTTACAGTGAAATTACGTTCAGGGAGCCACACGCCAAAGCCGGTAAAACGGTCGGGCTAACTGCATCCGGTGCTCCGTCGTCCTGTGCATCACCAAAACCTATGAATCGATCTCTTTCTTCCATCTCCGTTGCCCATGCTGCCAGCGTGTGGGAGCCAGAACGAGCCTCAACCCAGGGCCAATCCCTCAGAGCCTTACCCACGCCATCCGCCGTTGACCCCGCGATCGCGTCGTCCCATGAGGTGTCGGCGTCTGCCCTAGAGGCAGATGCCCCTCAAGCCAAAGAATCGCCTGAGCCTCCAGAGGCACTGGTGCAATGGCTCCGGGCCGAGTTTCAGCAAGAACTTCCCGCCAATGCCAGCAGCGTAGACGCGGTGACGATGCGCTTTGCCCGCGAGGTCGATCGCATCTGCCGCATGAGTCGGCGCATCCAAGCCTCGGGCGAAGTTGAACAATGGCAGCGATCGCTGGCGCGTCATCGCCTCAATAAATGCCTTCACTACTTTAGGCTGGGCTCACGTCGGGGTCGTGTGGAGCTACACAGCACCCTCAGCGCGATCGCCTATCGCTACGTCGCTCCCCGCCAAGCCCAACTGGGCTTTGAGGGCCGCTACACCCTGCTAGAAGACTTTCTCCAAGGGTTTTACATTGAGGTGCTCAAGGCATTCCGCCGCGAAAATCCCGTCCCAGAAGACTATTCGCCCAAAACACGGCTCGAACTGGCGGAATATATGACCTTCACCGAGCAGTATGCCAAGCGGCGCATCACCATTCCCGGTGCAATCAATCAGCAAATTATTGTGCTCCGTGCCCAAACCTTTGCCCGTCGCCAGCCCGCTGAAACCTGTGTTGATCTAGAACTGGCGATGGAGTCGCCCAAAACAGAGGAAGCCGAAGCCCATTCTCGATCTGCGGCCCTGCAACAGGTGCGCGAGCAAATGGTGACGGAGGCGGTAGACCCCACCGATCGCGTGCTGCGCGATCGCGTCATCCAAGAACTCATCGCCTACCTCGAAGGCCAAGATCAGCAAGACTGCATCGACTACTTTGTGCTACGCCTCCAAGACCTACCCGCCTCCGAAATCGATGAGGTTCTGGGCCTCACTGCCCGCCAGCGCGACTATCTCCAACAGCGTTTCAAATATCACGTTGAAAAGTTTGCCCAACAGCACCATTGGGAACTGGTGCACCAATGGCTCGGCATCGACCTCGAACATAACCTAGGGCTCTCTTCCCAAGAATGGGACGACTTCATGACAACGCTGAACCCACTCCAGCAGCAATTGCTCCAGCTCCGCCGCGATCAGGTGCGGATCGGTGAGATCGACATGGACACCAACGCCCTAGCCATTTGCCTCGGCTGTACCCCCAAGCGCGTCCAACGCACCTGGGGCCAGATCTTGAGCCAAGCCTGGAAGTATCGCAGCCACAAAAATGCTTGATCAGCGGCGTCGATGCAGGGAACACGCTGCACCATGCCCGTGCTCGTGGTGCAGCCCGCTACCCCCATTGCTTTACCCCTGCCCCGACAGTCGTCCGAATGGTCACAGGATGGGACTGTTTCCAATGTGCTGGTACGTGAAGGTTTAGAGCGAGGTTCGATGTTTTCAGCAAATTCTCGGGTGCGATGCGGCAGTCGCCAGTTCGATCCGGACAAGCCTGCAAGCTTACCTGCTCCTGTGCTGTGCAGTCGCAAGATACTCAGTGTCCTCAGCAAATTGGCCAATGCTATTGCGGGCGATCGCACACCCCAGGCTCGATCCCTCACCCGAAACTGCCGCAAAACTGAATTTGCCGCACTAAGCTGGTCGCGAGCGTTTATTCTTCGCGAGCGACAGCACTAACCCCACCAGCCGGAGGCTCAAACTTGTAGCCAACGCCGCGCACCGTTTGAATCATGGTGGGCTGGGTTGTGTCTTTCTCGATCTTCTTGCGAATTTGGCCGATGTGGACATCCACAACCCGCTGATCGCCAACATATTCGTAATCCCACACCTTTTGAATCAGCTCAGCCCGACGCCAAACGCGCCCTGGGTGGCTGGCTAAAAAGTGCAGCAAGTCAAACTCCAGCGCCGTGAGGGGTACCATTTCGCTATCGAGGGTGACTTCGCGCCGCACGGGATCGATCGCCAGCTTGTCAAAGGTGAGACGCTGCTGCTCGGCGGTGGTGACGGGGCGCTGACGCTTCAAAATTGCCCCTACCCGCACCTCTAACTCACCGAGGCTAAAGGGCTTCGTGAGATAATCATCGGCCCCTTGGTGAAAGCCACGAATCTTGTCGGCTTCATCGCTGCGGCTGGTGAGCAACAGCACGAAGACCCCTGTTCGGGCTTGCATCTCTTGGCAGAGGTCATACCCGTTAGCGTCTGGCAGGTTGACGTCCAAAACCACCAAGTCTGGGTTGAATTGCTCAAACACCGCTAACGCACTCTTGCCATCTTCCGCGGATTCCAGTTGATAGTCTTGCTTGGACAAAAACCGGAAAACAAGGTTGCGAATGGCGGGGTCGTCATCAACAACAAGAATCTTGGCAGAGGCCATGGTTCAGAACGCTTTCCCGAAAGGACATCTAGAACGTCAGAAACACATTAGAGCAAGGGCAGGCTCCGACGAGAGCGCTCTAGCAATGTTTCTTCAGAACTCTCTTCGTTCGTACGCAGGCATGATCCGTGAACAGGCATAATCCGTGAGATTTACGGATGACGCTTACCCAGCTTACTCAACACCCACGCTAACTTAAAGTGTTTGTGAAGTGAACGATATCACGTAAGAGCTTCGTTGACTCATATCGCAGCATACCCAGTATTTTTAGAAACTTCGCATCTGTTAT
>JACYME010000026.1 GCA_015272155.1 Leptolyngbyaceae cyanobacterium T60_A2020_046
AGCGCAACATGCGCGATGCGGTGGCCTATCGCCAAGAACAGTTTGGCGATCGCGTGCAGGGGATCTTGCCCCTCGTCACCGCTGCCGGGAACGAAGAGCGAGAAGCCTGGGGCAGCGATGCCCTCGCCGTTGCCCTAGTCAATGCGATCGCGCCCGCCAAGGCCCAACGCCTCGCCCAGTTTCTCCGCAGCCGCGAGGCCCGCATTACTGCTGCGGCACGGCTCATCGAGCGCTACGCCCAGCAGATGACGACGACCCAAGGGCTGGTGGCCCTGCTGAAACAGCCCACCCTCGGGCTGCTGTCGGCTCGGTTGACAGGCAGCCCCGATCTGGGAGCGCTATTGGCGAAAACCCTGCCCGCTGAGCAGGTGCCAGTAGTCGCCAGCCTGCTCATGCTGACCCATGAGTTGGCAGACCTGCTGGATCGACAAAGCCAGCTCTGGCGTCCAGGAACGGTGCTCAACCTGTTGTCGGTGATGACAACCTGCACCGACGGCCCGCCCGCCCAAGTCGCCTGGGCCTTGGGCCATGCCCTGGTTGAAGACTGGACCCAGCCCGATGATGGCAAATCCCTCCGCGATCGCGTCCGCGCCTACCTACACGACACCACAAACTAGATCCCTTACTCCTTGGTTCCCGTCCCTCAACAATCCTGCCGCCTAATGCAAGTCGGGAATTGAAATGAGTAAAACATATCGAGTAACGTCTAGCCCATTCATTCCATTTCTGCTGATCTCGTTCGGCTTAGCCTGGGGGATTCCTGGCTCGTACATCTTTCTCTCGGACGAAATGATATCGGTGTTTGGTCAACTGACGGGTAACCATCCACTCTTCTTCCTAGCCGTGTATGCACCTGCGATCGCGGCGCTCACTCTCGTTGCCAATCACAGTGGTCTCACAGGCATGCGGCGCTTCCTAGGACGGGCGTCGCTCTGGCGTTGTAGCGCGGCTTGGTATGCCTTTCTGATCACTGGCATTCCATTGATCTTCATTGGCGGCTCCGCACTGAGAGGGAACCTTTTTACAGAACCGTTTCCATTCGAATCCTTTCAGACTCTGGACGTGGCGTTAGTTCTTGCCACCATCAAAGGCCCGATCGAGGAGTTCGGCTGGCGTGGTCTCGCACTGCCTCTTTTGCAGTGGCAAGCTCATTCTTTCCCAAGACTATGTGGAATGGTTCACCCAAGGACACTTTTCGCGTCCTCGGTTTAGCATAAATTTTCCCGCAGAACGCCTCACCACAGCAATGACGTGGGATGACCTGGTGCTCAATCCCCAAACCCAGCAGCACATTCAAGACTTAGAAGCCTGGCTCCACCACGGTGCCACCCTGTTGCATGATTGGGGCATGAAGAAAACGCTCAAGCTCGGCTATCGTGCTCTGTTCTATGGGCCACCGGGTACTGGCAAAACCCTAACCGCGAGTTTGTTGGGCAAATATACGGGCAAGGACGTGTATCGCATCGACATCTCGATGGTGATTTCAAAGTTCATTGGAGAGACAGAGAAAAATCTCGCAAATCTCCTTGCTCGGGCTGAAAATAAAGACTGGGTTCTCTTTTTTGATGAGGCCGATGCGCTGTTTGGCAAACGCACTTCCGTTCGCGATGCCCACGATAAACATGCCAATCAGGAGGTGAGTTATCTCCTGCAACGAGTCGAAAATTATGATGGATTAGTCATCCTCGCCTCCAACTTTAAGAGCAATATTGATAAGGCATTTATTCGACGATTTCAGTCGGTGATTTACTTCCCCACGCCCAACGCTCGGGAACGATTGATGCTCTGGAGGAATGCCCTACCCCAACAAATTCAGCTTGCCCCTTCCGTTGATTTGGGGAGCCTTGCCGACACCTATGAACTTACCGGGGCAGACACTGTGAACGTGGTGCAGCACTGCTGTCTACAGACGTTGCTGCACCAAAGCAAGACCTTAAGTCACGAGGATTTAGTGGGGGCCATTAAGCGGGAGTTTAGTAAATCGGGCAAGGTGTTGTGATCGCGGGTTCGTAATGGGGTTTTAGCGAGTTCCGGCGAAATGTCGATGCGATCGCGCGTCATCTCGTCGTACTGTCACCGATCGCTGTCTCAGGCTTCCCCTGCGGTCAATAGCTCATCCAGCTTGGTGCGGACGGTCTGAATATCCTGCCACATCAGCCACTTAGGCGAGCCCTTCTCGCGGGAGGGGTTGCGCAACAGGTAGGCGGGGTGAAAAATCGGCATACATAGGCGACCATTCCACTCAATCCACTGGCCGCGCA
>JACYME010000066.1 GCA_015272155.1 Leptolyngbyaceae cyanobacterium T60_A2020_046
CCAAATGTTTTGGTACAACTGACGTCTACTTCATGTTTCTTTAGAAACAGATTCTAAAAGACATTGCAATCGCGGAAACAACCCTAGAACCCGCTGGAATGGGGACGCGAGGAAATTGATCGCAAAGATTCTGCGTCAATTTCAGGTCTGCCCCTAGGAAGTCCTAGAGTCGCCTGTTACCCTGACTCTGCATCCTGCAATTCAAATTCCTGCTATTCACGCGGTTTTTATGACATCTCTCTGGCCCTACGTCACCCCCGGAATCCCCGATGCGCTGTTTGAACAGTTGCCGGGGATTCCCATCAGCAAGCGTGAGGTGCGGCTGTTGATTGTCGGGGCGTTGCGGCTCCAGCCCGATGCCGTGGTGTGGGATATCGGCGCGGGCACAGGCACGATCGCGGTAGAAGCGGCGCTGCTGTGTCCCCAAGGGAGAGTGGTGGCGGTAGAACGCGACGCCGAGGTGGCGGGGCTGATTCGGCAAAACTGCGATCGCTTTGGCATCACCAACATCGAAGTCATTGAAGGCATCGCCCCCGGCTGTTTTGAGACCCTTCCCCTCCAGCCCAACTGCATCATCATTGAGGGCGGATCCCCACTCAAGCAAGTGTTTCAGGCGGCGTGGCCGTATTTGCCCAGTGGCGGGCGCGTGGTTGTCACCACGGGCACCCTCGACTCCCTTTATGGCATTTCCGAGGCCTTTTCAGAACTGCGCGTCCGCAATGTGGAAATCGTGCAGCCCACCATCAATCGCCTGGAAACCCGAGGCAATCGCCAAATATTCAAAGCGATCGATCCCATGTTTATCCTCAGCGGCGAAAAGCTGGAATAATGGGCGGCGCGAAGGCACCACTCAGGTTTAGCTCTGTCAAGCACATTAGGTGTCGGCATCGGTATCGGTGCGGAGGGCTTGGGCCGCGAGGTAAATCTGCGCCCATTCCCCTGCGACTTGCTTGGGTTTCAGGTTGCAGCGGCGGGCAATTTCTTCAAAGGAGTGGCCCGCTTTCATCTGGCGAATGATCTGCTGTTGTAGCGGGGAGCGGTCTTGCTGAAACTTTTCCCACTGGTCGGGCAGGAGGCCTAGGTTATGTTCCTGAAGGGAGGTTTTGAGCCAGCCCAGGACAAGCTCGGGCTGTTCTTTGAGGGTGAAGACGCGAATGGCGTGGTAGCGCACTTTTTCGCGCAGTCGATAGGCTTCTTTGATGCTGAGGTTGAGCTGCTGGGCGATCGCGTCTTGGGTGTGGCCTTGCAGGTGCAGCTCTAGCCAGCGCACCGCCGTGTCGTCGAGGGTGTCGAGCAGGTATTGGCTAAACTTTTGCTTGACCTGCTCTCGCAAGAGCTGTTCTTCCTGAAACTGCTGCTCTAGGTCATACTGGGCCGCTGCTTCAACATCCAACAGGCTGAGGGTGGTGTCGGTTTCGTCGGTGCCAATTTCGTCAGACACCAGGCGAATCAACTCCCCGGTGGGAATGTTGGTCATGCCGCCGCGCTGCGATCGCCGCAGGTAGTTGACGAACCGGTACACCAACAGCGGCTGATTGCGGATGGGCCGCATACAGTACTCTTCGAGGGTGGCCAGCATCAGCAGGTTGCGGAGGCGATCGCGGCGCGTGCATTGGCCGATCCACGTCACCTGTTGGCGCAGGTGGCGATCGCTCTGCAACATGTCTTGGATCACCTCTTGCAGCACATCGGTGACGGTGCGGCGGCGATCGCGGCTCAGGGCAATCCACGTACGGACTTTGTTGCGAATTAAAAACAGGCTGCTGAGGCGGCGAATCAGCAACTGATAGGCCGCGTCGGGGTAGATATCCCAATAGCGTTGTCTAAGGATGCGATACCGATATTCCAGAGCTTGGGTCAAAATGGCGCGGTCACGGTCTGAGGCTTCGTCAAAGCGCTGGGGGTTTTCACCAATCAGCCATTTCAAAACACTTTGACACACCTCATCGCCTTGGCCGGAGAGTTCCTCTGCCAAGCGCTGCTGCCATGCCTGCGTGATATTGTCTGACGCCACCATCATGTGCTGCTCTTTTCGCTCCTTGCTGATTGTAGGCGTTATCTCAAGGAACGCTAAATTTACCCACGATATTCAGCCTGTTTGGAGGATGCTCTGGATTTTCGTTGCCCAAACCTTATAGCAAATTTCATAAAGGTGTGACACGATTTAAGGGTATAGCACAGGTCAGGAACTCATGAAAGCTTACACCACTGATCTGCGGCAGAAAATCATCGACACTCATGAGAATGAGCCGATAT
>JACYME010000213.1 GCA_015272155.1 Leptolyngbyaceae cyanobacterium T60_A2020_046
CTCCATGACTTCTTGGGCATTGCCCTTTGTCATTTTGGGCAAGATAAACCCGCCATAGAGGTAAGCAAATTCGATAAAGTTTCCAATCCAAAACCCGCCCTGAGGATGTTTGCGTTGATACGCCTTACCCACATCAGAGTGAATAAATGCTTGTAGGGCGGTGTTGATATAGTCTTCCAGGAGTGGTTCTGCGTCGTCGTAATCTAGGTTTTCTAGTAGGTAAGGATTAAACGTCATGGCACTGAATCGGGGGCAGTTTTGCCATTTCAACGGAGAAGTGTCTTAAGGGTAGCGAGATTGTGCCCCGAGGTGATAACAATCGGCAGAATGAAAACCTTAAAGCCGACCGACGAGGAGAATGGCTACGGAGAACAGGATTTGGCGTTGCTGATTCCCAGGATGAATGACCCACCCTGCGGGAAGCCGCAAAGCGTCTACATCCCAAACCCTTCTCCCTGGGGAGAAGAACTTATAGTAGTTCTAGATGAGAATGAGAATTGATGGCATACAGTCTAGACTTACTATGCTTTGGTCGTTCTTCAGCCCCAGAAGAAACCCGGTTTCTCCGCAGGGCAAACGATACTCCTGAACTCTCCCGATTTCCCTAGCTCCTAGCCTCTGGCTGGGAGTCTCTAGGGGCGGCTCTGCCGCCTCATCTCCAGCGGTTCCCGTCTGGGCAAGCGTTTCAACATAGCGTTTCAACATTATGATGACGCGTCCTAGAAAGTATGGTTCTAGTCTGGGTCAGTCTGTTTGCGATCGCGCAATTGTTGCGCTTTTTTCTGAAGATCCTGGAAGTAGTCGGTTTCGACAATTTCCTCCACTTCGCGGGCTTTACGCTGTTCGTCGATTTCGATCTTGAGGGCGCGAATCTGTTGCCGAAGGCGCTGCTGCCGCGCCAGCATCTCATTCAGCATGTCTTGGAACATGCGCCCCAACTGGCCCAGTTCGTCCTTGCGATCGCTGACTTTCGTCAACACCTCCGACTCTGGCGCGTCTAAATCCTGTGGCGATTGAATTTCGTCTGCGGCGAGGCGTTGCGACAGGCGCGCAAGCTGCCGAATCGGCCTCACCACAAAGGGTTGCAGCAAGCCATTGAGGGCCAGAAGCGCGATCGCAAACACCGCAAAAAACAGCCCCATGACAATGCCAAAGGCACGGCGCGATGCACTAAACACCTCCTCCGCTGGGGCATAGACCACCTGCACCCCAAAGATTTTGTTCAGCTCCCACCCAAAGCCATTCTCGCGACCATAGATGGCGAGCATCTCACTGGGCGCGGCTTCGGGTGTGCTATGACACTGAAGGCAGGAAGGATTTTCGAGGCGCATGGGGCGGGCCGTGTAAAAGACCCTACCGCGATCAGGCAGGGTACGAAACCCAAACAGTTCCGGCACCGACTCCGATGTGGACTCCGACGCTTCAAAGGCTTGAATCAGTGAGGTTTCAAACTCGTCGGCTTGGTCGTTGGGGTTAGTGGGGTTCCAGACTGCTTCCTTGTAGGTATGGGCCTGGTAGCGATCGTCCGATGCCTGAATCTCTTCAAAGGTGCGGCGGGCAGCATAGGCCGGGACGATCTCAGGCAAAAAGTCATCGCTGCCAAGCTGGGCTTCCAGAACCGGGCGCACCTGCAAATCGGTGTAATATCGCGCGGCCCGGATGGAGTTCATCAGTAGATAGCCCTCGGCAGCCACTTGGGCCTCGGCCCGCAATTGCAAGACTCGGGACAAGGCTCCCCCCGCGATCGCGCTTCCTACCAAAAACACGATCAGCAATAGCACGATGAATTGGGTTCCAAGCTTTGAACGACTCCACATTTTCGTGACCTGATGGCAACCTGCTCTCCAGCATTGCACACCCCTTTCAAGCCCTAAACAGCCTGTTCCTTACAAAAACTGGAAGAATTTGGGCCAATGTAGCGGCACGGAATGACGACCCTAGGCTTTCATACCACTCCTGTACGTTGCCGCGACACTTGGCCCTCTCCCAAACCCCTCTCAAAACCTGGGCTAATGCCTATAGGCGGAGATCGCGCAAAGCGATGTCAGCAGGGGCTTCTTGGCTCCGCCTGGGCGCTTTAAACCCTCACCGCCTGCGGCACTTCAAGGAGAGGTTTATTCCTGGTTGCCTGACACATCTCTGGAAATCCTAGATTTTTCGTTGAGAGTCTATACGCAAAAGGACTTTAACCCAAGGCTTTCAGCCCTAGAGTTCGAGATTCCAGCTCCAGATGTGAAACAAATGAATATCAAT
>JACYME010000058.1 GCA_015272155.1 Leptolyngbyaceae cyanobacterium T60_A2020_046
CTATTGGGGCTGGCACTTGCCTGTGCAAATCAGGCCCACTCGCTTCGCGATCGCTTCCCCCTTGGGTTGCAAACGGCCCCCAGTGCTCTGGTGCTGGGGGTTCCGTTGTCCCAGACGCCTGAATCTGACACGTTCCATCCGGTGCTTTGACAATCCACCATTGGGGACTTTCTGCCGCTGACATCAACCCACCTCCTCCGCACGCTAGGACTTGAGATCCAACAAACCTGATTCCTTCAACTTTGGGTTAAAGCGCAGTTCCATCTGCACCCCACGCTGATCGAGCACTGCGAGAATATCCGCCTCAACCCGCCGAGCAATGCGCTTCAAAAACTTGATCTGGGCGACCTCATCCAGATCGGCATACTCGGCTTTTTCGGCCTCGGTCATGGTTGGCTTGGTGTCGATGGGCTGCGTCCAGCGATCCTCCTGTTGATTGCCGGGGGGCAGGGTGCCCTGTTCTGTGAGCCAAGCCTGGCGCAGGTTTTCGAGTAGGGTACGGCTGGGGCGATCGATGGTCTGGGCTTTGTAGGCGTGACAGGCGTGCGGTTGACGCACCAAGTGCTGCTTGAGGCTTTGGTAAATGTCGCGCGAGTAGCCGACGTATTGCAGATGTTGGTCGGCGTCGTAAATGGCGTAGATGCCGACCTTGCCCTGGTGCAGGGTGGGAATTTGGCCCGTCGCGTCGATGTAGGGCTGCAAGGCAAGGCTGGATAGCGTGGGAGCAGGGGCGGAAGGGGAGGTCATTTGTCAGGGAAAATCACAGGATGTGGGTGAGCTAGGCTGTACCCGTTTGGCCTTAGCCTACGGCGAGAGGCTCAACACTGTCATTCACTTTTGGCGCGAATCTTCAGGTGCTGAAGGTTGGGTAGGGCGGGCTGGTGCTGAGGGATGGGGGTGGGGTGGGTGCGGCAACGCTGCTATCTCAGGTTTTCCAAGGGTTTCGTCCCCTCCAAGGGCGAGGATTTATCTGGGGAAACGAGTCTAGATTTTGCCTGGGGCAATGTTAAAAATCATTGCTGCCTTGGCGCACGACTGAGGACATCCCTAAAGGTAGAGAGTGTTGCGATCGCCCTATTGTGCTGGAGTGAACTGAACCTGATGCAATCTGTCCGCAGTGTTATCAACGTGATGATCACCATCTTTCTGTTGGCATTTATTGGGCTGAATCTCTTCCGCCTTGCGGTGTTTGTGTTGTCCTCCCAGCACTTGATTTAACGGGCATGGGTCATTGAGTCCGGTTGTGATGGCGATGCTCTCGGGTTCTCAAGCGGAGGCGATCGCGGCCCATCAAGGGGATGTGGCGGCGATCGCGGCGGTGCTCCAGCGAGCATTGGGTCATGCTAACGGCCTAGAGGTGTCGGGGCGATCGCCCGAGCTTTACGTTTTTGTGGCAGTTGAGCACTTTCCCGATCTGCTGGCGACCGATCGCGTGCTCCAGGAGACGCTACAAGCCCTAGCGCCAGTGCCCTTTCAGCGGGTGCGCATTTACGGCTCTGATCTCCAGCGAGATCGCCTCACCCTGCATCACGAATTTGACCTCACCCCGACACCACTAGGAACAGCGTGGCTCCATTCGCCCCTAAAACCGTCTGGGGTAGGCGCGATCGCGCCGCCAGATGCTTCTGCCACGACGCCCCCCCCGCGCCCGATGCCGTGGTGGGCACTGACCGGGGGCATGGCGGCGGGGATGGCGCTGTTGGTGGGACTGTGGGGCCTGCGTCCGGCTCCGGTGGAGGGCGATCGCCCTCCATCGGTGGCTAGGGCCGTGCCCTCTGGGCTACCGCCCTTCGACCAAGCGACCTCCCCGCCGGATGTGCTGCCCTTACCGCCCGTTGACGCCGAACAGCCCCTGCCCTTTATGCCCCAAACCGCCACAATCGCCTTGCATCCTCCTGGGTCAGAGCGCGCCCTCGGCCCGGTGAGTTGGCCGCCGTTGCCCCCCTCCACCGTCACACTCAAAGCCGTGGGGGATATGATTCCCGGCACCGATTATCCCGGCGATCGCCTGCCCGCCGACCCCACCCTGCTCTTTCGCGGGGTTCAGCAATACCTTGGCGAAGTGGATATCGTCTTCGGCAACTTTGAGGGTACGCTCACCACCCAGCCCGACAGCGCCAAGGATATCAGCCGGGGCATGACCTTCGCCTTTCGGACGCCGCCCGCCTTTGCAGCGGTCATCCAGCAGGCTGGGTTTAACGTGCTGAGCGTGGCCAACAATCATTCCTGGGACTTTTTTGAGGCGGGATTTGAGGACACGATTGCCCACATCCAGCAGGCTGGGATGTACGCCGTAGGCCGCAAGGACGAGATTGTGCTGGTGCCCGTGCGTGACCAAACCTTAGCCTTCATTGGCTTTAGCTACCTCGACGAACACAACACCCTGCACGATTTGGCCGCCGCGACGGCCCTGGTGCAGCGGGCCAACGCCCAGGCCGATGTGGTGATCATTTCAGTCCATGCCGGGGCCGAGGGCACCGATGCGCTGGTGGTGCGAGACCAAACGGAATACTTTTTCTCGGAAAATCGCGGCAACCTGGTGCAGTTTTCGCGGGCGATGATTGATGCTGGGGCAGATCTGATTTTGGGGCATGGCCCCCATGTGCCTCGGGCGCTGGAACTCTACGGCGATCGCCTGATCGTTTATTCCCTCGGCAACTTCTTGGGCTATCGCACCCTATCGACGGTGGGGCCATTGGGAGCGTCGATGATTCTCCAGGTGCAGCTCACGACCCAGGGTGAGTTTGTGAATGGTCGCATCATTCCCGCGGCACTGGATCTGGATGGCGTGCCCACCATTGACCAAACCTTTCGCACGGTTTCCCTGGTGAGAGCCCTGACCCAGCAATCCTTCCCTGAAACGCCACTGATCATTGACGAAGACGGGTTTATCTGGCACCGCGATCGCCCGCCCGAAGTTCGCCAACCTTAAGAAACCACACACAGCCTTGTCCAATCCGCCATCCATGCTCACAATCGAAACACGTTGTTTGTGGGCGGTGCAGCGGGGGCATGTCTCGCATCATGATTCTCTTCCTGAGGCTCAACTGCATGATGCGTGAGCTTTGCCAGCCAGTGGTCGCCTGCCGTTGCTCAGGAGTTCTTGGGGAGTGATGATGGGGATGTGGCGTGTTGCACGGAGCAGTGGGGTGGGTCGTTTCGCGATCGCTGGGATGCTTGTTCTCCTCATTGGAGCCTGCCGCTTGGGGGCGGATCCTAGCGCCGCGCCGCCCGATGGGGACAGCGCCCCGGCGGATGCTGCCAGCGTGCCCACAGACATCGCGCCCGAGGCCCCTGGCCAAGCAGCAACGCTCACGGCAGAGGATCCCCTGGCGGAAATCAATCTGCGGGCTGAGCCGACGGTGGATTCGGCAGTAAAACGAGTTGGCTTGGTGGGCGATCGCGTCCAGATTGTCCGATCCACCGAGGGCACCGACGGCTACACCTGGCACTACATTCGGTTTGAGGCCAGCCCCGATGAAGGCTGGGTGCGCGGCGATTTTGTGACGACCACTGCCCCGACCTCGGCGCAACCCTCAGCCACGACGGATGATGCCCTCGGCGAAGCGTTGGACTCGGTGTGTGGCGGCCCAGACAAACTCGTGGCCTACTTTGGCACCCCTAATTACGACGTGTATATCTGTGATCCGGGGGATGGGCTGCTTTATGTCGGGCGCGAAAAGGGTAGCGATCGCATCCTCGTCACCGGGACAGAACTCGCCGCTGAAGGAGCGGGCTATGTTGCAGTCAACAACGACTTTGAATATCGCATTAGCGATCGCGCCTTAGCCGTGTTTCGCCGCGACGACACGGGGCAATGGGTGGAAGTGCTCACCGAGCCCGTCACCGCAACTCAGCGCTACTAATCTCCCCTTGCGAAACCTATCCCCGGCAATGCCGAACGCCTCTACGCTGAGGAGGCGTTGAATGTTGAATCCTACAGGGCGGAACTCCCCATTACGCTGAACCCTGGATCTCAGGAGACGGCCACAGTTGGGCGCTCCGATAAGGTTGCCTCCCGGATGGCGACGCCCGCTTCCAGGGCTTCCACAAACTGGCGCACCCGAATCGGGTCGATGGGCTGGTTAATGTTGCCTTTGCGCTTGAGAGAACTGGCAACAATGACCCCATCGGCGGATTGAATCAGCCTGCCAATGTTTTCCCAGCTGGCACCGCTGCCAATGAACACTGGCGTTTCGCCAGAGGCCGCTTTTGCCAGCTCCAAATCCTCTAGGCTAGGGGGGCTGCCCGTGGCCCAGCCCGACAAAATGATGCCATCGGCAAGACCCCGCTCAATGGTTTCTTGGACGGCGGTGGTGAGGTTGGGCGACCCCAGCGGGCGGGCATGTTTGACCAAAACATCGGCAAGAATCTGGACATCACTCCCCAGTTCGCGGCGGTAGCGCAGGAGTTCGTGGGCGCGCCCTTCGATCAACCCTTGGTCGGTCGCCATGACCCCGGTCAACACATTGACGCGAATAAACCTGGCCCCGACGCAGGTCGCGATCGCCATTGCACTGTGAGCATCATTGCGCAATACGTTAATGCCAATGGGCACCGGCACCAACTGCTGGAGACGCTGCACGATGAGACTCATGGCACTCACCACAGCGGGGTCAACCTGCTCCTTTGGGAAGGGCGCATCAAAGAAGTTTTCGACGATGATGCCTTGAACACCGCCCGATGCAAGGGCTGCCGCCTCTTGTTCAGCGCGATTGATGACGGCTTGTAGGTTGCCTTGCCAACGGGGCGACGTGGGCAGCGGTAGCAGGTGAACGACTCCCAAAACGGGGGTGGGTGTTTTAAAGATGTGCTTTAAACTCACGTGGCCTTGTCTCAAATGCGAGTGACTCAACAGCCGAAGATGGGCGAAGGAGTTGCCCTTACGCTCCTTTTCAATTTACCCCAAGCTATCCCACCCCTTGCGTCCCAGCTTGACGAATTCACGCCGCCCTGGGAATGCGGAGCCTGTCATGTCAGCCTGCTGCCTTGGCGCGCGGCACTTAGGATGAGGGAGACATCCCACCGCTCATCAGTGCCGAACTTTGTCTGCTGAAGGATGAAGATTGCCCGCTGTGCCGAGCTGCTAGTTTGGCACTTGTGTGCCGTGGGCACGGGGATCGTCGCTGCGATCGCGGGCCAAAGCTGCCGTCTCTGGAGCTTCCAAATCTGAGGTGCGCCCAGTGGAGGCTTGCTGGTAGGGCAGGGGATCGCCCGTGAGCAGAGCGTCGAGGTTAGCGGCGATGACGGTTTTGGGCTGCTCGCCAATGGCGGCGGCGAGGGTTTCGCCCCCCTCATCCAGGTAAACAAAGTGGGGAATGCCATCAACCCGGTAGTGGAGCATTTCGGGCAGCCATTTGCTGTTGTCAACGTTCAGCATGACAAAGTTGACGCGATCGCCATAGCTTTCGCGCAACAGGCCCATATCTGCCGCCATCGCCTGACACGAGGTACACCAGTTGGCATAGAACTCCACAAAGGAGGGCTTGCCATTGGCCAAGGCTTCGTCGAGGGGAGTCGCTTCGGCGGCGAGGGTTTCAAGGGTGGTCGCTGTGCTGGTGGTGTTGACCCCCAGCACAACTAGGACGGACAACAGCACCCCCACCCCCACGACCAGCAGATTACGGAGGCGCTGCCCGAGGGAAGGGGAATTGGAAGGCTGGGGCGATGGGGTTGCAGAATCGTTGGCAGTCATAGGTGTTGCGGGAAAAAGACTCGATAGGATGGAATCACAGTGCTTGTTTTAAGATAGCGAACCGTCGATCGCCCGTTCTGGAGGATGCCACGATGAAAAAGCGGGTTACGCTGACCTTTCCGAAGCGATCGATCCATCAGCCGATTACCTATCGGCTCGCCAAGGATTTTAACGTGGCGGCTAATATCATTCGCGCCCAAGTGGCTCCAAATCAGGTGGGTAAGCTGGTAGTGGAGCTGTCGGGAGATATTGATCAGCTTGACGCGGCAATTGAATGGCTCCAAGAGCAGGAGATTGGCGTGTCGCAGGCCAGCCGCGAAATTTTGATCGATGAGGCGGTGTGTGTCCACTGCGGGCTGTGTACGGGGGTGTGCCCGTCGGGGGCGCTGACGCTGGCTCCAGATACCTTTAAGCTATTCTTTGCGCGATCGCGCTGCATTGTGTGCGAGCAGTGCATTCCCACCTGCCCGTTGCAAGCAATTTCGACCAACCTGTGAGGCCAAAGTGTGAAAGTCAACCCGCTGCACAACCCCAAACGAGGCGCGTTACAACAGGACTGGCAACGGCAAGCAGGGCACATGAAGCGACGGCACTGGATATCGTGGATTTTGTTGGCGGTGGCCTATGCCACCTTTGGCCAATTGCTGCACCACTCGGGCATGGGGCAGATGGCGTGGGTGGGCTGCATTGCCTTTGTGGTGGCGATCGCGGGAATGCTGACGGTGTTTTGGCAGCCGACGCGGCAGGTCTTGCTGCTGTGTTTCCAGTCGGATGCGGGGTATTCCATCATGGTGCTGGCAACGGCATCCTTAGCGGTATTGGTGGTGGTGCAGGTTCACATCTTTGCTTATCTGTTGGTGCTGGTTGCCACGTCGCTGCTGGCCCGTGTTGATTCTTTGGTAGATCGTCTGGGGAATCGGGTGGCGTTTCTCTACCTTGTGGGGGTGCCGCTGTTGGGGCTTGGCGTCAGTTGGGTGCCGACCTTGGTGAATCGCGCGATCGCCCAGCCGCGCCCGCCACTTCTGTAATCTATTTCCCCGCATCCCTTCCATTACATCAGCCATCCATCTCAAAGGCGCTGGGCAAATAGTCCCACAGGTAGAGGACGCCACCCGTGGGAAGTGGCTGGGCATGGCAAGCCGTGGCGGGCGATCGCGCCGCATAGGCCACCAGCGCCACATCAAATCGACAGGGCAGCGCCGCATCCACCGTGCCCTCCGCGAGAAACAGTGCTGCGCTGCGCCAGAGTTTTTGCTGCTTTTGTGGGGTGATGGCCAGTTGCCCCATGCGATCTAGGCTGCCCGTGCGCCGGGTTTTAACTTCCACAAAGGCGAGGCACGGGTCAGGCTGGCTCCGCTGCGCCACCAGATCCAGCTCGCCCCAGCGACAGTGCCACCGCCGGGTTACGACGGCCCACCCCTGCTGCATGAGCCAATCGGCGACCAAGGCTTCGCCCCATTCGCCCAGTTGTTGTGTGGTTGGCGTCGGCATGGCAGTTGAGGGGGGGTTTGCAACGTGGGGCAGTTCGGGAAAAAGCTCACACGGCTTTATCTTTTGGCCTGGGCCTGAGCTAGCTGGCAACGGCGATGGCATTTGCAGAAAGGGTGCTTGGCTTTGGCTGCCCTCGCGCCCCCAGAGCCCTCTGTTCGCCAATTTGCGCGAATTGGCCCGCAGGGTGGGCCTACAGCGTGTAGGCGAAGCGATCGACGAGCAGACCGGGCACTTGGGATCCGCCCAGATGACGATATTCATAGGAGCCCACCTCCGGGACAAACATTGTTTCTTGGGTGAGGTCGAGGAGGGCATCGCCCCAAAAGGTATAGAGGCTTTCGTCAAAGCGTAGGTTTTCGATAGGGGCGACGATCGCGCCATTTTCCACCCAAAAACAGGCATAGCGGGTCATGCCCGTGATGCGGCCATTGGGGCGATCGCTCCAGTTGAGGTAATGCAGATTGGACACATAGAGGCCCGTGTCGAGGGCGGTGAGCACATCGGCAGTGGGCAAATCGCCGGGAGACATCACGGGCGATCGCAGCGCTTCGCTGGGATCCGCCCAGTTGGATGCCAAGTCATACTCCTTGGCCGTGCGTGTGCTGACGAGGGTATTCCGCAGGTGACCCGCATCAATCAGCGGCAATGTCAGCTCTGCCAACTCGCCCTGGGGGTTAAAGCGCGGCACCTGGCCCTGGGAAAAATCCTCCAACAGCGAAAACTTGGACGATAGGGTGCGATCGCCCCGATGCAGTGGCCCCAGCGCACTGCCCCCCCGACGAATCGACGATTCCCCAATGCCCCCCCACGACAACATGCCCACCAGCTCAGCCACCGCAGCGGGAGCTAAATAGGTGCGATATTGACCGCGAGCGAGGGATTTGCGGGCTTGGGCCATGCGCCCCAGCAGCGTCTTTGAGGCATCTAGGGTGCTGGCGTAGGCCGTGTCATCCCAGTGGCGTCCGGCGTAGGTGCCTTTCACGGCCTGCCCCGCTGCTGTAAACAGCGAATAATCGAGGGTAAAGGTTTCGGTTTCAAACCAGTGGCGCTGACCGATCGAGTCGGCATAGGCCCGGACGCAACGGCCTCCGGCATAGAGGCCCGCTGCATCCAATCCCTCCAGCAGGGGCATCAGGGTGGGTGCCACGGCCTCGGGAGACAGCAGCGCGCCACTGTAGACTTCGCGGCTGGTGGCGGTGCCCGATGGCAAGACGAGGTATGGGTCGCTGGGCAGGTGGTCGAGTTCTGCGCGTAGGGCGTGGAGCGACTTTAGCAGGCGGGGCCAATCTAGCCCTTTGTCGCCGGTGAAGGTGAGGGTTTCGCTGATGGTGCGATCGCGCCGCATGAGCGACAGCACCATGCTGCCCTTGGTGACGCTGCCCGTCTGGCGCACCTTAGCCCGGTTGAACCGAGTGAACTGGCTGGCTTCCCCCGTGAGGCTGAGCTGCATCCCCTCATCCTCGTGTAATTGGGGCAGCAGGGCGTCCATGAGTTGGTTAAAGGTTGTTTCCCACGTCACTTAAGCGGCTCCCCCAAAGACTTCAATGTTGGCAAAGGCGCAGACGGGCGAACCGTGGCCGACGCGGATGATTTGGTTGGGTTCTCCTTTTCCACAGTAGGGCGTGCCAAAGGCTTGCCAGGTGTCGCGATCGCCCACCTGCACCAAACTGTGCCAAAACTGCGGCGTCGTTGCGCGATAGTTGGGGTTGCGCAGCGTCTCCGCAAACTTGCCCCGGCGAATGCGCTTGGCATATTCGCACCCAAACTGAAACTTGTAGCGCTGGTCGTCAATTGACCATGACTGGTTTGCTTCCATGTACACGCCGTCTTCAATGCTGCCGATGAGCACTGCAAAGGGCGTGTCCCCCGGCTCAATATTCAGGTTTGCCATGCGATCAAGGGGCGGGCGATCCCAACTGGTGGCACGGGCGCAGGCCACCCCCGGCACCCCCAGCCGCGCCTGACTTTCGTGGCTGCCCAAGCCCCGTTCAAGGCGACCGTTGCGGATCAGGTATTCGCGATCGGCCACCACGCCAGTGTCGTCAAAGGCGTAGCTGGCAAACTCTGCCTCCACCGTCGGGTCAAAGGTGACGTTGAGCAGCTCGGAGCCATAGCGCAGGGAACCAAAGTCCTCGGGCTGCACAAAGCTGCCGCCAGCGTAGTTGCGTTCGTCACCCAGGATGCGATCGAGCTCCAGGGGATGACCGATGCTTTCGTGGATTTGCAGCATCATTTGGTCGGGGGCGAGGACGAGGGTGGTCGTGAGTTCTGGGCAGTCCTCGGCGGTGAGTAGTTCCAGTGCCTGTTCGCCCACGCGATGCACTGACGCCCATAGATCATCACTCCCTTGGAGACGCTCCCACCCGCCCTGATAGCACTGGCTGCGGGGGCCGTTGTGGCTACGGGTTTGCACGATCGCGCCATCTTGGGCCGTCGCGCCAAAGTGGGTGGCAACAAACGAAAACCGTTGGTGAATTTGGCTACCGCTGCTGCTCACCAGCCACGTATCAACTTCGTGGAGGCTGGCGGTGGCAACGGTTTGCACAATTTTGTCTGACACCTTGAGGCCGTGGCAAATGCGGGCAAGCACGTCGTTGATTTCGCGGGGGGCGATCGCGTCGAGGGGCTGCTCTACCGGCGACTGATAAATGCCCATCACCGTTGGCCGAATGTGGCTGGCCCGAAAGTCGTGAATGCGCCAGCGCACAGCCGCTTGGGCGTGGTCAAAGGCGCGCTGAGCCGCACTGCGCAAACCTTCGACAGTAAGGTGATTGGTCGCTGCATAGCCCATCTGACCATTGACCATGACTTCAACCATGGCCCCCTCTAAGCGACTGCGGCGGTTGGTTTCGGGGAGGCCATTCCGTAGCGATCGCTGGCTGCTCCGTTCCTGCATGAGCCGAATCCCCACCCAATCGGCAGGCAACGTTAGAGAATCCAGGGTGCGCATCAACAACTCTGGCGGGTCAAGCAAACGGAAGGAAGTAGCAGTCAAGGGCGTGACCTAACGATTCAACAAAGTTTTTCTATTGTAGGGAGCTGCCCTAGGATGCGCGCGAGGTCTACACTTCCAAACTCAAGCCTTCGATTAAAAAGTCAAAGCTCGCCTCAACCTTATAGATCAAGGTACTTGCGGACGATATTCTTCTAAACCGCAGATGGGTTCTATGGCTGCATTGCCGGGTTTGGGCTCACGGCGATCGCGGGCCTATTCACCGACCATGCCTTCGGCCTGCGGATCATCGGCGGTCTGTTTCTCTGCTATCTCGGTGTTACGACCATTCTCGCCAAACCGCAGCCGATCACCCCAACCCGAAACCCTAAATCGGATGCGGCCCCTGTTGATCGCTCCGTAGCGATCCCTAGCGCGCGATCGCTGTTCAGCGCCTACACCTCAACATTGACGTTAACGCTCACCAACCTGGCTACGATTTTTTCCTTTGCCGCCATTTTTACCGGGCTGGGCATTGTGGAATCTGGGCAGAACTACGCTAAATCTGGCGTATTAGTATTGGGGGTATTCCTAGGGTCAGCGTTTTGGTGGCTATTTTTGAGTGGAATGGTTAATCTTTTGCGTACTCAGATCACCCCAACTCAAATGCAGTGGTTAAATAAGGGCTCCGGTACGATAATTTTTGCGTTTGGCGTTGTTGCGCTGGCAGTCAGCCCATGAAAGCCTTACCCATTAAGCAAACTCGGGATCTTCGACGGTGGCGGTGGTTGGTGAGCACCGTGGTGCTGGCGATCGCCCTGGCGCTGTGCCTGAGCCTATTCCGGCTAGCTCCCGTCCAGGCCCGCGATCGCCCGATACTCGTGGCCCAGTCTGTGCAAGAACTGCAAGAACGGCAAAAACGCATCGATCAAGAACGCCAAAACCTTCAACAACAGCGCGATCGCCTCCGCAACCAAACCAACCAAGCCGAAGAACGGCTCGACGGCCTAAAGGACACCATCGCCGCCACCGCCAGCCAGATTCAAGAAGCCGAATATCGCCTCGCCAAAGCAGAGCAGCGCCTCACCGAACTGCAAACCGAACTGCAAAAAGCAGAGGACGCCTACGAAATCATGCGGCAGTCTACCGTGGCGCGGCTGCAATTTTTGCAACGCCAGCAAGACAGCGAGGGCTGGGCCATCCTTTTGCAAAGCGAGAACTTCAATGAATTTCTTGATCGCCGCTATCAACTGCGGCGCGTCTATGCTGCCGATCGTCAAGTGCTGAGTAACCTCAAAGCCCAGTCCGACGCTATCAAAGCCCAGCGCGAAATTGTAGAAGAACAAAAAAACAGCGTCGCCCTGATTCGCCAAGAACTACTCGCCAAAAAGCAGCAGTACGAAGCCGAAGCCGAGCAACAAGAACAACTCATCGGGCGGCTTAACCAAGACCGCGCTGCCCTAGAAGCCGCCCAAGCCCAACTCGCCCGCGACTCTGAGGAAATTGGGGCGCTAATTCGCCAGCGCATCGCAGAATCGACGGGCATTGTGCGCGGCACCGGACGCTTTATCTATCCCGTCAACGGTCGGCTCACTAGCGGGTTTGGCTATCGGCGACACCCGATTTTGGGCTCCAGTCGCTTCCATGCGGGGGTTGATTTTGGCGTCGGCCACGGCACGACTATCCGCGCCGCCGACTCGGGCCGCATTATCTTCGCCGGTTGGCACGGCGGCTATGGGCGCACCGTCATCATTGACCACGGCGGCGGTATTTCCACGCTCTATGCCCACGCTAGCCAGATTTTTGTGAGCCAAGGTCAAAACGTGAGCCAAGGCCAAGCGATCGCGGCGGTGGGTTCCACAGGGCTATCCACTGGCCCTCACCTGCACTTTGAGGTGCGCCAAAACGGCAACCCCGTCAACCCGATGGGCTATCTCTGACCCGTGCTGCGCTGCAAGTGCTCCATGATGCGAGCCTTGCGTTCATCGGCGCTCTTTTTGTCGGGGGTGCTGGGGGTGAGCTTGATGTCAGAGCTTAGGGACAGATGCTTTTGAATTTTCTGCTTGTCGGCCATGATTCACCTCTTGGTCGTCAATTGTCAGACTCTGCGTCGTCGCGACATAGAAAAAGCCAGGATGGCTACTCACCGGGTCAGCGAGAGAATCCTGGCAATCATCACTACGAAGTCCCTCAATGCCCTGGAGTGCAAAGCGCCTGAGGCTTCATATTTCTCAATATAAAACATTCGCAGTAGAAAAACAGGGGTGATGCGATCGCCCCGTCACTTTCTCTGCCCGAAATCTTCCCCGGATCGGCGCTCTCCACCCCGCCGCCGATCCGCAACCCAACCCCACGAGTTGAGAAAACACAACTCGGATTTTGTAAACCTTAGTTGACAATTTGTAACAATTTCCGTTATATTTATTTACAGTTGATGCGCAGTTCACAAGCTCCTGACCTCATAGCTCAGCGCTTTCGAGAGTCGAGCAAGCCGTTATTTAGCATCAGGAGGAAACCGTTCATGTTTGCACCCCTCGTTGTTCTCATCCGTCAGCAATTGGGGGACAAAGATTTTCTCAAGCTCCGGGGTCAGGCGATCGCCCTTCACTCCAAGGTGATTACCAACTTCTGCAATTGGTTCAGCATCACCCGCGGTCGTCGTCAAGCCATGATTCGCCTTGCCCGCGACAATGGCAAGCGCCTTGGCCTCTTGGCCTAATGGGTTTGAGCTTCGAGTTTTCCTTGGTTCAAGTTATTTCAACGGCATTGAACCATCCGCGTCCAGTTTTTTGTTCAAACGAGGAGGATCCTCATGTTTACGCTTCTAATTGCATTGTTCGTCATTGGTTGGGTTGCCGCTGCCCTGATTGGGAGTCAGGCATATTTTCGCGGTGAGCAAACGAAGCCCATTCACGATCGCAACTGGCGCTCTGAATCCTTTGAAAAGTTGGCTCGCAGCATCACCGGTCGTGAAACAGATAACAACGAGCGCGTGCCGGCCTACGGGTTCGACGCCTACCGCAGCGCCACCCTGCCCACGAAATAGGGCTCGTTTTCTCCTAGAAGACAGGTTTACGCAGGTTTGAAGAGTGTTAAGAGCGATATGTCTCCCCCCTGGCATGTACTAGGGGGATTTTTTTTGCCATACGAAGCTCGTGATGCTGGGGTCTGCGGGCTTGGTTGGATCAAGTGCCTGAGAGCCTGGAGATTGAGACAGGGAGGAGCCGGAAACCCTGTCAAATTTGGGTGGCGATAGCCGGGGGCAGAGCGTTGAAGGCTCTTCAAATGCGTCAGTCCTGTGAGAAAACCCGCAGATTGGGAGAACCTGGAGATCTCGCCGATCGCGTTTGTCCGTCAACCATGAACGGGCTGCGCATTAGTTTTGAGGATTGATGCGGTTGGCCAGCATCGCGACGCAGATCATCGGCAAGGGGACAACGAGGCAGAGCAGCCATTGCCCAAGGGTGAGGGGCGCAGTTTGGAAGAGAAAGTTCATTACGCCGACTTGGCTGAAGAGAATTTGAAAGGCGATCGCGACCAAAATTCCGTAGCCAATGGCAGACGCATCCCCTAGGGGCACTTTGAGGCCGCGAAGCTTGGCAGACACAGAGGCTCAGAACTGGCTCATGCTCAACAGATAGAGGATGCGCCCGGCCACGAGGGCTTGAATTGCCATTGTGCGCGCGATCGCGAGGGTGTATTCGGTCGCCTCCGTTCCGGTCAAGTCGCTGGGAATCCAGCCCAGGTCGCCTGCACTGCGCCGCACCCACTCAAACACGCCAAAGATCAAAATCCAGTTAAAGACAGAGATCAGGGCAATGCGGTTGAGCAATGGCCGCGATAGCAGCGGCGCGTTGGGGTTGCGGGGAGGGCGATTCATCAGGTTATGCGACTTGGGCTCAAAGGCGAGGGGCACCGTCATGGCGATGGAGTTGACCATGTTGAGCCACAGCACTTGCAGGGAGAGGATGGGCAGCACATCGCCCCGACCAATCAACACGCTGAGCAGAATCGTCATGGATTCACCGCCGTTGACGGGCAGGATGAACGCGATCGCCTTCATCAGGTTACGAAAAACGTTTCGCCCTTCTTCGACCGCTGCTTCAATAGAGGCGAAGTTGTCGTCCATGAGCACCATGTCCGCAGCTTCTTTGGCGACCTCGGTGCCCGTCCTGCCCATGGCGATACCAATATCTGCCTGCTTCAGGGCTGGAGCATCGTTGACCCCATCCCCCGTCATGGCCACGATATGGCCCTTGGCTTGCAGCGCTTCCACCAGGCGCAGCTTTTGCTCTGGCGCGACTCGTGCAAAGACCGATCCGTTTTGGACTGCATTGGTCAGTTCAGAGGCTTCCAATGCGGCGAGTTCCTGCCCGGTATAGGCAATCACCGCTTCGGTGAGGCTCAGGCTCATGCGATCGGCGATCGCGGCAGCGGTCGCCTTGTGATCGCCAGTAATCATTTTGACTTCGATGCCAGCGGTTTTGCAGACCTCCACCGCGCGAATGGCCTCAGCGCGGGGCGAGTCAATCATGCCTTGGAGGCCCATAAACACCAGGCCGCTTTCGAGATCATCGTGGTCGATGTGGTGTCCGTGGAAGGGCCTACCCGCAAAGGCCAAGACCCGCAATCCTCGGGATGCCATGTGTTCGGCTTGGAGCAAGATATGGTCGCGATCGACGGGGTCAGTGTCGCCCGCTACGGTGAGGACGCGATCGCAGCGCGCCACCACCGCTTCTACCGAGCCCTTCATCAAAAGCCACTGCCCCTCGATATCTTGCTGGTGCAGGGTCGCCATGTACTGAAAGGCGGATTCAAAGGGGATGCTATCGATGCGAGGATAGCTGTGGTTCAGTTCTTCGCAGTCAAACCCGGCCTTTCGCGCCGCCACGAGTAACGCACCTTCCGTCGGGTCGCCCACCACACCCCAGCGGTGATCTTTCTGCTCTAGTTCTGAATCGTTACACAGCATTCTCGCCATCAAACACTGGCGCAACGGGGGAGACATAGCCTCTTGGGAGACTGGACTATCCTCACTGTCGCGCACGCCGCCGTGGGGTGCATATCCTTTAAATTAAATCCCGCTGTTTTAGGTCAGCCTGTTTCATCAAATCACGCAGGGTTTTAGGGCCATCCGCCAGCGCGGCAATCAATCATGGGTCGATAAATGGCCTGATCTAACTGAATGGCGCAACCAACGAGAGCCACCTCATAGGACATCTCAGCCGGGTCAATGATGAGGGCAAAGTAAGTGTGGCTGAGCTGTTCGACTTGCTCTAGCGCCAAAAATTTGACGGCTCCCTTCACAAATAAGTCACGGCGAAACCGCGTATTAAACATGAAGCCCCGGATCGTTTCGCGGCGGGTGGTGTCAGGCACATCGGTCAGGATCTGTAGCGGTTCTTGCATCAGTTTGAAGTTGTTATAGAACCGATCGTCAATGTCACCGGAAACGACATAGGACAACTTAGCCTCCGCCAGTTGCTCGACTACTTCTGATTGATAGAACGGCTGCCAGTTATGGTTGAAATATTCGTGGGTGAGGTAGTTGCGCGAGTCATCGACCATCGCTGCTAAGTCGGCCTTGACCGTGGGGTTTTCGACAAAGTAGCGAGACTGCATCGCCTCCAGTCGTTTGGCAAAGGCCATGCCTGATTCGATCCGCTGCAAGCTCGAATCGCCCGCCTGACTGAGAGCTTGCCACATAAGGGTGCGTAAGGGCATCAGGGCCGATCAACCGGACAGCGCGTTGTAGCTGACATACACCGCTATACACCACACCACCGACTTTTAGCTTTTGCCGCAGGAGGTTAACGATCGCCTGCCGATTTTCTGCCCCAATCCAGGAGTACACGCTGTGCAGCGTAATGAAATCAAAGGGCGGGGTGTCGGCCTTGATGAACTCCGCAAAACTATGGTCAGAAAAGTGAATGTTTTGTAAGTTGGCGGCTTCCGTGAGGCGCTAGGCTTCGGCAATGCGGATGAGGTTAAAGTCCATGCCCCAAAACTCACCCTGGGGATGGGTGGCCGCCAGAATGTTAGTGGTGAACCTTTGGCCGTATCCGAGTTCGCAGTAGGCGAACTGCTCTAGCGAGGGAGGTAAACAGCGCCCGTCCAGCAGGTTAAAGGCCATGCTGGTGGGTGCCAATTCGGGGAAGTAGCTGTAGTCATAGCTAACGTTGGCAACGTAGCCTTGCGTCCAAGTTTGTATATTGCGTGCTGGATTTAGGGTGAGATGAGGGCTGGGTCACCGTTGGGGTGTCGCCACTGCGAACTGGTTTTTAGGCGTTGCTACATCTGGGGATGAACGCTCCCGAGGCCCTCACCCTAGCCTTCTCCCCTGGGAGAGGGAGGCTGCCTTTTCAATCCTTCTCCCTAGGG
>JACYME010000128.1 GCA_015272155.1 Leptolyngbyaceae cyanobacterium T60_A2020_046
CGCGGCACTTGGCCCTCACCCCAACCCCTCTCCCACAATTGGGAGAGGGGCTTTGTAGCGACCGGTTTTGTCGTCTTACTTTAGAGAACTGGTATACGTAGCAAGGGATGCCCCAGCTTGGGAGAACGCAAGGGCCACAATGCTGGGGATCGTGGCTCTCTGAGGAGATGGCTAGTTCACAGAAGTTAGCCAAGAACACTCTGAAAGCCTTGACCTGATTAGAATGTAAAATCATCAGCACCTGTTCTGAACCTGCGGAGTTGCTCTGCTGATGGCGATGGGGATGGCGAGCTCGATCACTCCAAGGCGTGTGGATGGCGCGAACTGGCGCGATCGCCCCACGCCATCTGCCGCCCAGGCAAGACGCTACACCACATCAATCCCGGCTGCGGGCATCGACAAGGCATGGGGAAACCCGTGCCTTGCGGTGTTTTGAAGTGTTGTGTAGGCACCCAGCAGGGGAGCAATCGCGGCGGCGCAGCACCAGTGGCTGATGAGAACCTCTATGTTCAAATCCGGTTTATGCAATACAACTTTGACATCGTTGGCATTTCGCCAATCTGGACATTTTTTAAGCATCAGCAGCAAATTGAGGCCAGCCGCGATCGCAGTTGTGCCTACCTCGGCAGCTATGCCTGCACCCTAGACAGCTTCATTGCCGCCACTGAATTCATCCATCAAAAACCCGACTGGGATTGGGACGCCGTCGCCAGCAAAATTGTGGACTTTTGGCTCCGCCATGAAGACCGTGTAGCCCACTGGAAACAAGAACTCCGCCTGGCCCAAGAAGAGTCCCTAATTGTGGCGCGGGTTGCGAATGTGAAGCAGCTTCGTCATGAGCTTGAACGCTTGCTCGATGCCTAATTGGGAGGGGTTTCCCTAGGTCGAGGGCGATCGCTCCAGTGCAGCCACATCTGCGATAAAGAGCGTGTCGTCGCCCACAGACTGCACACTGACTTGGGTCAAGGAGATCGCCTGATCCATACGAACGATGCCCAGCTCGCCAATGGGGGTGGGCGCTTGGGCACCCCCCACCCACTTGGGAGCGACAAAGGCCCAAACTCGCTGCACACAACCCGTCGCGATCGCGTGGGCCGCCAGTTGCCCCCCGCATTCCCACAACACTTGGGCGTGGCCCCGGGCGTAGAGGTTTTCGAGCACCCGCCGAGGGGCAGGGGCGTCATCCACCACGACTTCGACGCCTTGGTCTTCTAGGGCGGCCTGAATGTCGCGATCGCGATCGGCTCCGCAAAACACCACCGTCGGGGCCGTTTCCACCTGCCAAAGGTGGGCCTGGGTTGGCAAGGCCAGCCGTCGGCTCATGACCACCCGCAATGGTGCGCGATCGCTCTGCCCGTGCGTTGTCAGGTGCGGATTGTCGGCCCGCACTGTTTGGCCGCCCACAATCACCGCATCACACCGCGCGCGGAGTTGGTGAACCCGTTGCCGTGCGGCGGGGCCAGTCACCCAGGCGCTGTGTCCCCCAGTGGCGGCGATTTTGCCATCTAGCGTCATGGCGTACTTCAAAATGCCAAAGGGGCGATGCTGGGTTACCCGGTGGACAAAGGCTTCGTTCAAGCGTTGACAATCCGCCTCTTCGACGCCGCTGAGCACCTCAAGGCCCGCTGCTTTCAGCCGTTGTAGCCCGTTCCCAGAAACGCGCGGGTCGGGATCCACCATGCCCACTACCACCCGCCGAATGCCCGCCGCGAGGATAGCTTCGGTGCAGGGTGGAGTGCGTCCAGTGTGGTTGCAGGGTTCTAAGTTGACGTAGAGGGTGGCTCCCCGCGCGCGATCGCCCGCTGCCCGCAGGGCAAACACCTCCGCATGGGGCTCTCCCGCCTTGGGATGAAATCCTTCGCCGACGACCTCATCCCCCTGCACAATCACAGAACCCACCATTGGGTTTGGGGCGGTCTGTCCGGCGGCCTGGCGCGCTAGGGCAATGCAGCGCTGCATATAGGCGCGATCGCGTGTCGTTGGTTGTTCCACGGCAAACAGACGAAATTCAAAGCTTCAAATTATAGCTCGCTGCTCAGTGCGGCATCGATTGAATCTCTCCCCCTAGACAGTCGTCACCCGCCACTCCGCTTGATAGCCTATGGATACGTTGTTGCCTGGTTACTGCCGTGGTCTTTCCCCTAAGTGATGAAAACCCTGCGCGCATTACGCCCTACGTCACCTATGGGCTGATTGTGCTGAATGTACTCATCTTTGGCTATGAGCTGACCTTGCCGCCCGATCGCCTGATGGACTTTTTCCAGACCTGGGCTGTGGTGCCTGCCCAACTGACCAACAGCTTGCAGAGCAGCAGCGGCGCACGGGAATGGTTCACCCTGCTGTCGGCCCAGTTTCTCCACGCGGGCTTTTTTCACGTGGCGGGCAACATGCTCTATCTGTGGATTTTTGGCAACAACGTCGAAGAGCAGTTGGGGCGGGTACGGTTCATCCTCTTCTATCTACTCTGTGGCGTCCTGGCGTCTTTGACCCAGTGGTATTTCGACATGGGGTCTGAGATTCCGTCTTTGGGGGCCAGCGGCGCGATCGCGGGCGTCATGGGAGCCTATGTGTTCCGGTTTCCCCAGGTGCGCATTCTGACCATTGTGCCCCTGGGCTTTTTTCTGACGACGATTCGTATTCCGGCCATTTGGTATCTAGGGATTTGGTTTATTCAGCAGGCACTCTATGGGGTCGCCAGCCTCAACGCTCCCGCCAACATCGGCATGTCGGGCGGCGGCATTGCCTACTGGGCGCACGCGGGCGGTTTTGTGTTTGGCGCGGCGTTGGGGCCGTTGTTTGGCCTGTTCGACCAAGCGCGATCGCCCCGCAATCCCTACTCCGATCGCTTTTAGCCTGCCGATCAGCTCCTTCAATACTAGAACGGTCTAAACGCGGGGGCGGGGGATGCGCGGCGGACGGGCGGGCGTGGTTTGGCGGCGATCGCGGCGAAGACCCAGCTCGCGACGCAGATCCAGCGCAGTACAGTCCTGCGAGAAAGCGCGGCAGGCTTCCCAGTCGATGGGGGCGGCGTGGGGCGGCAGATCATCCAACAGCGCAGCATAAAGGCGAGCGAGCGCCTCAAACTTTGTTTCAAGCTGATGGGGCGGCAGGGCAATGGTCTTTGCGGGCTGAGGGGGTGGCCAAGCAATGTGTGCATCCAGCTTGGGAACCACACTCACGCGCAGGACGGTCGAAATTGTGCTCACAATCAGCACAGCACTGAGGCGATGCATCCACATGGGGGCGACGGGGGCGAGGGGTAACGGACGAAACCTGCACTCCCCAAACCAATCCTGGGAAACGGAACAGGCAATGGGGCAGATGACCACGCATTTCACGGGAATGAATGGCGCGATCGCGAATTCTAAAGCCTTAAGTGTGCCTGGTTTTCCGCAAACTAGCGTGAATTTAAGCTGAATTTCTCGCGTTAGAGAAATCGCGATCGCCTAACCCCTGATGCCCAATTTCCGCAGATGTTCCCACCGCGATCGGCAATCCCGCTGCCTCCTGTTGCCGCCATCCCCTCAACGGAAGACGTTCACGACCCGGCCCGCAGCGCCCTTAATAGCGCGGCACCGCAGGATCCACCACCTGGGAATAGGCATCAATGCCGCCCTTTAGGTTCTTGACATTCGTGAATCCCTGCTGCGCCAGCCATTGACACATCTGGGCCGATCTCATGCCGTGGTGGCACATCACGATGGTTTCGCGATCGGCCTCAAGCTGGGCATGAATCTGCGGAGCCCACACCGACGCCTGACTCAAGGGCAAGTTCTGAAACTGGGGTAAGGCTGCGATCGCCAGCTCATCGGGTTCTCGCACATCAATGAGCTGCAACTCTGCCGTTTCGTCCGCCAATTTGGCGGCCAGTTCCGTCACATCCACTGTGCCAAAGGGCACCGCATTAGCAAAGGCCATGGGGTCGTGTTTTGCACTGAAGGGCGATCGCCTCAATCCTACCGCGTCTCAGGCCCATCCTCTGAATGCAGTTGAATGCCGTCGGGCTGGTGTCGCCAGCACAAAATTTTGTGAACTCAGCCGTTAGGATGAAGGCTAAGGAACGTGACAGGTAAGGAACTCCGGTGACAGTAAAACCAGATTGGCTCAGGGTCAAAGCCCCCCAGTGGGAGCGCGTCGGCACAGTGAAATCGCTCCTGCGCGATCTTGCCCTCAATACCGTGTGCGAAGAAGCCTCCTGCCCCAATATCGGCGAATGCTTCAACGCAGGCACAGCCACCTTTTTGATCATGGGGCCAGCCTGCACCCGCGCCTGCCCCTACTGCGACATTGACTTCGAGAAAAAGCCCCAGCCCCTGGATCCGACAGAGCCGCTGCGGCTGGCCGAGGCAGTGAAGCGCATGGGCCTCAACCATGTGGTGATTACCTCCGTGAATCGTGATGATTTGGAAGATGGCGGCGCATCTCAGTTTCAGCGCTGCATTGAGGCGGTGCGGCAGGTGTCACCCCAGACCACCATTGAAGTGCTGATTCCTGACCTGTGCGGCAATTGGGCGGCCCTGGCGGCAATTCTCGATGCTCGCCCCGAGGTGCTCAACCACAATACCGAAACGGTGCCTCGTCTCTACAAGCGGGTGCGACCCCAGGCAACCTATGCGCGATCGCTCGAACTCTTGCAACGCACCCACGACCTTGCCCCCTGGGTTTACACCAAATCGGGCATCATGGTGGGCTTGGGCGAAACCGACGCCGAGGTGCGTGAGGTGATGGCCGACCTGCGGACGGCGGGGTGCGACATTCTCACCATTGGTCAATATTTGCAGCCCGGTGCCAAGCACCTAGACGTGCAAGCCTTTATCCCGCCAGAACAGTTTGACGCCTGGCGCATGGCGGGGGAAGCAATGGGCTTTTTGCAGGTGGTGTCGTCGCCCCTGACGCGCAGTTCTTACCATGCCGAACAAGTGCGCGAGCTGATGGCACAACATCCCCGCGCTGTGCCTGCCTAGGGTGGGGGGCTGCCAGTGGGCTAGACGGGGGCGAACAGTCAGGGTTTCAGAACCATGAACTGCGCGATGAGTTTATCGCCCACGACATCCCATCACACGGCCTGAAGACCATCACGTCTCGCTGGATGAGGCTGCCCTAACTTGATCAAACTGGGTATCGTTGATCGCTCGATACCCGTCTGTGATCCACCCCAGGATGTCTTCAAAGCGGTAGTTCCACAAAATTTCATCGGCAACGAACGAGTGCCGACTGTGGATGGTCTGCGACGTAGTCTCATCCATCCCGGCAATGATGACAATCACCTCAGCATTAGCCGCCTTGAGGGAATCGGGGATTGCGCCATCGAGCGGGCTTTGGGCATCGATGGGATGCATTGCCGTCCACGTCAGGGCGAAGAGGGGTGTTTGCGATCGCACCAGCGCAAGATCATAAACCGCCGCAGTTCCTCACCCGCTTGGGTCGCCTCATCCCGAACGAGGGCAACCCAGAGTCGCGCTTCTAAAATGCGGTTGCGGCGGCGATTGGCCGTGCGAAACATCAACATCGGCACCTGATTGACCGGAGCCACCACCGCGTAGCGACTAAACAAAATTCGCGCGGTCGGCACCGAAAATCGGGCGAAGCTTATCCCCGTTGCCATGGCAATGAATAGCAACCCCACAAAGAACTCCAGAACAATGACGATGTTGGCATAGAGGCTCTGGGGATACAGGGCTCCATAGCCAATGGAGGCCATCGTCTGCACGCTAAAAAAGAATGCGTCGGGCAAGGAGCCGGGTCGGGCGTTGGCGATCGCCCCGTCCCCCCCGCCAATACAGCACCGCAAAGGCACTGTTTAGCGTGAGGTAAACCAGCAGCAATCATCCAATCAAGGCGGGCCACGGCATCGTTAGCAGCACGTGATAAACGTCTCGTCACGGGGAATGGCGATCGCCCAGGCGCACAATCTCCCGAGCGCTTTCGCCGTCACGAACCACGGCCGAGGTGGCGAAGATCGCGCCTGCTTAGCCATCCCAGTGTCCTCAGAAGTCTGGTACCCGCCGAGGTTCAGTGTACAAACAACCCAGGAATCGGCGGCGGGCTTTGCGGTGCTCCATTCTACTGACCTGAGCCCGCGATCGCTTGAGAATACGTCATCCACTGACGATAAAACGATTGCCGGGTCACAATTACCGCACCCACTCGCGGCCCACTGCGCAGGGCTGTCACCAGGCCAGGCCAAGAGATTTTGGCGCTGATCAGGGATTTCGGCGCTGACCAACGATAGCCCCCAGGGTTATCTGAGAAAATTGGCCCGCCTTCCCCCAAACCAAAGTACGCTAGGGGAATCGTTGCGGCGAGGGATGGTCGTGGTCAACACCAACGCAGAAATTTCTCGACTCCGGGATCTGATGCCCGCCTCAGGGCGGATGAAAATTCGGCTGTTGCTGGACGATCGCCAGTCAACGGTCATCCACGCGCCCTTCCCGCGTCCGTGGCAGCGCAGCCATGCTATCACCCTCAACTATGGTCTGTGGCAGGCGCTCTCGGCTCCACAGCGCGACCTATTGTTTTTGCGCTACGTCTGCTGGGTGCTATCGGTGCAAGTGCTGAAACCCCAGCTTTACCAAGGCATTACCGTCGCGGGTACCGCCGCCGCCCTGTTTGAACTGACCCAGGGCGATCTGATCGGCGTGCTTGGGGCGGGGGGGTTGAGCGCGATCGCTGCCTTCCAGGTGTGGCGCAACAACACCGGCACCCAGGCCGAACTCGCCGCCGATGAGGAAGCGATTCGCGTGGCCCAGCGGCGCGGCTATGACGAACCCGTCGCCCTGCGCCATCTCATCAGCGCGATCGAAGCCGTCCCCATTATCGAAGGGCGCGGACAGTTGAACTTCTCAGAGCTAATGCGGGTACAAAACCTGCGCGGCTTGGCAGGACAGTCGCCCCTATCCACCCCAGAACGGACGCGATCGCGCTAACCCGCCGCCGCCCGATGCGACGCCCAATGCTACAGTGTGAGCCCTTGGCACCGAGATTTGCCGATGACGACGGACGACATCCTAGCCCAGCTTCGGGCTGAATTTGCCGATACCTTAAGCGATGACGATCGCGCCGCTGTGATTGAGGCTGCGATCGCCACCCTCGATCACTACGTTTTTCCAGAGGTGGCGGCTCGCCTGCAAACCGGGCTGCGCGATCGCCTCGCCGCAGGCAGTTACGACGACATCACCGCCCCCGCCCAACTCGCCGAACGCCTCACGGTCGAGTTGCAGCAAGAAAGTGGCGATCGCCAACTGCGCCTGCACCACAGCCCCCACCCCCTGCCCGACCTAGACCCAGACGCCCGCCTCAGCGCCGCCGCCCTCGCCGAAGAACGGCATCACAGCAGCCTGCGCAACTTTGATCTCAACACCGTCGAACGGTTGCAGGGCAACATTGGCTACCTCCAACTCTACGGCTTTGAACCGCCTGAATTTGCCGGAGATACCCTAGCCGCCGCCCTGCAATTTCTGGCCCATACCCAAGCGCTGATCATCGATCTGCGGCGCAATCGGGGCGGCTCTCCAGCCATGGTGGCGCTGCTCTGTAGCTACCTGTTGCCCGCCTATCCCCTCGTTCACCTGAACGATCTGTACTGGCGACCCGACGACTCTACCCGCCAGTGGTGGACAGTGCCCCACGTGCCTGCGCCGCGCTACCTCGATCGCCCCGTTTATCTGCTGACGAGCCAAGACACCTTCTCCGCCGCCGAGGAATTTGCCTACAACTTGCGGGTGCTCAACCGTGTCAAAGTCATCGGCGAGCACACCGCTGGCGGAGCCCATCCGGGACGGGGCTATCGCCTCAGCGACCATTTTTGGCTATTTGTGCCCACCGGACGCGCCATCAACCCCACAACAGGCACCAACTGGACAGAAACGGGCGTGATCCCCGACGTGAAGGTGCCGAGCGAGTTGGCGCTGCTGACGGCCCACCTGATGGCCCTCAATGCCTTGCTCGAAACCCAGCCCGATGGGGCGCACTTCCGCGAGTTGCAGCATACCCTGATCCAGGTAGAACGCGCCCTGAATGCTAAGCGCGCCGAGCTGATCAGCCAACTCAAGCCCACGCTGCCCAGCCCGCCCGATGCCGCCATCGTTGAAGAGTAGCGATCGCTCGCCCGATCGCCCCCACATCACGGTGGTGCTGGCAATGAGCCTGGATGGCAAGATTGGCGATCGCGATCACAGCGCCGCCCGCTTTTCCTCCCCCACCGACCTAGCCCACCTGGAACACCTCGTCGCCGAGAGTGACGCCGTGCTCTTTGGGGCAGGCACCCTGCGCGCCTATGGCACCTGCCTCAGTGTGCGCGACCCCGACCTGCGCGATCGCCGTCGCGATCGCGGCCAACCCCCCCAACCCATCCAAATCGTCGCCTCCGCCAGTGGCGACCTTTCCCCCGACCTGCGCTTCTTTCAGCAACCCGTCCCCCGCTGGCTGCTCACCACCCCCGCCGGGGCCGATCGCTGGGCGACCATCTCCCCCGCCGCTGCGCCCTGCTTTGATCGCATCCTGCCCCAGCTCGCAGCCGACACCACCGACTGGCCCAGCCTCCTGCAAACCCTGACCGAATTGGGCATTCACCGCCTTGCCCTGCTCGGCGGTGGCTCCCTCATCGCCCCCTTCGCCCAGGCGGATCTCATCGATGATTGGCAGCTCACCCTCTGCCCCCTCACCCTCGGCGGTGCCACTGCCCCCACCCCCTTCGACGGCCTCGGATTCCCCGCCGCGATCGCCCCGCGCTTTCGCCTCGTCTCTGTCACCGTGATCGCCGACGAAGTCTTCCTGCACTATCGCCGCACATCGCGGGATGGGTATGAGGGGCTTGGGGTATGAGGGAAAGTTTCAGAGGTTGGGTGAGCAGAGTTCTGGGCGATGCCTTGTATTCCCCAACCCCTCTCACACGCTTCACCCTGCATTGGAATACCCTAAAGAAAGGAAAATCGCTGACCGCTGGCCCCGCGATCGTCGTCCAGCGTCAGCCCCCTGTCCTGCAACTGAAGCGTTCTGATCCCGCTCATGGTTCAACAGCCCCAGCCTCGCTACACCGTGGCGTGGATTCGCCAAATCCAGGAAATTCCCCAAGCCGCGTGGGATGCGCTGGCTCTGCCGCTCAAGACGCCCTTTTTGGAATGGACGTGGCTGCACAATATGGAGCACTCGGGCAGCGCCACCGCCAACGCGGGCTGGCTGCCCAATCATTTAACCGTCTGGCGCGATCGCACGCTAATTGCCGCCGCGCCGATGTACCTCAAGGGGCACAGCTATGGCGAGTTTGTCTTTGACCATCAGTGGGCCGACCTCGCCAGCCGCCTCGGCATCGAGTATTATCCCAAGCTGCTGGGCATGTCGCCCTTTACCCCCGCCGAGGGCTATCGGTTTCTGATTGCCCCCGGCGAAGACGAGACCCACATCACGGCAATGATGGTGGCGGCGATCGATCAGTTTTGCGATCGCAACCGCATTTCTGGCTGCCACTTTCTCTACGCCGACCCCGACTGGCAAACCCAGATGGAAAACCTGGGCTTTCTCAAGTGGCTCCACCACAGCTATATCTGGCAAAACGACGGCTACGCCACCTTTGACGACTATCTGGCCCGCTTTAATGCCAACCAGCGCCGCAACATCAAACGCGAACGCAAATCCGTTGAAAAGGCAGGGCTGCGGCTAACGGCGATCGCCGGTGAAGACATTTCCCGCGCCCTCTGCACCCGCATGTATCACTTCTATGCCGACACCTGCGACAAGTTTGGCTGGTGGGGCAGCAAATACCTCACCCGCAAATTTTTTGAACAGCTCGCCCCCGACTACCTCCATCGCGTCGTGCTCTTTGCCGCCTACAGCGACGACCGCGACGAGCCCGTGGGCATGTCCTTTTGTCTCCACAAGGGCGATCGTCTCTATGGTCGCTATTGGGGCTGCTTAGAGGAATATAACCACCTACATTTCAACGCCTGCTACTACGCCCCCATCGACTGGGCGATCGCCCACGGCATTCACACCTTTGACCCCGGCGCTGGGGGTCGCCACAAAAAACGGCGCGGCTTCCCCGCCCGCCCCAACCACAGCCTGCATCGGTTTTACCATCCTCGGCTCCAGGCGATCTTGGTCAACCACATTGACGAAATCAACCGCATGGAACAGCAGGAAATTGACGCGGTGAATGCCGATTTACCCTTCAAAGATGAGGGAAATCTGGCGTGAGGCCGCGATCGCGCATTGCCTCCACAGCGCGCTGTGCATAGATCACCACGACATCAGGATGCCCCTAAACCTGGCCCCGTGCGGCTAAAGCGGCGGAACGCATTGGTTACAATGGTGAGTCCAGCGGGGGCGCGATCGCCCGCCACATTCATTCCTTAGAATTGCCGTTTTCCCAAAACCGATGGCTCAACCCACCACCCTTCCCCGGCCCAACGCAGACGACCTCACCGCCCTTGACAATCGCCTTTCCAATCGCTTCATTGAACTGGACGAAGGCGGCTATTTTCTGGTCTATCTTGAGCGCGAACAGGGCTTAATTTGCGCCAAGCATTTCACCAACACCATCAACGACAAGGGGCTGGCCTGCGACCCCGAAACCGGCGAACCCTTGCCCTGCAATGGCACCCTTCAGCGCATCCCCAGCCGCGTTTACCAAGGCCGCACTGCTAAGGAACTCTGCATCGCCCTGTTTGAAACCGACCCGGCTGAATGCCCCGTAACACGGTTGGATCATGCTGCCTACCTCGGGCGTGAATTTGTGCGGGCTGAGGCAGCGCTGCTCTCTGGTGAGGAATACATCCAGGATTAGTCCCGCGTCACAGAATGCAAAATTCAACAGACAAAACCCTCTAAGAGCATTGCCTGAAAGGCTGTCAAGGGGTGGAGGGATGCCCGTCAGAGTGCCCTCGAATCGTCCACTAAAACAGATGTTTTAGGCGGCAGCATGAGGCCGAGAAAATTGGGCTAATTTTCTCAAATCCTGGCAGATTTTGTGTGCCAGAACCGTTGAGCAAATGTATCATTCCTGAGGCAGCCTGGAATCACCTGTGCTGCTCTAGTCGCACACGGCATTGTCTGCTGAAAATCGCGCTTCGAGGGCGATCGCGGGGAAGCCGTAAAACCCAGGATTTTGACTCCGCATGGTGCTAGCACTGCTTACTCGCCTTCTGATCTGGGCAGCCGTCGGGCTGATCATTTGGTACGTGCTGCTCAAATTCATCCCCCGCAACTTCTTGACCTGGTTTGGCGGGGCCATCATCCTGGCGTTGATCGTGCTGTCATTCATTGATCCTAATGATCAGACCATTGGGGCCATTTGGAAGGTCATTTCCTTGCCATTAACCCCGCTAGGAGCGTCGGTGCTGTTGCTCGCGTTTTCCCTCACCAACGGCATCAAAAAGGTAAATGGCCGCCAAGTGGCGATCGCTCTCTTGATATTGGTGTTGTCGAGCATCCCACTGTTTGCGCGCGTCCTTGTGGCCCAAGCGGAAAACGCCGTCGCCGAAGCCTACGAAGTCCAGCAAGGGATTTGCGAAGACGTCTGCCCCACAGGAATTCCGACGGACGTGCCCCTAAGCCGAGTCGTCACAATGGTGGTCTTGGGCGACAACATGGATGTGGTGATCCCTCCTGAGGAGTTCCCCAGTCAGGTCGATAGCGACCTAACCCTCAACCCAGTGTTGACCGGACGCCTCACCAGCGCTGCCGACCTTTATCAACGGCTACGGCGTAATGGCAGCACCCCCATCGTCTTTGTCACCGCTGGCCCCATTGATGGCAACGCTGACGAACGCGCCCAAAAGGAGCAAACCCTGCGGCAGTGGCTGACCCGTAATGGGGTGCCCGCCGATGCGATCGTGATTCGCAATACGGGAATGGATGTGCAGCGCACGGTGCGTGAAGTGCGCCGCTATCTGGAAAATCAGAACTTAGCGCCATCGCGATCGGCTCCCCAGCGAGAATCGAGCCGGATTGCCCTGGTTGCCCCTGCCTTGAGTATGCGTCGTGCTGCCCTCACCTTCGAGAATGATGATCTCCAAGTCATCGCCTGGCCAACAAATTTGTATGGCAGTAGCGCACCCACGGGGGACACGCTTGCTCGATTGTCCGATCTGGTGCCGAGCGTGGAAGCGCTACGCCTGACGACCCGCTACTGGGAAGAATTGTTGACCTCTGTTTACTACTTCTTGAGGGGTTGGCTGCCGGGGTTTGATGTGCGCTGGAACCAGGTGGTTGAGGTGGTGCCGCAGTAGTTTGGTGAAGTCACCCTGGCCTGAGGTTGGGGTTGGGGACAGCGCGGCGCGTTTCCCGAGCGATCGCCCCGTCGTCTAGGATGGGAGAGCACCGCAGTTGGAATTCGGATGGCGCGATCGCACCCCACCTCAGGACACCGCTCTCACCTACGCAAACTTGGCAGCTACCTACGACCCCATTGGAAGCTCTCTAGCCTGGGCGTCATTGCCCTGCTCGTCGTCAACGGCCTCGGCGTATGGATTCCGCTGTTGATTCGCGACGGCATCGACGAGCTGCAAGTGGCCTTCAGCTTTCAGCGGGTCATGGGCTATGCACTGCTGGTGCTAGTATTGGCCTCTGTCATGTGGTTCATTCGCATGGCGTCGCGCATTATGCTCTTTGGCGTGGGTCGTCAGGTCGAGTTTGACCTGAAACAGCGCCTCTTTGAGCATCTGCTGCGGATGGAACCCGCCTACTTTGCTAAAAATACCGCTGGCGAGCTGATCAGTCGCGCCACCAGCGATGTTGACAACATTCGACGGCTGCTGGGCTTCGCGGTGCTGAGCTTGGCCAACACGCTGTTTGCCTATGCCTTCACCGTGCCCGTGATGCTCTCCCTCAGCGTGCGGCTGACGGTGGTCGCGCTGGCGGTGTATCCCATCATGCTGGTGCTAGTGCGGTTATTCAGCGATCGCCTCCGCAACGAACAGTTGCGCGTACAAGAAGCTACCTCCCGCCTCAGCGACCTCATTCAAGAAGACATGAGCGGCATCGCGCTGATCAAAATCTACGCCCAAGAACAGAACGAACGCCGCGCTTTTGCCGCCCTCAACGACGAACTCCTCGACGCTAACCTGACCCTGGCCCGCACCCGCAACACCCTGTTTCCGCTCTTGGGCGGGCTGGCCAGCATCAGCCTGCTGGTGATTTTGGCCTCTGGGGCCGGAGCAATTTCCAGCGGGGCACTGACAGTCGGGGATTTTGTGGCGATGGTGCTCTATGTCGAGCGGCTGGTGTTTCCCACCGCACTGCTGGGTTTTACCATCACTGCTTACCAGCGCGGCGAGGTCAGCATCGATCGCGTGGAAGCAATTCTCGTCAGCGAACCCAAGGTCAGTGATGGCCCTACGGTCTATCCTCTGCCTCGCGATGCAGTGCAGGGTCGCCTAGAGGCCTGCAACCTGTTCTACACCTACCCTGATGCGGTGCGCCCAGCATTGGATGGCGTCAATTTTCGCATTGAGCCCGGCGAAACGATCGCGATCGTTGGCCCCATCGGGTCGGGCAAATCCACCCTGGCCAATGCCCTGCCGCGCCTGCTCAACATTGCACCCGGTCAGGTTTTTCTCGATGGCTACGACATCACCAAAATCGCCCTGACGGATCTGCGCCAAGCGATCGCCTACGTCCCCCAAGAAAGCTTCTTGTTTAGCACCAGCATCCTCAACAACATCCGCTATGGCGAACCCACCGCCGAGATAGTAGATGTGCAGTACGCGGCCAAACAAGCTCAGATGGCGGGCGAAATTGAAAACTTTCCGCAGCAATACGACACCATTGTTGGCGAACGGGGCATTACCCTCTCCGGCGGGCAACGCCAGCGCACCGCCCTCGCCCGCGCCCTCATGATCGACGCTCCTGTGTTGGTCCTCGACGATGCTCTATCCAGCGTCGATAACCAAACCGCCACCCACATTCTGCAAAACCTCAAGGCTGGCACCCAAAGCCAAACCGTGATCTTCATTTCTCACCAGATGGGGGCCGCAGCCATGAGCGATCGCATTTTTGTGATGGATCAGGGGCGCATTGTGCAAGCGGGCACCCACGAGCAACTGGTCGCGCGATCGGGCCTGTACCAGCGACTTTGGGAACAACACAAACTCGAAGAAGTGCTGCACGAGTAACGTGGTGCGGAATTCAAAATTCAACACTCAACACTCACAGTTGAGCCCTTCCCCGACTTCCGTGCGCGGGGGAGACCCAGCCCCAGCGCCCTGTCGGTTATTGTTTACAATTGTTGACGGTTAATGTTGTTCTCACCCTGCGACGATGCGCGGGCTTGCTATGACCTCTGGATCTCGTGTTTCTCCCATGCGCCGACCTTGGTCGAGCTGGCTGGCTGATCTGGTGTTGGCAGCATTGGTCAGCGGGCCGATCGCAGCGCCTTTTCTGGCCGCTTCGGGCTTGCCCCTCCTGCCCCAAATTGCAGACATCATCTACGCGATGGGGGTGCACGTCTGCCCACAGCCAGAGCTTGGCGTGCCCATGGTGGGGCATTTGATGGCGGTGTGTATGCGCTGCTATGGCACGGTGATGGGTCTGGTGATGATGCGGGTGATCTATGGTCGCGATCGCGGCCAAGCCGCCTTTTGGCTAGAGCGCTATGGCCTCGTTGGGTTTGGCATTGCCTTTATGCTGTGCATGTTTTACCCCATTGAGTTGGCGCTGCAAGGGTTTGACTGGTGGCCCGTCGATAACCTGCGGATGACGCTTTTTGGCTGGCTGGCGGGGATTGGCCTCGGAGCCTACATCATGCCCCTCTTTCATGGAACAATTGGAACGCTGCCAGACATGGGGCAGGGCTCTCAGTCTGTAGAATAAGAGGCTGACAGTCTCAACACGCATGCAAAGGAAGGGCGGCTAAATCTGTGAAGTTCTTTGTCTATCACACCCCTGAGGAAGTGCCCGACAAGGCCGTACCCGATTGCGCGATCGCGATCGATGTGTTGAGAGCGACCTCAACCATCGCCGCTGCCCTTGAGTCTGGGGCCGCTGCAATTCACGTCTTTAGCGACCTAGATGCCCTGAAAACCGCCAGCGAGTCCTATTCCCCCGAGGAACGGCTGCTCGCTGGGGAGCGCGGTGGCGCACGGGTTGAAGGCTTTGACTTGGGAAATTCGCCCCTCGACCATACAGAAGCGCGATCAAAGGGTCGGCACTTGTTTATGAGTACCACCAACGGCACGCGCTGCCTCCATCGCATTCAAAATGCACCGATGGTCGCCACTGCGGCCCTCACCACGCGCCAGGCCGTCGTCGATTTTTTGAACCATCACAATCCAGAGCAGGTCTGGCTGGTGGGCTCCGGCTGGGAGGGCAGCTATTCCCTCGAAGACACAGTTTGTGCGGGGGCCATTGTCCACGGCTATCTGACCCAGCACAACCTTGACCTTAAGGATCTGGCGGGCAATGACGCCGCGATCGCCGCCGTTAGCCTCTACCTCCAGTGGCAAGACCACCTGCTGGACTTGATGTACTGCGCCAGCCACGGCCAGCGCTTGCTCCGCCTGGAGTTAGAGGATGATTTGAAATACTGCGCCCAGCTCGACGTGCTGAATCTCGTCCCTGTACAAACAGAGCCGGGTGTCCTTGCCCTTGCCCGATAACGCAGCATCAGCGATCGCCCCGTCCCCTGAAGCCAAAACCCCAACCCCCGTGTTGAAGACTCAGGGTTGGGGTTTTGGGTATCTGCCGTGCGCAAGCGGCTAGCGCGATCGCAACCGCCACAGCGCCATTCCGACCAACACCGCCGCCAAACTTCCCGCCCCCATCCCGGGCTCCGGCACCGAAACCGGGTCTTTAGGATCTGTCGGATGCCCAGGATGGGAGGGATCCACCGGATCCACCGGATCCACCGGATCCACAGGGTCTACCGGATC
>JACYME010000120.1 GCA_015272155.1 Leptolyngbyaceae cyanobacterium T60_A2020_046
GTATGGCTGCGATCGCAACGACACTGACCGCACTGCTGGGAGAAACGGCGGTCTTTCCGCAGGAGGCATGGGCGGCAATGTGGCGATCGCGGCTCCAGCGGGCGATCGCCCCCGACGCCTTACCCCAGTGCATCGTCTATCCCGACACGGTAGACGCCCTCGCAGCGGTGATGACCTGCGCCCATGAACACCAGTGGCGCGTGCTGCCCTGTGGCAATGGCACCAAGCTGCACTGGGGGCCAGCCCTGGCCGGGGCCGATGTGGTGGTCAGTACCGCCCGGCTGAATCGCGTGGTCGAGCACGCGATCGGCGATCTAACCCTCACCGTTGAGGCGGGCGCATCCTTTGGCGTGGTGCAAGCTCAGCTCGCGATCGCCCAACAATGGCTCGCCCTAGATCCCACCTTTCCCGAGGGGGCGACCCTGGGGGGCATTGTGGCCACTGCCGACGCGGGCTCGCTACGACAGCGCTATGGCGGTGTGCGCGACATGCTGATTGGGCTGACCCTGGTGCGCCATGATGGACAGCTTGCCAAGGCAGGCGGGCGGGTGGTGAAAAACGTCGCGGGCTACGACCTGATGAAGCTGATGACGGGCTCCTACGGCACACTGGGAGTTTTGGCACAGCTCACCTTCCGCACCTACCCCGTGCAAGAAACTTCCCAAACCGTTGTGATGCAGGGAGCGGCGGCAACGATTCAAGCGATCGCGGCGGCGATGCGATTGTCCTCCCTCACCCCGGTGGCACTGGATCTGCTGACGCCTGACTTGATGCAGGCGCTGGGCTTTGAGGCACGCTATGGCCTCGCGGCCCAGTTCCAAAGCATTGCCGCTGGCGTGCAAGAGCAGGTTGACCGCTGTCTGGCGATCGCCGATGACCATACTGCTCAAACCCAGGTTTTGCCCGCCGAAACCGAGGCCGCTGTTTGGGCCAATGGGGCAAAACACGTCGTGCCTGCGCCCGATGCGCCCCCGCCTGCCCTGTTGCTCAAGGTCGGCATTCCGCCCAGCGACGCGATCGCCCAACTCTCCGCCCTCATCCAGATCTTCCCCGAAAGCGATGTGTACGGACGCATCCATGCCAGCAGTGGCATCGGGCTGATCCGCGTTGACGGTGCCGCCCTCACGCCCGACTGGGTCGCGAAGGCGCGATCGCACCTCGAAGGCTCAGGGGGCTACTGCACGGTGCTGGATTGCGCCGCCGCCGTCCCGACCAATCCGTGGGGCATCGCGCCCGACACCGCCCGCTTGATGACCCGCATTCGGGCACAGTTTGACCCCAGCGATCGCCTCAGCCCCGGTCGATTTGCCGCCCATTAACGCCGAATCGGGCGATCGCACCTGCGATCGCCCGATCCATCTCAAGAAATCCAGTTCTTTCCACGAACAAGGGGAACTGTGCCCCAACCGATTCAGAAACCAGGGTTCTCGTCACCTTGGCCCGAGGATTCAGACATCCTCAAGCTGGTCGTCTGTGTCGTCGTCTGGCTCAAGTTCAACGGCCTCCGCTGCCGATGCGATCGCGGGTTTGGTGTCGGCAGCGGCAGGTGGCGGCGGTGCGACCACGGGCGCTGGCTCAGCGGCGGGCGGGGCGGCAACGGGCTTGGACTTGGATTCAGCAGGTTTTGGGGGCTCGGCATCAATGCCGAGCTGTTGCTTCGCACGATACAGCAAGAACGCCGCACTGTGTTTGCCCGCAGACACCACCGACTCGCCCATCGAGCTGAGGGACGTTTCCTCCGTGCTGGCTTGGCTGAGACTATCTGACCAAGCGCGGGCCTTGCGCCCGAGGCCAGTCGCGGTTTTCCAAAACCACTCTGCCCCCACAAATATGAGGCAAATTACTAGCCAAAGCAGTTGGGCGGTTTCGCGCAAAATATTCCAGGTGAGAACCAGGGTTTTTTGGTACGTGGCTCCGGTTTCCGAAGCAAACACCAACTGGCCCACTTTGCTAGCCTGTTCTTTAATTTTGTCCATGACCATGATGTCCTGATGCGTCAATGGGGCTCGTTCACAGGGCTCATTTCTGAAAGGCTGCTGGAGCTAGGGCACAGCAGACGATCGCGGGGCAAGGCTGGGTCAAGGGGGGAGCGATCGCGCCTATTCCTAGGCTAATCGGCGTTGCTGCATCTGGGGATGAACGCTCCCGAGCCCCTC
>JACYME010000027.1 GCA_015272155.1 Leptolyngbyaceae cyanobacterium T60_A2020_046
TTCCTCCCCGCTCTAAAGAGACGGGGCTTCCAAACGTATCGATAGTTTTACGTGACGCGCCCGCTGCCCCGTTCCACCCCATTTGCGATGCAGCCCGATGGCTTAACCCACCCTTATCGCACCATTGAGATCGACTTAACGTGGACGTGAAAGACTGCAATCAAAGGAATGTAAACTCTTGCGGCGTTCTTAAGGTCATGACCAGTCTGAACCGACGTAAATTTCTCTTTTATTCCACCGCTGCGGGGGTAACTGCGATCGCGGCAGCCTGCGCCAGCACCAGCACCCCAGACGAAACCGCAGGGGATACTGCAGGGGACACCGCAGCAGCGGGCGATTGTCCCAGACCGGCTGAAATGGATGCGCGATTTTGCGATCGCGACGGCGACTTAGTGGCCGATCCCCCCGAAGATCCGTCCCAGTTTGTGAACCCCGACACCCTCATCTTTGCCTATACCCCTGTCGAAGACCCCGCAATCTACCGCGAAGTGTGGTCTGACTTTCTGACCCACCTAGAGAAAGTCACGGGTAAGCGAGTCGAGTTCTTTGCCGTAGATTCCAATGCGGCCCAGATTGAGGCCATGCGTGCGGGACGCTTACACGTCGCGGGCTTCAACACGGGCAGCGTTCCCTTTGCGGTCAACTTTGCTGGGTTCGTGCCCTTCGCGATGATGGCCGCAGCGGATGGATCCTACGGCTACGAAATGGAAATTATTGTGCCCGCAGATAGCGAAGTTCAGTCTGTCGAAGACCTCAAGGGCAAAGAAATCGCCTTTACTGAACAGACCTCTAACTCGGGTTTTAAGGCTCCCTTAGCTTTGCTCGATTCTGAGTTTGGCATGTCCGAAGGGACAGACTTTAAAGCCACCTTCTCTGGCGGACACGACAATTCCATCCTCGGCGTGTTCAACAAGGACTACGAAGCCGCCGCGATCGCGAATTCCGTCCTGACTCGCATGGTTGATCGCGGGGTTATAGATGCCAGCCAGATTCGCACCATTTACAAGTCTGAAACCTTTCCTACCACTGGATACGGCTACGTTTATAACCTTGACCCCGAGTTGGCTGAAAAGGTGAAAGAAGCCTTCTTTACCTTTGAATGGGAAGGTTCTTCCCTCCAGGCAGAATTCAGCAAGTCTGGAGAGGAGCAGTTTATTCCCGTTACCTATAAGGAATACTGGCCAGTGATTCGCACCATCGACAGTGTGCTTGGGGTGCAATACACCCAGCCCCAATAGTGCCATTTACCTCACGGGTAAAACTGGTGAAACAGCGGTTTTGCCTTCCTTTTTGGAGAGAAGAATTCCGCTTTTTTGAATCCAGCAAGCACTGTGATCGCAGTTTGACAGTGGTTTTTCTTGGGATAATCCGTCAGGATAAATTGCGTAGGTTACCCCAAGCAATACCGCAGCGATGGATATCAGAAAACAGCATAAAACGTTAACTCGACTCACTTGTTTCAGGGACTGAACTTCAACGCTTGACTTGATTTGGGCCCTAAGAATTGCGATTTCAAGCTTGATTCCTACCCCACAATTCACTCAATTTGGAAGTCTGATTTATGTTGCGCCTAGAGTCAGTCACAAAGCGATATCCCACTGGAGATATGGCCCTCCGGGACATTGATCTGACGGTTCCCCAAGGGCAGGTGATGGCGTTAATCGGCCCTTCTGGGGCGGGCAAAAGTACCCTGATTCGCTGCATCAATCGACTGGTGGAACCTACGGCGGGAGAAATTTGGCTCGGCGATCAAGAGATTACGCGCTTGTCGGCGCGATCGCTGCGTCACATGCGCCGCCGCATCGGCATGATCTTTCAGGAATATGCCCTTGTGGAACGGCTCACGGTAATGGAAAACGTGCTGTCGGGTCAGTTGGGCTATGTCAACTTTTGGCAGAGCTGGTTTCGACGGTTTCCACAGCCCATCGTTGATGAAGCCTTTCGGCTATTGCATCGTGTCGGGTTGCCCGACTTTCCTGACAAGCGAGCCGATGCGTTGTCTGGGGGGCAGCGGCAGCGGGTGGGCATTGCCCGCGCCCTGCTGCAAAATCCAGAACTGTTGCTGGTAGATGAGCCCACCGCCAGCCTGGATCCCAAAACCGCCCGCCAGATTATGCGCCTGATTACCGAATTGGCCCACGAGCGGGGGTTGGCGGTGATTATCAACATCCATGATGTGCCCCTTGCCCAACAGTTTGCCCAACGGATTGTCGGCCTGAGAGCGGGCGAAATTGTCTATGACGGCCCCCCCGATGGCCTGATCTCCGAGGTGTTGACCGATATCTACGGCGAAGAGGACTGGTCAACGGCTGCGGAGGATGACAATGCAGCGGCGACTCTGCCAACTGCGATCGAGGCTCGATAGAGGGCACCATTAGGGGCTTTGACACCCATCAATTCCCATCAATTAAGGTTGGGCTGATCGTTTGGGAAACATGGTGACCTGAGATCGCGATCGCTCCTTCCTGGCCTCATTTCCCGCTTTGGTTTGCTGCGTTTTTTGAAACCCGCCCATGACACAAGCTTCCCCATCCCGTCGTTGGTCACCGCCGCCGCTGATCCGCAACCCGTTCCAGCGCTGGGCGCTGATCTTGGGGGCGATCGTGTATTTGCTGCTTGCCATCAGTACCCTGCGGATCGATGTGGCCCGCATTATTCAAGGGCTTGATCGCGGCAGTCGGATGTTTGCCGGGTTTCTCCAGCCGGATTTTGTATCGCGGTGGACAGATATCCAGGCGGGCATTCTAGAAAGCCTGACGATGACCGTGGTGGCGACGGTAATTGGTGTCGCGATTTCGATCCCCATTGGGTTTGGGGCCGCGCGCAACGTGGCTCCCCTGCCCATTTATCTGTTTTGTCGGGCTTGGGTGGCGCTGGCGCGTACCTTTCAAGAGGTGATCATCGCTATTTTGTTTGTGGTGATGATGGGGTTTGGCCCATTGGCAGGGGTGCTAACCCTGAGCTTTACCACCATCGGCTTCTTGGCAAAACTGCTAGCTGAGGATATTGAGGAAATTGACCCCTCCCAAGTGGAAGCGATTCGTGCAACGGGGGCGTCGTGGTTGCAGGTGATGACCTATGGGGTGTTGCCTCAGGTGATGCCGCGCTTGGTGGGGCTGACGGTTTATCGCTTTGACATCAACTTGCGCGAGTCGGCGGTGGTGGGCTTGGTGGGGGCTGGGGGCATTGGCTCCACCCTTCAGACGGCCTTTGGGCGCTATGAGTTTGATACGGCGGGCGCAATTTTGCTGATCATCATTGGATTGGTCATGGTGACGGAAATTGCGTCTGGGGTGATTCGCAAGCAGTTGCAGTAGAGGTGAGATATGCCAGTGCAAACCGTTAATGGGGTACAGGTTTGGCAGCGTCGCGATCGCGTTGGAGCCTTCAAACACTGGCTGGGTTGGCTGGTGGGGACACTGATTTTCTTGGGCTGCTGGCACATCATTTCAGAGGCCACGACTTGGGCCTTTGTCTGGGATGCGCCTCAGCAGGGCGGGCAGTTGTTGAGCCGGATGATTCCCCCCCGCTGGAGCTATCTCAATCAGCTTTGGCAACCCCTGTGGGACACGCTAAATATTGCGACGTTGGGAACGATTTTGAGCGTTGCGATCGCGCTGCCGCTGTCGTTTTTGGCCGCGCGCAACACTACACCCCATCCCATCGCGCGGGCGATCGCGCTGGTTGTGATTGTCACGTCGCGATCGGTGAATTCGTTGATTTGGGCTTTGCTGCTGGTGGCGATTATCGGGCCAGGGGTGTTGGCGGGTGTTCTCTCCATTGCCCTGCGCTCCATTGGCTTTTTGGGCAAGTTGTTTTCTGAAGCGATCGAAGAAATCGATCAGCTTCCCGTCGAAGCGATTACCGCCACCGGGGCCAGCGAATTCTCGATTTTGACCTACGGCATTGTGCCCCAGGTGTTGCCGACCTTTGCGGGAGTCAGCGTCTTTCGGTGGGATGTCAACATCCGCGAGTCTACGGTGCTGGGTTTAGTCGGCGCAGGGGGCATTGGCATCAGCCTGAGTGCCTCGGTCAATGGCTTGCAATGGTCACAGGTGAGCGTCATTTTTATCGCCATTTTTGCGATGGTTTTCCTGAGTGAGTGGGTGTCTGCGACGGTGCGGAAATCGATCATTTAATCCCCAGTCTATTCGGGCGGATTGCGCTTGGGGCCACGGTGGCGGCGATCGCGGCTCAGCTCTAGAGAACTGTCACAGGATGGCGAGAAACCCGGTTTCTTCTCGGCAATTCACCCGCTTTCGTGAATCAGCGCTGGAAGAAACCGGGTTTCTGTACCGATGGTCTCGCGATCGCCAATGGTGGGTATATTGACGCCGCCCTCAACTCAGTTAGTCAGGTCGGGGCGATCGCGGCTCATCCGCTTGGGGGGGCGTGAAATCTGGTGCCGAAGGGCCGTGGGGTGCGGTCTTCAACAGGTGTTGCACCACCTCGTCGGGCACGGGCTCAAAGTCGTCATACCACTGGCCCACCGATCGCAGCGTTGGCGGTATTTTGAGGCAAACCACCGCATCCACCTGGCCTTGAATGGCGGCTAAGCTGCTGGGCGCAGCCACGGGCACTGCAACGACGATCGCGCGCGGGTGGGCAGCTTTGACCGTCGCGATCGCGACCTGCATCGTGGCTCCCGTCGCAACGCCATCATCCACCAAAATCACCGTTTTGCCCGCCACGTTTGGCGGCGGCGCACCGTGGCGATAGCGCCGATTACGGCGATCGAGTTCTTCCAGTTCCAACGCCGTCACCCAGTCCACTTGGGCAGGGGAGATGTGGAGATCCTCAACGATGTCACTATTGAGGATGCGCACCTGGGGCAGCGCGATCGCGCCCATCGCCAGTTCTGGCTGCCCCGGCACCCCTAACTTCCGCACCAACCACGCCTCTAGCGGCCAGTTCAACTGCTTTGCAATTTCGTAACCCAGGGGCAATCCGCCGCGTGGCAGCGCCACTACCACCCCGGGCTGATCAGCCTCCACCACCGAAGGCAGCCGGGCAGCAAGCTGCTGCCCCGCATCCTGACGATTTCTGAAGCGAGTAGCCATTGCGCCTCGGGAAAGGGAGTTACTTCCACCATAGCGCTGGATTTTTATCGTTTTGCGATGGGAATTGAGCCGCGATCGCGGCCTGAATTACAACGGCGGCCCCAGAGAAGTGACTCCGTGGCCGCCGTGTCGTGCAGGTCAATTTTCTGCCTAGCTGATGAAAGGTTGAGCCCAATGCGCTGGTTGAAAACGTTGAGGACAGACGCAGTTCAGCACGCTACCCCCTGGCTGCCGCCCAGCCACTTGGGCCTAAAGTTGATCGAAAAGTTGACTAAAAGTTGACCTAAAAAGTACCCCCAAAGCCCACTGAGGGGTCGCCCATGGTGCTAAAAACTCGAATTCCCAGGGGAAGGCTGAATTCGCCGTTTTCATCAACCCAACCCCCTAAACTCCCCAGATCGAGGGTGGCGGAACTCTTCTCTTCGGGTTGGGGGTTATTAATGGCATCTTCCACCCGGTCAAAGCGCTCGTGATTGATTTCGGCGGTGAGTTCGCTCGATTCTAGGGGCAGTAGATGGGTTGCGGTGCCGGTGGGGCCGGCATAGGCCGGCAGGACAACGAGAGAGGACAGCACGCCAGCGGCGATCGCGGATACAGTAACGTTAGACATCGACAAACACCTCGCTGATGGTGAATTAAGTGAACAGTCCTCACACGTTGCAGGCTTAGGTTCGCTGTACTCAACCCGTGCCCCTTCCCACGACAGTCCACTGATAGAACTGCATCTAGAACTGCATTCGGGTCAAAAGACAGAATTGAGACGCGATATTGCGGAATTGGCGTTGCTGATTCCCAGGATGAATGACCTCACTCCAACCCCTTCTCCCCAGGGAGAAAGGCTTAAAAGGCAGCTTCCCTCTCCCCTCGGGAGAGGGCTCGGGTGAGGGGAGAGGGAGCGTTCATCCCCAGATGCAGCAACGTTGCGGAATTTTGCGCCAATTTAGACCGCATAAATCTACTGGAACAAGCCTGCGATGCAAGGGGCAGCAGATGCCATTTCGTTCCCCATTTCCACAACTATTGCCGAGGTCACCGGGGAGAACCTGCGTATTTTCACCAATTTTGAGTGACCCATGGAACCGGACATCTCCCGCCAAGATTACGGTTGACAGTCCCTAAAACTGATGGGGGCAGTCCATCCCCAGGCTTGGCGAGGTCTGCCCCCAGGCACCGCCAGATCGGAAATCTTTCTGTAGGATGAGAGTGCGTAAGTACTAGATGAAGCGTTGTAATGGTGAGGGCGATCGCATGGTAGCCATTCTGCATCTGTCAGACATTCACATGGGCAGCGGCTTTTGCCACGGTCGCCTCAATCCAGACACGGGTCTCAATACCCGCCTCGAAGATTTTGTGACGACCCTGAGCCGCTGCATCGATCGCGCGGTCGAGACTCCAGCAGATCTCGTCCTGTTTGGCGGTGACGCCTTCCCCGATGCCACGCCACCGCCGCTGGTGCAACAGGCCTTTGCCAGCCAGTTTCGGCGGTTGGCCGATGCGGGCATTCCCACGGTGTTGCTGGTGGGCAACCACGACCAACACGCCCAGGGGCAGGGTGGGGCCAGCCTCTGCATCTATCGCACCCTGGGGGTGACTGGGGTCGTGGTGGGCGATCGCCTCGAAACCCATTGCATCCAGACCCAAGGTGGCCCCGTGCAGGTGGTAACGCTGCCGTGGTTGACGCCATCCATGCTGATGACCCGCCCCGAAACCGAAGGGCTGTCGATGGCGGAGGTCAACGATCGCCTGCTCGATCGCCTGCGCCTGGCCCTCGAAGCTGAGGTGCGGCGGCTCGACCCAGCAATTCCCGCCATTCTGCTGGGCCACTTGATGACAGACACCGCCTGCTACGGGGCCGAGCGTTTTCTCGCCGTGGGCAAGGGGTTTGCCGTGCCCATGGCGCTGCTGGCGCGATCCTGCTTTGACTATGTGGCTTTGGGGCATGTGCATCGGCATCAGGTGTTGTGTACCCAGCCGCCCGTGGTGTATCCCGGTAGCCTAGAACGGGTGGATTTTAGTGAAGCGGGAGAGCCCAAGGGCTATGTCTGGGCGGAGGTGAGTCGCGGTAGCGCGGTGGTTGAGTTTTGCCCGTTGCCTGTGCGGGCCTTTGAGACGATCGCGGTGGATATTGCTGAATCTGCGGAACCCCAGGCGGATCTATTGGCGGCGATCGCTCAAGCCCCCATTCAGGACGCGATCGTGCGGCTGCACTACACCCTGCGCCCGTCCCAATTGGAGGCGATCGACAGCACCGCCCTGCACCAAGCCCTGGCCCCAGCCCATACCTATACCATTCAGCCCCAACTGGTCAGCCTGCCCTCGCGCCAGCGCCTCCCAGAGCTGGGCGAAGGGGATGCCCTCGACCCCTTGAGTGCGCTGCAAACCTATCTGGCAAATCGTACCGACCTGGCGGATCTGGCGGAAGATATGGTGGCGGCGGCGCGATCGCTCCTGACCACAACAGAAGAAAGCCCGGACTGGGAATCGCCCGCCTGCCCCCTTGAAGAACCTGAGCCTTCGCAGCAGCTCCGCCTGCTGTAGACTGCGCCGATTTCTGCCCCCCATCCTGGCCACCGCTGTAGAAAGTACCAGAACGCGGCAGAAATTCATAAAATGGAGGCGAATCCTCCGACCTCCTGACACCCTATGCAGGATATTGTTGCAGCAGCCCTTGATCGCGGCGACTATCGTGCAGCGGCTACCCTGCTGCAAGAATGGCAGAAAAAGAGCCCCAAGGATCCGTGGCTGCTGTTGTGTGTCGGGCGCTATCAAGAGGCGATCAGGCGCTGGGAAGCAGCGGAGAAAACCTACCTCAGCCTTCTGCGCAAGGCCACGGTGCCCAAGCTGATGACCCAAGCTCGCCAAGGCATTCAGCGTGTCCAGGCCCAGCGTCAGCAGTCTCGTGACGAAGCGCTGGAAACGGCGCGATCGGCCCCGGGCAGCAAGGAGCCAGGCTTTCTCTGTTTGGAGCCCGTGCCCAGCGAAGCTCGCACGGCGGCGGCCCAGGGGCTTGCCAAAGTGATGCAGATTGACCCCTACATAGCGCGGCTGCAATTGCCAAGCCAGGGGTGGCGGCTCTATCGGGTGGGTTCGGTTGGCGAGTTGCAATACTTTAGTCGCGCCTTGGCCGAGGCGGGCACCCCAGCCTTTTGGGTGAAGCAGCAGGATGCGACAGGGGTGCAGGTTTTTAATGTGGAGTATTTTCGTAGTGTGGGGCCAACCCAGGCGACCGTGATCTGCCGTAGCGCCGATGGACAGATGGGAACCATTGCCTTTGCCTGGCCTGAGGTGAGTCAGCGCGTCGTCGGACAACTGCCGCTATTTGAGTCGGTGGTGGATGTGGATGAGTGGAAGCGTCTCCGGCGCAAGCAGAAAACCCAAGACTATGCGGATATTTGGGATTTGCATCTCCACAATCGCCAGTGCATGCTGCGATTGTGCGATCGCACCTACCAATTTCGCCAGGGCAACCCCCTGCCCGAGGGCGAACCTGTCCCCGACCACGGCACCTCGACTCGTCCGCTGTGGAATGCTCTGTTGGCTTACATTCGCACCCATACGACTGGCCCCCAACAGGATGGGTTTGCCAAATTTGCGGAAGGCGCGATCGAGCTCATTGAGCTAATGCCGCCCTTTGCCCATCAGGTACGCTTGCCCCGCCTGCGAGAAAGCACTTGGGATCCCGCCTTTCACCTCTACAGTGGGTTGCACTTTCTGCGGCATCGATAGGACATCGGGGGCGTTGCGGAATTTAAGGATGCACGCCATCGAACGCCCTCACCCTAGCCCTCCCCTGACTTAAGGGTCTTCCCACGGGATTCAAGCTTCTGTGAAGCCCCGTGCATGGCCTCCCAAAGAATCGCTAGGATGCTTTCAGAGTCGGCAATACACTGCGTCCTCTCAATTCTGTATAAGGCGGTGGCGGACGGTTCATCACTCGATCTCAAGGCTGTATGAGCGTTTCATCACGAGGGCAAAAGGGTGACATTCTCCACATTTTTAACGTTAGCCGTTGGGCCAGTACCGTGGCTGTTGGGGGGGCTTTGCTTGCTGGGGCTGAGTCTGCTGGTGCCAGAGCCAACCATCGTTTCTTTGGGGTTTGCGGCGTTGGTAATGGCGATCGTGGCGATGAGTATGACGCTATTATCCAAGCAGCTTTTGGTGTGGGGTATTTTGTCGGTGGCGTTTACGCTGATTCTACGGGGTCTTGTTCCCAAGGAATCGAAGGAACTGGAGCGATCGCGCTTTGCCCGCGTTTGTGAACTCATTCCGCCCGGTGGCGTGGGGCGTGTGCATTACGAAGGGGCCATCTGGCACGCTCGGTGTCAAATTAGCGATGTGGCAATTTCACCGGAGAATGGCGTGACGGTTGTGGGTCGCGAAGGCAATACCCTAATTGTGGTGCCCATTCCGCCCGAGTCAGGGCCTTTACATTGAGGGCGACGGCTCATCGATTCGTTACTGGCGTTCCGGGTCTGAGGGCGGGATGTGTCTGGTGAAACCTCTGCAACTGCCTCGGGAAAAAGGGGGAGAGAGAACCTGGAGAGGGAGAACCTGCTGCTCATGGCAGAGCGGAGAGTGATTTCTACGCCACACCCAAAATCAGTAACGCCGAGCAGAGTTCTGGGTGGGGTGCCCGTCGTTGGCTCAAATTGCACTACACTCATCCTGTTAACGCTTAGGACAGTTTCCCAGTCAGCATGGCAACGCAATCCAAAATTCCCGTTGTGGTCAATGGCGCGTGCGGCAAGATGGGCCGCGAGGTGATTAAGGCCGTGACTGCCGCCGAGGATATGACCCTGGTGGGGGCGATTGATCGCGCTCCCGAGTTGCAGGGCGAAGATATTGGCGAGGTAGTGGGCTGTGGCCCGGTGGAGGTGCCGCTGACTGCCGATCTTGAGGCTGCCCTGGTGATGGCCCAGAGCGAAGGGGCGGCTGTCATGGTGGACTTTACCCACCCCGACACGGTGTATGAATCGGTGCGGGCGGCGATCGCCTACGGTGTTCGTCCGGTAGTCGGGACGACGGGCCTCAGCCCTGAGCAACTCCGCGACTTGGCCGAATTTGCAGACAAGGCCAGTATTGGCTGTTTGATCATCCCCAATTTTTCCATTGGGGTGGTGTTGATGCAGCAAGCGGCACTGCAAGCGGCCCAGTATTTTGACCACGTTGAAATTATTGAACTGCACCATAACCAAAAGGCAGATGCGCCCAGCGGCACAGCGGTGCAAACGGCGCAAATGCTTGCCGAACTGCGAAAGACCTACAATCCTGCCCAGGTGGAAGAAACGGAAACCCTGACTGGGTCGCGGGGTGGCACGACGGCGGATGGGATTCATATTCACAGCGTTCGCCTGCCGGGGCTGATTGCGCACCAAGAGATCCTGTTTGGTGCGCTGGGACAGATTTACACCCTACGCCATGATACGAGCGATCGCGCCAGCTTTATGCCTGGGGTGTTACTGGCCATTCGGCGATCGCTGCCCCTCAAATCCCTGATCTATGGCCTCGACAAAATCCTCTAGGCGGGTGCTGTTTTATCCTTCAGACAGTGGAATTTCGCCAAAACCTTTGGATTGAAGGAGGCGCTGACGCCGCTGACGAGCGATCGCTTGTAAATCTACATTGCGATCGGTTTCGTCTACGATTTCTCCTGTCAGTTCCTCCAGGACATCCTCCAGGGTCACAACGCCCGAAACGCCGCCATATTCATCCACAACAACCGCAAGCTATTTATGGGTAAGCAACCGGACTTGATATGAATGCTCTGCATCGGCTGCCGGGCACCCGCACCCAGCAACAGCAGCAACGAGCAGCACAACTCACCGCCCGTCTGGCTCAGCTATCGGATATCGTCACCCAAAAGGAAGCGGAAATCGCAGCGGAACAATCTGCCCAGGTCGCGTTCCGCGTGGCTGAAGGCGGCGAAAAATACGATCAGCAAGGCAACTTGGAATCCGCCAAAGTCGTTGCCTTTCGCCGGGTAGAAAGTGAAACCGCCTGGATCCAGCGCATCTTGGGGCGCGCGGTGGGCGGCAAGAAAACATTCTGGTGCTCAACGACGAGGCCCACCACGCCTAAAAATGCCTCTGGCTGGGAGTCTCTAGGGGCGGCTCTACCGCCTAATCTCCGGCGGCAGAGCCGCTGTGAGGGTGCCCAGGCAGAGCTTGGGCACCAGGGGAGGTCAAATTTTCTGAGTATGCGTTTGTCCTACATCCCCCAGTTCCGTCTCTTAGGGGAATTCGTTTTGGCCGTTAGTATTGGAATAATGGCCTTTTAGCTCTGCTCCCCTGCTTCCCAACGCATAGCGCTCACGATGGTTCAGCTCAGGCAACGGTTTCACAGCTTTGAAGAATACCTGGCCTACGATGACGGGTCAGACAACCTCTATGAGCTATTCAATGGAGAATTGATCGAGGTGCCGCCAGAGTCAGGGTTTAACGTTGAACTGGCCACTTACCTGTTGCTGCAACTGGCTCCGCTGGTGGGCTATCAACGGGTGCGGGGTCACGGCCTAGAGCTTGAGGTGCGGGGCGAACCGAGGAATCGCTATCCCGATTTGACCGTCATTCGCGAAGAACACATTACGCTGCTGAAACGCCGCAACACCATCCGCCTGACGATGCCACCGCCGCTGCTGGTGGTGGAAGTTGTGAGTCCTGGGGAGCTACAGCGCGATCGCGATTACATCGCAAAGCGCACCCAGTACGAAGATATCGGCATTCCTGAATATTGGGTCGTGGATCCCCAGGAGCACACCGTGTCGGTCTTCACCGGGCAGGATGGACGCTATGGCGACGCTCATGTACTGACCGATCGCGATCGCCTCACCTCTATCCAAATCCCATCGCTCGATCTCGCGATCGCCGACCTATTCACGGCAGATCAAGATTAATTCCACCCATCCACCCTCTCACCCCGCCGGGTGCCCTGGCTCCTAGCCTCCGGCTCGGAGCCTCCAGGGGCGGCTCTGCCGCCGTGAGCGTAGAGGTCAAATGCTCCGCAAAAGATTCCTCAGTGTTGCCAACTTTGAACTCGCCTGGGACAAGGTCGCGACCAATCGCGGCTGCGCTGGGGTAGATGGCGAAACCAAGAAGCCCTCACTCAATTTTGACTTCGCTCTTCCGCCCTCGGCTTAACCCGAACTCAGGTTAACGAAAGTCATCCGACTCTCAACGAAAGGGCTGACCACAGCGCCTCTGTCCTGTGACTTCGTTGCTCCATGTAAAGAAAGTCATCTAACCCTAAACGGGAGGGTTGACTTCACCCGGTTCGGGGCATTTTTTGAGGAAGGTGAATTTGAGCGCGATCGCGCCTCCACTGGCCTCTTTTCTCAATCAAACTCGATTGAAATCAGCGGCCTCGCCTAAACTCCCGTCAGTGTGTTGTTTGAGCGTGGTGCTTTTCAGTGGGGAAGCAACTCAAGAGTCGTTTCGATATCCCTGGCAAAACACTTAAAGCTGCTGCCACAAAAATGTTTCTATACCCCCCAGAACCCGGAAGCGTTTTTGCCGGGTTGCCTAGTTAAGCTGGCGACCAAGGCAGTGATGGAAGGATTGGCATGTCTCGGCAGCTAGAACGACTACTTGCCCTAGATGAATTGCTGCGCCAACCTGGGCGTCACACGGCGGGCAGCCTCGCCAAGGCGCTGGAAGTAAGTGAGCGCACAGTGAGGGGGGATATTGCTTTCTTGCGCGATCGCTATCATGCGCCGTTGGTATTCAGTCGCAGCCAAGGACATTACTACACCGACCCGGACTGGCGTTTGCCGTCTATTCCTTTAACGCAGGGCGAACTATTTGCCCTCACCTTGGGGGCGCGGGTGCTATCGGCCTACAGCGGCTCTGCCTATCGCGAACAATTGCAATCCGCGATCGAACAATTGGCAAAACGATTGCCAGAGCAAACCTGGGTAGATTTGCAGAAACTCACAGATGACGCGGTGATGTTCCGTATGTGGGCGGAACTGGATCTGAACCCTGAGGTGTGGCAAACCCTGGAACAAGCCTGCCAGCAGCAGCAGCGCGTATGGATGCGCTACGGCACCCCCAACAAGCCCGTTTCAGAACGAGAGGTGGATCCCTATGTCCTCCATTTCTCTCACAACAATCCGTACATGACCGGCTGGTGCCACCAACGCCAGGAACCCCGCTGTTTTCGCGTTGATCGAATTCAGTCGATCAAGCTGCTAGATCAGCATTTTGAGATTGACCCCACCTTTGACCGCGAGGCCCATTTTGCCTCGGCGTTTCAGCATGAGGTTGGCGGGGTGCCCCAGGAGATGGCGATTTGGTTCGACCCACCGACTGCGCCCTATATCCGAGAGCGGCGCCGGCACCCGACTCAGCAGATTGAGGAGCATCCAGACGGGTCACTGACCCTGCGGTTTGTGGTGCAGGGGCTGAATGAGGTGAAGCGCTGGGTGTTGTCTTACGGCAGGGGTGCCCGAGTGTTGGGGCCACCGGAGTTGCAAAGGATGGTGCAGGACGAGATTGAGGGGATGCAGGCTCGGTATCAACAGGGGACAGGGCAATGAGTCAGCCAAAATTTTGGGCAAAGACGGGACGGGGTGAGCTTCAGGACAATGGCCAGCCTAAGTACCATCCGGTGATTTGTCATTTGGCGGATACAGCAGCGGTGGCGATGGCAATTGTGCGATCGCACCTTAGCCCTATCGCCCGTCAGCATCTCGCTCAAGGATTAGGATTACCCGATGGCGAATCCCTGGTTCGTTTCTGCGGGTTCATGGCCGGGAGCCACGACCTGGGTAAGGTCAGCCCTGCCTTTCAGTTTCAAGTAAGCGAAGTTGGCAAACTCTTAGCAGGGGAAACCCTCTACGATTGCTGGTCTTCTCTGCCTCGTGAGCGACAAAATCCCAGAAATGCGCCCCATGGACTAGTAACAGCCGCGACCTTGCCTGATTTTCTAGTGGAAATTGGGGTCGGGCGGGGTTTGTCTAAGCGCCATGCCAACCGATTGGCTCGAAAACTGGGCACCATCGTCGGCGGGCACCACGGGTTTTTCCCATCCCAGCAAGAGATTGGTGACTTGGATAGCGCGATCGCAGGTACCGATGAACGCAGCGTATGGCGACAGCACAGTCTCACTATTTTTCAACAGCTTCAGAGCTTTGTGCAACTCACTGCCGAAGACGTGCCCAAGCAGTGTGATAACGCCGCTGCCATGATTTTGGCAGGGTTAACCACCGTATCGGACTGGATAGCCTCGAACCCTGAGGAGAAGTCTGGGTTTCCCTATGCCAATGACGAACCGTTTGAAACGTATCAGGTCGGGCTAGCCGAGAAAGCCAAGCAAGCCCTCAAAGCCCAGGGGTGGAGTCACCTTGAAACGGGAAAAGCCCTCTCGTTTACTGAACTATTTCCCTTCCCACCGCGCCCTTTGCAAGATGTAGCAATTCGGCTCACGGATGGCCTGACACCGCCGTGCTTAGTGATAGTGGAAGCCTCGATGGGGGAGGGCAAAACGGAGGCGGCGCTGTACCTCGCTGATCATCTGCAACATCAGTCAGCCGTAGGCGGGTTCTACATTGGCTTGCCCACCCAGGCCACCAGTAACGCCATGTTTGAGCGGGTGCAGGAATTTTTGCAAAAGCGCTATACAGACAAGGTGGTGAATCTTACCCTCAGCCATGGAGCCGCAGCGCTGAAGGGGGAATATCAAGAAACCGTCTGTCGGCTCGATCAGGTCTATGACCAGGAAGGACGGGGAGTGTTTGCCAGTGAGTGGCACACAGCCCGCAAGCGCACCTTACTCAGTCCTTTTGGGGTGGGCACGCTGGATCAGGGCTTGATGGGGGTGGTGCGATCGCGCCACCAATTCGTCCGCCTATTCGGTCTGGCGGGGCGCACCATCATTTTGGATGAAATCCACGCCTACGACCTCTACACCAGCACCCTGCTAGAGCGATTTCTGGAATGGGCAGCGGTGCTGGGTTCCCCAGTCATTGCCCTCTCTGCGACCCTACCTGCCACCACCCGCCAACGCTTGCTCACCGCCTACGCCACGGGGTGCAATCAGCCCGTTCCGTCTCTACCAAAGGCTCCCTACCCTCGGATTACCGCTTTCTCCAATGGAAAAGCCATAGCCCAGACCTTTGCCGCCTCAGACCACGTCCGCCGGGCCTTAGAGATTCGCTGGGCCAGCGACGACGAATGGCCCGCAGAACTGCACCAGGTGCTCAGCCATGAGGGTGGCTGTGCGGCGGTGATTTGCTCCACGGTAGACCGTGCCCAGGCTGTTTATCAAAGGCTTGAGGAGCATTTTGCCGCTGAGGAACTGGGACTGTTTCACGGACGATTTCTCTTTAAAGACCGAGAACGCATCGAGCAGGATTGCTTGCGGAAATTTGGCAAGGGCAATAACCATCGCCCCCAGCGGTTTGTCCTAGTTGCTACCCAAGTGATCGAGCAAAGCCTGGATGTGGACTTTGACCTGATGATTAGCGACCTGGCACCAATTGACCTGTTGCTCCAACGATCGGGGCGGCTGCACCGCCACACCAGGGATTGGCGACCGGCCTCGCTCCAGAGTCCTACGTTATGGATTGTGGAACCAGGCTTGAAAGCTGGGAGCAAAGCAGACTTTCGGGAAAGCGGCTATATCTACGATCGCCACATCCTCCTTCGCAGTTGGCTGACCCTGCGACAGCGCCCTCGGGTACAACTGCCAGCGGAAATGGATACCCTAATC
>JACYME010000135.1 GCA_015272155.1 Leptolyngbyaceae cyanobacterium T60_A2020_046
CGCGATCGCCCCGCGTCCCTGAAGGGCAAACGGCGCAAAGGGTAGAATGATAGACTGGCTTCTGCCCTGTCCTATGTCGGTTTGTTATGCCTCAGCGCGTTCTGTTTATCAGCAACGGTCACGGTGAAGACAACCACTCTTCCCACGTTATTCGCACGCTGAGGGAACTCGCGCCCGACCTCGACATTGCGGCAATGCCTCTGGTGGGCGATGGCAGCGCCTATCGCCGCATTGAGGTGCCCATCATTGGCCCCACGCAGATTTTGCCCTCTGGGGGGTTTACCTACGTCAATCGTTGGCTCTTGCTCAAGGATATTCAGGCGGGGCTGTTGGGGCTAACGCTGCGCCAAATTCAGGCGGTACGCCGCTATGCCCCCACTTGTGACTTGGTTCACGCGACGGGGGATGCGGTGGGGCAAACCTGCGCTTATCTCAGCGGTCGCCCGTTCATTTCCTTTATTTCCTGTCTGTCGGCGCTCTATGAAGGGGAACTGCGGACGGACTTTGTGCTGCGGTTTGTGGTGCGATCGCCCCGGTGTAAGGCGATCGTCACCCGCGATCCTTACACCGCCGAGGACTTGAAGCGTCAAGGCTTTCAGAAGGTTCACTTCGGCGGTATTCCGTCTCTGGATCGGCTGGTGCCTCGGGGGAAGGATTTGGCTCTACGGCCCGAGGTGCCGATGGTGGCCCTTTTGCCTGGATCTCGCCTGCCGGAGGCGGTGCGCAACTTTAAGCTGATGATGCAGTTGGTGGCTGAGACGACGCGCATCATGGGCGATCGCGTCCAGTTTCGGGCGGCGCTGGTGCCCGCGTTGATGGCCCAGTTGGGCGATATTGCCGCTGAAATGGGTTGGCACCATCAAAACGGTGTGCTGACCGATGCCTTGGATGGGGAGCAGGCGGGCGCGATCGCGGAAATTCGCTGTGCCGATGATGCCTTTAATGACATTGTGTGCAGCACGACGCTGGTGATTGGCATGGCGGGGCTGGCGGTGGATCAGGCGGTCGCGATCGGGAAACCCGTGATCCAGCTCCCCGGAGAAGGACCACAGTTTACCTACGCCTTTGCCGAGGCCCAGGAGCGACTGCTCGGCATCTCTGCCCAGACGGTGGGCACCGGCCCCGCCACCCCCGAAACCCTGAAGGAAGGGGCGCAGATGATTCAAACCACCCTCAACAACCCGACCTACCTGGCAGCCTGTGTCGAAAATGGTCGCCAACGCCTCGGCACGCCAGGGGGCTCAAAGCGTATCGCGAATCTGATTTTGCAGCAGTTGGAACGCGCCCCCCGCGAAGGCTCGTCCGAGGTTTCAGAGAAGTTTGCAAGGTAATGTGACGCCGTGACCCGACCCCGCTCAAGCTATTGGCAACTGGTGCCCTTTCTGCGCCCCCATTGGGCGCAGTTTGGGCTGGGCTTTCTCTGCATTTTGGGCTATGTGCTCTCGACCCTGGTGTTGCCCTACATGGCGGGCCAGGTGGCGCTCTATATTGGCCAGGGGAATGTGACGCGCATCGCCTACTGGCTGGGGCTGGGGGCGATCGCGTTTCTGGTGCGCAGCGCCTTTCAGTATGGTGAAAATATTTTGATGATTCGCGCCTCCCTAGAGGTGGTGCTCGACCTGCGCCGCAGCGTCTATGCCCACCTCCATCGTCTGGGGCTCCCCTATTTTGAACAAGCCAAAACTGGAGATCTCACCTATCGCCTCACGGAGGATATTGATCGCACGGGCGAAGTGATTTACAAAATGTCGCAGCAGTTCATCTCCTGCGTCTTGCAGCTCATCGCGATTCCCCTCTACATGCTGTATTTGAACTGGCAGTTGACCCTGGCCAGTTTCTTTCTAGCGCCGCTGATGGCCTGGCTCATCGGCCAATTTGGGCAGCGGTTGCTCGTGCTCTCTCGCCGCAGCCAAGACCAAATTTCCAATCTGTCGGCGCTGCTGACGGAGGTTTTGGGCAGTGTGCGGGTGGTGCAAGCCTTTGCCGCCCAGCGCTACGAGGTACAGCGCTTTGGGGAAGCTGCCGTGCAAAACCGCAATGCCCGCTATCGGGCGGAGCGGCTCAAAGCCTTGCAGTATCCCGTGGTGGGGTTTCTGGAAGCAATCAGCATCATGCTGCTGTTCTTTTTGGGGGGCTGGCAGATTGCTCAGGGCAATTTGACCCCGCAGGCGTTTGTTAGTTTTTTGGCGGCGATCGCCCTGCTGTTGCATCCCATTGATCTGGTGACCCAGCACTACAACGAGTTTAAGCAAACGGAAGCATCGGTCGAGCGTGTGTTTGAGCTAACGGCGATCGCCCCGTCGCTGGTCGAAAAACCGGACGCGCAACCCCTGCCTGCCATCACCGGCAAGGTGGAATTCAGCCATGTTTCCTTTGCCTACCAGCCCGGTAAGCCCGTCCTGGATGACCTGAGTCTGTTGGTGCATCCGGGGGAGGTGGTGGCGCTGGTGGGTTCTTCTGGGGCGGGCAAAACCACGCTGATCAATCTGCTGATGCGGTTCTACGATCCCCAAAGTGGCCAGATTTTGATCGATGGTATTGATATTCGCGAGGTCACCCTCGACAGCCTGCGCCATCAGATTGGCATTGTGCCTCAGGACATTACGCTGTTTTCGGGCAACATTGCCCAAAATATTGCCTACGGTCAAACGGAACTGGATTTTGACGCGATCGCCCGCGCGGCGAAAATTGCTAATGCCCACGACTTTATCAGCCAATTTTCCCAGGGCTATCACACCTGGGTTGGCGAGCGCGGGGTGAATCTGTCGGGGGGGCAGCGCCAACGTATCGCGATCGCCCGTGCCCTCTATACCAACCCCCGCATCCTCATCCTCGATGAGGCGACCTCTGCCCTCGACTCAGAATCGGAGGCGCTGGTGCAGGAGGCGCTAGACCGGGCCATGAGCGATCGCACGGTGTTTGTGATTGCGCACCGCCTCAGCACCGTGCGCCAAGCCGATCGCATCATTTTCTTGGAGAAAGGACGCATCGCTGAATCTGGCACCCACGCCGAGCTGTTGAATCAAGCTGGACGCTACACCCAGTTCTACACCCAGCAATTTCGTGGCGAAGATTAGCAGTCTTTGGCCCTGAATTTAAGGCCATGAAGCTCCTGAATCGCAGGCGAAGAATGGCAAAGTTTCACCGCGTTGAACTTCCTCCGCTGGCGAAGGTTTACAGGCCTTCGCCATTTTCGCCACTGGAGGTTAGCTGCGGAGGGTGACTTGGAACTGCTTTTCAAGGGCGGCGCGGACTTTTTGGTGGACGGGTTCGACATCCTCATCGGTGAGGGTGCGATCGAGGGCGCGATAGACCAGGCGGAAGGCGAGACTTCGCTGCCCCTCTGGCACAGATGCCCCCGTGTATTCATCAAATAGGGTCACCGAGGCCAGCAGTTTGCCAGCGGTTTGGGTCATCACCCGCTGGAGATCGGCCACGGAGGTGGTGGTGGGCGCGTAGAAGGCTAAGTCGCGATCGGAGGCGGGGTAGGTCGAGAAGGGGCTAAACTTGACCACCTTTTGGCGGCTCGTGGCCAGGCAGGTCAACAGCACTGACCAATCCAGTTGGAAAAGGTACACATCTTCGGGGAGGTCGTGACGCTGGCGCAGTTGGGGGTGCAGTTGCCCAAAGATGCCGAGGTGGAGCTTGTCGCGTACCCACAGTGAGGCTGTGCGCCCTGGATGGAAGCGAGAATCGTCGGCGGTGGGGCGATAGTCTACGGCCAGGTTGAGGCGATCGCACAATCCTTCCAAAATGCCCTTTGCCTCAAACCAAGACATCGGCTGCGGACGACCGCTGTTGACCCATTGCCCTTTGCGAGAATCGCCGCCGAAGATGGCGGCCAGTTTTTCGGCCTCGTGGCAAGCATCACCAGACTTCCAGAATACGCGCCCCATTTCAAAGGCATTCAGGGGGCCGTTGCCCTGCTCTAGGTTGAAACGAAAGGCTTCGATCAGACCGTCGATGAGGTCGGTGCGCAGGGCGGAATATTCCGTAAACAGGGGGTTGGCCAGCACCACCTGCTCTTCCGTAGTAGGCTTGGTGAGGGAATAGTGGATCACCTCGGTCAGGCCCATGCCGCGCAGGCTGTGGCGGATCTTTTGGGAAAGGGCGGCCTCGGGCGAAAGGGCTCCCCCGGCGGCGGCTTGGGGCAGGGTGTTGGCGAAATGGTTGTAGCCGTAGATGCGGGCAACTTCTTCGATGAGGTCGATCTCGCGCTCTAGGTCGCGATAGCGGTAGGCGGGCACTTCGACCTGCCAAACCCCTTTATCCGCTGGGGTGACGTGACAGCCCAGGGTTTCCAGAATGCTCTGAATGCGTGCGGGGGGGATGGCGGTGGGTGCGCCACCGTTGAGGTTGGTGACGGGGCCAAGGATATCGTGAACCCGCTGACAGCGCAGGGTCAGGGTGCGGGTGGGGGTGATTTCGCCGATGGGGGTGCGGGCGGTGTGCTGGGCGACCAGGCGGGCCCCGGCGAGGTCTTGCATCAGTTGCAGGGCGCGATCGCAGGCCAAGGCGAGTTCTGCGGGGTTGACCCCGCGCTCATAGCGGGCGGAGGCTTCGGTGCGGAGGCCCTGGCTGCGGGCGGATTTGCGAATTGCTGCCGCATCAAAGTAGGCGGCTTCGAGGGTGACGGTGGTGGTGCGATCGCTCACCTCCGTCTCTTCTCCCCCCATCACCCCAGCGAGGGCGACGGGTTTATCGTTGGCGGTAATCAGGAGCGTTTCTGCTTCGAGGGTGCGGTTTTGGCTGTCGAGGGTGGTCAGCGTTTCTCCTGCGTTGGCGTAGCGCACACCTAGGGTAAAGGTGTCGGAGCCTGCCACCGTGGCGAGGCGATCGCGATCAAAGGCGTGGAGGGGCTGCCCCCACTCCAGCAGCACGTAGTTCGTGATATCGACGATGTTGTTGATGGGGCGCGTCCCCGCAGCCTGGAGGCGCTGCTGAAGCCACAGGGGCGATGGCGCAATCTGAATCTGGTCGAGGACGGTAGCGATGTAAATGGGACACGCCTTGGGGTCGCTGAGGGCCACTTGGGCGCGATCGCGAGCGCCCTCGGGCACCGTCACTTCGGGGTGAGGTAGCTTCAGCGGCACCCCCGTAATGGCGGCCACTTCCCGCGCGATGCCCACCATGCTGAGGGCGTCAGCTCGGTTGGCGGTGGAAGTGACATCTAGCACCACATCGTCCAGGCCCAAGAGGGGGCGGGCGTCGCTGCCGACCACGAGGTCGGGCTGCTCAAAGATATGGATGCCCTCAGAGTCCTTCGCGAGGCCCAATTCTGCCAGGGAGCAGATCATGCCCGCTGAGGGGACACCCCGCAGTTCCCGTGCTTTGATGGTGATGTCAACGATGGGGAGGTAGCTGCCCACCGTCGCGACGGGGACGTAAATGTCGGCGCGGACGTTGGCCGCCCCGCACACAATGGTCGAAAAGGCGTCTGCGCCAATGTCTACCGTGCAGACGCTCAGCTTATCGGCGTTGGGGTGGGGCTGCCGCTCGACGACACGACCCACCACGACGCCCTCTGCCCAGGCCCGCCGATCTTCAATATCTTCAACTTCAAAGCCCGCCATTGTCAGGGCATCGGCTAGGGCTTCGGGGGTGAGATCTACGGCGACTAAATCTTTCAGCCAGTTTAGGGAAATGCGCATCGACTTTTCGACAAACCCCGTTGATGGGGACTCTGATTCTGTGGACAGTTCAGGGGATCTTCCCCAGAGTCAGTCTACTTCAGGGCGGGCCTGCTCGGATGATTCTGGCGGGGTTTCAGCGGGGAAAAGTGTGAGGGGGTCGGGAGTGAAGGCGTATGCGGGTATACGGGGAACAGTCAGTGTTCGGAAGAATGTTTACCCATTCACCCATTCACCCATTCACCACTCACCTACCCCTTACCTGACCCAGCCGAAGTAAATGCTGATGGGGAGGACGAGGAAGCCGATCGCGATCGCAATCGCAAGTACGGCACTGAAGCCATAAAGCCCGGCGCGGACGGGGCGCGACATCAGGCCGATGGATTGCAGGGCGCTCCAAATGCCGTGGCGCAGGTGCAGACCCAGCATGACCATGACAGCGGTGTAGCCCAAGGTGTAGGCAGGTTTGTGAAAGGTTTCGATCACCAGTCGGGCCAGATCACGACCGGGGCGATCGCCCACCATCGTCGAGTAGTAGGGACCAAACTTGAAGGTCAGCAGATGGGTGATGAGGAACCCGGCCACAATGCTGCCTGTGACAATCATCGTCCGCGAACTGAGGGATTGCAGACTGGGCTCGCCTCGCGAGGCGTACTGGGCATAGCCAATGGGGCGCGATCGCAGCCGCCCAAGAAACAGGTGCAAACCATAGCCTGCGTGAACCACCACCACCGCCAAAAGACCCAGCTCAAATAGCCCCAACAGCGGCCCCAGGTCTTCAATGAAGCGTCCGTAGGCGTTGTAGCGATCGCCGCTAGCAAACATCAGCAAATTGCCCACACAGTGCAGCACCACAAAGCTGGTCAGCCCCAGCCCGGTGATGCCCGTCATCAGTTTTTTGCCGATGGGAGAACGGGCCAGGGTCAGCAATTTGGGGGCGATCTCCGTGGGCGTCATAGCGGGAAGGGGTAGAGGTTGAGGAGGCGAAGTTTAGTAATAGTCGTAAAGATCGGCGGTTGGATTCGCCGGATCAGCGGCAAAGGCCAGCCACAGCGGAAACTGAAGCAGGGCGAGGCTGATTTTGTTTTCAGATTCGTCGATGACGATTAGGGGCAGCAGGTTTTCGGCCTGGAGGCGCTCCGCGCGCTGGGCGAGGGGTTCTGGCGACTCAAACAGCATAATGCCGCGCCCGACGCCAAAGTCTGCCCGCCCGACGCCGAGGCATTCCTGAAAGCCGCGCCGCCATTCGCCCAAACGCTCGGGCGTATTCGCCAACATCAGCACCCGCAAGCGATCGCCATACATGGCATAGAGTACGGAAATCGCTGCCGACGCCACGAGCACGTTCTGCAAGCGACTGCTGAGACTTTTGATAGCGCCCCGCCCGCCCTGGCTCAAAAACCAGTTCGCCACGCGATCGGCATGGATGGGCTCGAAGGTGCGGCGCAACTGCCACACGGGGCCGTAGTAGTCAGGCCGCAGACGGTACTGATCGAGCAGGCTTTGGATGCGCTCGGTCTGGCGTTGAAAGCGAGACTGGGCAAAGTCCACCGTCGGGGCTGAATCCTCTGGGGGCGGAGCTTCGACGGGGCGGCTCCGAGCCGAGGCCGAGGGGGCGGGGGCTTCAGCGGTCATCAGTTCCAATTGCTCGGCGGCGGTGGCGAGGTCTTGCAGGCTGCCCACCAGGTATTCCTTGAAGCTCTGCACGCGCATGGCGAGATCCTGAGATGCTCCGGCAAAGGTGGTTTTCATCTCGGCCTCGATGCGATCGCGCCGTCGTTCGAGCTTTTCGATTTCCAGTTCGAGCGATCGCTTGCGCCGTTCTAAATCGCCGGTTGCCTCCCTGACCATGCGCGCTAGGTCGGCCTGGGTTTGCTCAGCGGCGCGGGATGCGGCGCTGCTGGTAGACAGGGGCCGGAGTTCGGGCTGGTTGCTGGAGGAGGCAGAAAACGTGGAGTCGTCAGCGGTCATAGCGTCACGGGATGAACGGTCAAAGGCAAGGGATGGGCCTAGGCAGCGGAGGAATCGCCCAGGGGCACGCGCTGCTCAAGCTGCGATCGCAGCTGCGTCGGCTGAAACAAAATCGGCAAGAAGTGAATACTGTTGACTTCCCGAAAGTAGAACAAAATGGGCACGGGCGACCAAAAAATCTCCCAGGTTTGCCATTCGGCGTAGGGGAAATCGCGAATTTGCGTGTCGCCTCGGTAGACTCCCAAGGCGGTTGGCGTAAAGGTCAGCCGTAGGGTAGCGCTTTGGTATAGCAAAAATAGCCCAAACAGCGCGATCGCGCCGCCTATCCAAAGATTAAGAAACAGGATCGGAATCGCAAACCCCGCGATCGCGATGGGAATGCGAAAACTCGGCTCAAGGGTGACCGTAGTTTCGGCGGTTTCTGCCGTGGAAATCGAAGTCATCGCACCAACTCCAGCGAACTTTTTTCACGCCCGAGCCCAAGGCCAAGGCATGGCCACCGGGTCACAGCGTTTTCTGGTGGTGCTGAAGCAGGCTAGATGCCCAACCCCTCCCTTAGCAACTCCTGGAAGGTAGGGTAAGGGGTTTTGAAACCCTTGCCCCACAAGGGTAGGGGAATCATCCGGCCCATCACGCAGCATCGTTTCCCTATTGTAAAGGGTGGGCCGGTTGCCCCTCATGCGGAAACCCGCTTTCCTCGGGAATTGCTTAATCGCCTAGTCATCTCTACCGTTGGCGGGTGACTCGGGGTTGGGTGCATCGCCGGAGAGGGTGGTCATGGCGTCGTGGGTGCTGAGGAAAACGTGATCGCGCGGCAGGGTTTTCCAAAAGTGGGCGCAATCAAGCTGATCCATCACGGGGCCTTTGACCTCGCTGAGATAGACGGCCAGCCCCGCTTCTCGCCATCCTTGAATCAGATTTTCTAGGGTTTCGAGGGCGCTGGCGTCGATGTGATTGACGGCGCTCCAGATCAGCAGCAGCGATCGCACGTTGGGGCGATCGGCGATCGCATTCAGCAGCACCTCTTCTAAGTAGCGCGCGTTAGCAAAGTAGAGGCTTTCGTCGATGCGTATCGCCAGCACCGTGTCGCAGGTTTGCACAGCATGGCGCTTGACATTGCGGAAGTGCTCGCTGTTGCCCACGCGCCCGACCTCGGCGATGTGGGGTTGGCTGGTGCGCCACAGGTGAAAGGTGATCGAGGCCGTGAAGCCGATGAGAATGCCGATTTCAATGCCAAAGCCCAGAACTGCGCAAAAGGTAATGAGGAGGGCGATCGCGTCGGTTTTGTCCACCCGCCACAGGTGCCCAAGGGTTTTGAAGTCGAGCAAATTCAGCACCGCGACTAAGATAATGGCTGCCAGGGCTGCCTGGGGTAAAAAGTAAAACAGCGGCGTGAAAAAGAGCAGCACTGCACCCACCCATAGCGCTGTAATGATGGAGGCTAGCCCGGTGTTGGCTCCGGCGGCAAAGTTCACCACCGAGCGACTAAAGCCCCCCGCGATCGGGTAGCCCCCCGTGAGGGCCGCGCCCAAGTTCGCTGCGCCCAGACCAATCAGCTCCTGATTTGCGTCAATGCGCTGGCGTTTTTTACTCGCCAAAGATTTGGCAACAGCAACGCTTTCCATAAATCCGACAAAGCTGATGGCCAAGGCGGTGGGCACCAGTTTGTGCCAGAGTCCTGCGGAAAAGAGGGGCAATTGCAGGGTGGGAAGCCCTTGGGGAATGTCGCCCACCACCTTGACGCCATAGGTGGTATCAAGGCGCGCGATCGCCACCACCAGCGTTGTTAATACCACCAGCACCAGCGGGCCGCTGCGGCTGATCGGCAATGCCCAGGCAGGGCTCACCTGGAGCCGCTCCAGCAGCCGAGGCAAGGGCCGATTGAACCCCACCAACAGCCCGAAACTGAGCACTCCCAAGCCCAGCGTGATCGGCTGTGTGGTGGGAAGTGCCGCAATCAGGTGATAAACCGTGACAAAAAAGTTCTCCGATCGCGGAATTTGCACCCCCAACACATGCTTCACCTGGCTCACCGCAATCACCAGTGCCGCCGCGTTGGTAAACCCCGCAATCACCGCATGGCTAAGGAAATTGACCAAAAACCCCAGCCGCACCAGACCCATCATGATCTGCATCAGCCCGATCAAGAACGCCAGCGCCAGCACCAACTCTAGGTATTGCGGACTGCCTGGCTCTGCCAATTGGCTCACCCCCGCCGCCACCATCAGCGACACCATCGCCACGGGCGCGACGGAGAGCGTGCGGCTGCTCCCAAAAATGGCGTACAGCATCAGCGGCGCAATGCTGGCATAGAGCCCAACCTGGGGCGGTAACCCCGCCAACATGGCATAGGCCATGCTCTGGGGGACGAGCATAATCGCCACGATCGCCCCCGCCATGACATCCCCCAACAAATCACCTCGGCGATAGTGGGGCAACCAGTCCAGAATGGGCAAAAAACGGCTGAGGCGCAGGTGCTGGAGTCGAAGGCGGGAGGCCGCAGCGGAAGGAGCCGGGTGCGTCATAGCAGGGCGATGGAAAGGGATCGTCAGATTTGAGTCAACGGGACGGGACCATGTGGATCGGCGGGAGCATGGCCTTTACCCCGACCCCGTCTTTGTGGGGGAGAAAACGGGGTTGGGCGGCGTTGTCTCGAATTTCGTAAGGCTCGCTGATATTGCGCAAAAATGGGAAGACTAGCGGGTTGCGATCGCGGCTCGACCACACTGCTCATTGGCGGGCACCGCTTCCATAATTTTCTTCGGGTTCGGCAGATCAAGGCTATCCATGAGTTGAATGAAGCCCTCGCGGCTCTGGCCCGCCACGCGCGGATTCAGCTCACGCTCTTCCCCAATGGTCGAAACGGTGTGCCCGCGATAGTCATGACCGGGATAGACCAGTGTTTCCCCCGGCAACTGGAACAGCCGCTGCAAGGAGTCATACAGGGTGCCCGCATCACCACTTTGGAAGTCCGTGCATCCGCAGCCGCGCACAAAGAGGGCATCCCCCGTCAGCAGGTGGGTACCGTTGACCAAAAACGCCATATGGCTGTCGGTGTGCCCTGGGGTCGCGATCGCCTCAATCGTAATGCCGCCGATGGTCAACCGTTCCCCATCGCGAATGTGGCGATCGGCGCAGACTGCTTGGGCGTGCTCGGGCACAATGCCCTGACATCCGGTGCGATCGCGCAGTTTCGAGGTGCCAGTGATGTGATCGGCGTGAATGTGGGTTTCGAGACAAAACTTCAAGGTCAGCCCCAGTTCTTGAATCAGGGCGAAGTCGCGATCGACCTGCTCCAACACCGGATCCACTAACACCGCCTCGCGAGTGTCTTCGTCCGCGATCAAATAGGTGTAGGTCCACGTAGCTTGGTCAAACAATTGGCGAAACAGCATGGGTACAGCGCTCCTCCCCAGGGGTGTCGGGGTTGGGTGAGTGGGAATCGGAATATTTGTATAACCATATAGTAGTATAAGATAAATTTTTTGCAACCCTTTCTGTGAAGTCCTCAAAAAATATTTCCTCAAAAGGCTTTACGCGGAAGATGGCACCCTGCTGGGGATGCTCCGTCGGGCGGCTTCCTGGGGCTGTCCACAGGGGAGTATTTGGTGTTGTGGTTGGGGTGACGGCGATCGCTGTGTTTCAAATGCTTCCATTTGGGGAACCTAAAGAGTAGGGTTTGTCGCTGATGCGTTGTTTACGTACCTCCTCCAGGTATTGTGGAAGGGTGTCCCCCCCGGTGATTGATGTCGCCGAAGCCTTGCAGGTAAATAGATGCGTTGTCTAAATGTTGAAAATTTCATTCAACAATCCATATAACCATATAAAGCATCCATTTCCTTGAGAGATACAGAATCTCAATCGCTTAACACTCGTGTGCATTCTAGTTTTGTAGTCCGCTCCCTTTTTTGGGGGAAAGACTTTGACCCCTTCTCCCATTTTGGGGAAATGAGAGAAGGGAACGAGGGGAAACTTAAAAAAGTGGGATGAATCCTAACACTCGTTCAACGAAATGATGTGAAATATCCCATGATTCGGCGCGTATCAATTGTGTTTCAGAGGCTTCTTCAGCGGTTATGTACTATTGGAGAGGGTTGCCTGCGATCGCTCTATCAGCGCTATGCCGATCTCAAGATTACGCAAAAATTGAACTTGAGTTTTGGCGTTCTAGTTACGATCAACTTTTTCGTTGTCGGGATGATTTTTGTTGGTGGTCTGAACGTCTCCCACACCCTTGGTAATACCCAGAAAATTCACTTTCCCGCTGCCCTGATCTCTGCCCAAGCGCAGGCAAACCTCTTGCGGATGTTGGTCAATCTCCAAGGATACTTGGCAACGGGTGAATCTGAAGTCCGAAACCAATATCAGGTTGCGCGTCACCAATTTGAGCAAAATCTCGAACAGATGGAACAATTGACGCAAAAGGGTCCGATGATGCTTGGGGTGTCTGCGCAGGTTGAAACCTTGCGGCAGCGTTATCACCAATGGGTCACCTTACCCGAGCGGTTGTTTACCCTGCGAGATAACACCATTGAAAATCAGCCTGCTCTGCGTCGCTTAGAGTCAGATGGAAATAATCTGACGGCTCAAATCCTCCGAGGGATGGAAGAAATTTCTGTCCTGCAATCACAGCGGGCCGCTACCCAGCAAAATCTGGCGGTGCTGAGCACGATTTTTCAATTTAAAGGTGCCTTTGGTCTGGCGGTCGCGTCGTTACAAAGCTATCTTGTAACGCGCACACCTTCCTTCCGGTTTGACTATGCCGATCATGCCAAAGTGACAGAAGCTGCATGGCAAACTCTCACTGAACAGGCCATGGATCTGACGGTTCCGCAGCAGGTTATTTTAGAACGGGTGGAGACGGCCTACAATCGCTATCTCAACCTTGTGCCTGAACTCTTTCAACTTGCTGAGAGCGATCGCTACCGTCAGGATTTGTATCTCTTTCAAACGGAAGCGGAACCCATTTCCATCGAGATTTTGATGTTGCTCGACGGCATTGTGAACCATGAGCAGCGCATTCTCTCTGATCAAATTCAGGCAAGCCAAACCTGGTTGCGCGTGACTCAAGTCCAGATCATTGTCGGTGGTGCGCTTACCCTCGGCATGGCGATCGCCCTCGGGTTCTTGCTACGCCATGATTTGGCCTTCCCGATTCAGCGGTTGACCCAAGTCATCACGCAGGTTTGCCAGGGTGACTACGAGGCCAAGGCGGAGGTCACATCGCAGGATGAAATGGGCGTCCTAGCGTTGTCCTTAAACGAAATGACCACTTCCCTTGCGCGATCGCGATCGCGACTAGAGCAATATAGCCGCAGCCTTGAGACTCAAGTTGCCCTGCGCACTCAGGAACTGCAGTCTAAAAATACTCAACTCATCAATACACTGCGAGATTTGCAACAGACCCAAAGCCAACTCATTCAGACCGAGAAAATGTCTAGCTTGGGGCAGCTCGTGGCTGGCGTTGCGCACGAGATTAATAACCCTGTGAACTTTATTTCGGGGAACGTAACCCACGCTTCAGACTATGCCAAGAACCTCATTGATCTCATCAGGCTTTACCAAACCGAATATCCTACTCCGAGCCCCAAGATTGCGGGAAAAATTCAAGAAATTGACCTGGACTTTGTGCTGGAAGACATGCCTAAGCTACTTAGGTCAATGACCCTAGGAACTAGCCGAATTCAAGAAATTGTCGCATCCCTGCGCACGTTCTCGCGAATGGATGAGGCTGAAATGAAAGCGGTTGATATCCATGAGGGATTGGAGAGTACCCTGATGATTCTCCACAGTCGGCTGAAATCCTCTGCCCAACGTACTGAGATTGTAGTTAAGAAGTGCTACGCAAGCTTGCCGCTTGTGGAGTGTTATCCAGGGCAACTCAATCAGGTTTTTATGAACATTCTGACCAACGCAATCGATGCGCTAGACGAGTGTTGCAAAGCCGATGAAAACTTCAAACCTCTGATTGAGATATCGACAGAACAGGAGCAGGCGGATCACATCAAAATTCGGATTGCTGATAATGGTTTGGGCATTCCAACGGAGGTGCAACACCGACTCTTTGATCCCTTTTACACGACAAAGCCGGTCGGAAAGGGCACGGGTTTGGGCCTATCGATTAGCTATCAAATCGTCGTAGATCGTCATGGGGGAAGCTTAGTCTGCAAATCTCAGCCGGGTTCTGGCGCCGCATTCTTAATTACCATTCCTTGTCAAGTTGTACAGCCTGCTTTAAGTTGATACAATAGCGGGCTCACTTTGGCACGCTGGGAATGTCGCGATCAGCATCAAAATGTTCAGGCGTGTTGGCATCTGCGCCAATGGGCGAGATCGGAAATTGGGCCTGTGGCTAGGCGTTGGAGATCCTTCCTCAAAAGGTTCTTCTGCTTAGCAACTTTGTCGGCGGAAATCAAGGTTAAAATTCTTAGAAAATCTGATGGATTAATGACGGGATCAAGGCGATGTCGTTGCCTGTGTTGACCTTGCTTGATGCCGTTGGTGTGGCCTACAAGGGGGCGCGCTGGCGATCGCGCTGATAGCTCGGGCGATTAAATTTGATGCTTTGGGGAAGTTTGACATCGGAATGGGGTAGACTAAGTTTTGTGTATTTTTCAACTTTTGAGAAAAATGAAGGTGGCTTTTAGTTCTCAGGAGAGAGGAGCTGCCTGGGTTCACTAAGGATTGAAAATCACGCCCGATAGGCCAAAGAATAGCGACACCCCAACGGTTTTACGGAAAGCATCGGCTTGCTGTCTGCCGTCTTCTTGAGGCGCTTGCGATCGCCTTCATATCTGGGAGAAGGGTAGCCCATAGGCTACTCAGTTTTACTTTGGCTTCAATTCGTTTCGCTAACAATTTGAGGCTGTTGATGACTGCGATAATTCCTCCTTCGGTTCCGTCTTCAATCTTGTCAGGGGCATCTTCCTCCGAAAATTTGAACGATTTAAAACTGAGTGACATTATTCGAACAATTCCCAAAGCGTGTTTTGAGAAAAATACCCTTAAAGCTTGGGTTTCGGTAGCGATCAGTGTCGCTGCTGTTGTTGTGGGCTATGTGGCGATCGCGGTTTTTCCCTGGTTTTTGCTGCCCGTTGCCTGGTTCTTCACCGGAACCGCGCTGACGGGTTTCTTTGTGATTGGTCATGACTGTGGTCATCGATCCTTCGCAAAGCGGCGCTGGGTCAATGATTGGGTCGGCCACATTATTATGCTGCCGCTCATTTATCCCTTCCATAGCTGGCGATTGCTCCACGACCATCACCATGTGCATACCAACAAGCTGCATGTGGATAATGCGTGGGAGCCGTGGACGATTGAGGGATTTCGCGAGGAAAATCCGTTTTATCGCACGCTGTATCGCGTGTTTCGGGGCAAGCTGTGGTGGATGGCTTCCATCGCCCACTGGGGAAAACTGCACTTTGACCTCCGGCAGTTTCATCCCCGCGATCGCGCCCAGGTAAAAGTTTCTATCGCTGTCGTCGTCATCTTTGCGGCGATTCTATTCCCCACCCTCTATGTCACTGTTGGCCTGTGGGGGATTGTGAAATTTTGGCTCATGCCGTGGTTGGGCTATCACTTTTGGATGAGCACCTTTACGCTGGTGCACCACACCATCCCTGAAATTCAGTTTCACCCCGCTGCAACGTGGTACCCTGTGCCGGCCCAGCTTGCAGGCACCGTCCACTGCACTTATCCAAAATGGGTTGAGATACTGTGTCATGACATCAACGTCCACGTTCCCCACCATATTTCGGTTGGGATTCCGTCCTATAACTTGCGCAAGGCCCACGCGAGCCTGATGCAAAATTGGGGACAGTATATTCCCGTGCGCCGATTTTCGTGGTCGTTGATGAAAACCATCGTAGAAGAGTGCCACATCTATGACCCTGTGACGGCCTATCGCTCCTTCCGTGATGTCGATCGCATGGCTTAGGCGGGGCATCAGGAAATTCTAGAACCCTTGCGGGACAGGCCCGATCAAGCCTGTCCCAACTTCATCAGTGCCGGGCGATCGCGCCAAAATTCCCTAGGCGGTAGGCCTGCGCGTTTGGCTAAAGCCCAGGGATGCCAGAAGTTTTTTAT
>JACYME010000136.1 GCA_015272155.1 Leptolyngbyaceae cyanobacterium T60_A2020_046
GGCGGTTTTCGGTGCTGGTCACCCACTGACAGAACTGCTCCCACAGGGAAGCGCTCTGTTGTTGTCTAAGGGTGGTAGTCATGATGAAAAATCAGTGCTGTTTACAAGTTGCCAATCCATAACTGGATGTGGCGGGTTATGTATGTTTCTAATATTAACGGGATTATTGCGACTTGTAAATAATCTTTCGATGGATTCTTAATTGGGTGCGCTTGAGCGCCGCAATCGCGCCTCTCTCGTTTAACATCAGTTCGGATTAAGCCATTGGCCCTCATTTTCCCCTCCTGGGGAGAGGTGTCCGCAGGACGGGGTGGTGAGACCCAGCGACAAACCCACCCCTGGCCCCTCCGAGGCGGGAAAAGCCTCTGGCAAAGAATCGGTCTTACGCAATTGAGGACTTAACCCGAACTCAGGTTGGGCCGAACTCAGGTTGGGTTAGATGCAGATCGGCGATCGCGGCAGCATCCCGGGGACAAAGGTGCGCGTACCAAACCTCATCTGGCAGCACCAAGATCATCGGCCCATTGCCGCACTGCCCTAGACAATCAGCGGCAACAATTTCGGCTTTGCTGTCGCCATCGCACCGTAGGGCGGTTAACACCTGTGCTGCCCCGGCCTTGCGACATGCTCGGTTCAGACAAACTAACACCCAGCGTCTAATGCGATCGCCGGGTGCTGTGGGCGTTGAGTTACTAACCATGCAGATAGGTGAATAATATCTGGCGTTTAGCTCAACCAGAGTCCAGACAAGATCAGACCGCAGACCACTGCTGCGAACAGTGCAACGCCATCACGCTGATGGGAAGACGCTTGAGGCAGGCGATCGCTATAGACTGCAACCTTCACTTCATCTTGGGGGCGGCGAGGATAAGCCATAAAACGGATATCTCAATTGCAATTACCCTTTGAAATGTAACGAGTTTTTTACAAAACAACAACTCACCTCTCAGAATTTCCCCCTTCGAATTTCCCCCTTCATGGACGTTGAAGCCACGGTGTTATCCGCTGCGAGCAGGATCCGCCCGCAGCGCCAGCATGGGGATCCGCCCATTCCCTATCCCCTCAGGCGAGGATTACTGGGGGGCGGTGGGGGCGGGGGTCGACGGGGCGGCGGCGGGGGCGGCGGCGTAGCTCCAGGCGGGCGCGAGGATGAACTGATTGGGGTCAGGCGATCGGGAGAATCCTCTGGAATGCCCGCTAGCGCGGCCAGTAGTTCAGGCGGCAAACCCTCATCATCCAGGAGATTCGAGAGATTATGGGTGTCAACGGGGTCGGGCGAGTCAATGGGGGCCGGGGCGCGAGAAGTCGGCTCGTCAGGGGCATCAACCGCTCCTTGGAATCTGCCCGCAGAAGGGGGCGGTGGTGCGTTCACGGCCAGAATGTTGTCAATCTTCTCTGAAACGTTCTCCTCTGAAACGTTAGCGGCAGATGGGGTGCTCGGCAGCGGTGATTCTTCGTTCAAAATCGCTTCGACTTCTGGTGGCACTGCGATCAGCGGTGCAGGGGGTGTTGTGGGGTCAGGCAAGTCAGGGGATGCCGGCAGGTCGGCGATCGCGTCTTGCACCTCCTGCGGGAGAGACGCGTCACCGGGTTCCCCTGCGTCTAAAATGTCCTGCACCTCAGGCGGCACGGAAATCGGGCGTTCAGTCGGGGCATCAGGCATCGGAACATCCGGTTCTGTGGGCAAAAAGGCCACTTCATCTACCAGATTGGGGGGCACATCTTCTATTTCAGTTACGGGCATTGGGGCAGGGATTGCTGCCACAGGCGGCCTAGGGGGCTCAGGGGGAGCGGGCGGTTCTGGAACGACGGCGACGGGACGATTGGCAAACTGCCCTAAGGCAGCGGCCCCTAACCCCAGGGCGGCCCCGGCTCCGGCTCCGACCGCCGTGGCCCCAAAGGTCATGGGAATCTCGGTATTCGGGCCACCCAACTCTTCCGCGCGAGCTAGGGCGACGCGGGACTCGGCATCTCGATGGAGTTTTTTCAGGGTTTGCCCCTTGCCATGCCAAGCGGCTCCCAGATTCGGGTTCAGCTCGATCGCTTTGTCAAAGCAAAACAGCGCCTCATCCAAGCGTCCCATTTCGAGTAACAGGTTGCCTTTGCCAATCCAAGCGTCCAGATCATTGGCTTCCATCTCTAGGGCGCGATCGAAGCTTTGCAGTGCAGTTTCAGGGCGCTTGAGGTTTGCCAGAACCATGCCTCGGCGGGCAAGGCTGCGGGCGATGATGGCTCCACTGCCGATCGCCCCTGCCCCTGCCGCGATCGCCTTCAGCCGCTCGACATCAGCCGCATCAATGGCCTGATTAAAGGCATCCAGCGCCTCCTGGAATTGCCCAGACTTGGCGAGGGTGGCCCCATTGGCGAGGGCCGCCTTAGCCCGAGACAGATCACTATCTAGAGATGCTGAGGCCGTCGTCGCATCCAGCCCCGCGATTGCGCCGGGAGATCCCTCATTTTCAGGCATTGCACTGGGTGGCAGCCGCAAATCCGCCTCGGGTTCATCGAGGTCTGATTCGTCCTTTTGCCAACTGCGCAGCAGCCCCAGCAACAGCAGCCCCAAGACAATGACAGGAATGATGACCCACACTTGGGGCGGCAGCCGACGCAGGGTTTCGAGAATTTGATCAACGTTAGAGTCAGCAAGGGTATCGCCATCGTCCTCCGCAGGGGGCTCACCTAAATTGGGGATTAACTGACCCGCCCGGTCTCGGATTTGTGGAACACCGTCCTCGGTGCCTACGATAATTTGCTGGCCATCGGGGGAAAAGTGAACGGTCTGCACTGGGCCGCCAATGTCCACGATGGGATCACCCTGGGGCGTACCATCCGCGTTGAACTGTTGCAGGGTGCCAGTTTGATCCCCCACGGCGAGGGTCGAGCCATCGGGGCTAATGGCAATGTCGGCCACTGGGCCAGGTTGGGAAATCGGTTTCCCCAAGGGCGCGCCGTTGGCATCCCAGCGGCGCAGGGTGCCGTCTTCGCCACCGCTGACCAGGGTGCCGTCGGGCAGAGTGGCGATCGCGGTCACCGGGCCAGTGTGCCCGGTCAACGGTTCCAATTTGGGCGAGCCATCAACATTCCAGAGCCGCACAGTACCATCGGCAGAGGCGCTCACCAAGGTTTCGCCATCGGCAGCGATCGCCAGATCGCGCACGGTGTCGCCGTGGCCCGTTATCGGCCCGCCAGTCGGATTGCCCAAGTTATCCCACCGTTGCAGGGTGCCGTTGCCATTGGCCGTGACAAAGCTGCCATCGGCCTTGGTGAGAATCGCCGTCACCGGGCCATTTCCGGCATTAATGGGATCTCCGACGGGTGTACCGATCGCATCCCAAAATCGAATGACGCCGTCTGCCCCGCCGCTGATCAAGCGCTGGCCATCGGGGGTGAAGCCGAGCGCCGTGACTGGCCCGATGTGGGTGCCTACCACGGGCTCACCCGCCAGACTGCCATCGGCCTGCCAAAAGGTCAGCGTGCCCGCGCGATCGCCCGTTACCAGCCCTTCCCCATTGGGGCGAATGGCCGTGACCAGACTCGGGAGGTCAGCGGTTGCCACCTCCGCCGCCTCTGCCGCCTTGGCCTGGGCTACAACCGCCTGCCCCTCTGGCGTGGTCGCAAAGGCCAAAAAGGCTTCGACTGCTGGGGTTGGCGTGCCCAGGTAGGCATAGCCACGCGGTTGGGAATAGGGGTAGCGCGGATCATCGGGCAGGACGGTGTTCATGGTGACGACCTGCACGTTGTCTTGGCCGAGCACCTGGCTGGCGATCGCGTAGCTGATGCCATCGTTGCCCAAGGCTTCTACCACGTTGGCTGTGCTGTCGGTATCCAGGGTGACGGCGTTTGGCCCAGTGCTAAAGGCCTGGGTCTGAAAAATGTCGTAGCCCTGGAGGGCCAGCCGCGTATCGCTATCGGCGGGGCGATCGATGAATCGAATCGGCAAATCCGGGCCGCCCAGTTCGCTCCAGTTGACAATTTCGCCGCGAAAAATCTGGGCAAATTGCTCGAAGGTCACGTCACCCTGAAAGGCGTTGTCGCGGCCAATGATGATGGCGATTTTTTCGCGGCTGATGGGCACTTCAACAATGCCTGCGGCCCGCTCTTCATCGGTCAGGGGCCGCCCGATCGCGGCGAGGTCAGCCGTACCCGCAATCACTGCTTGCAGGGCAGTGGCGGTGCCCTGTTGCTGCTCGGTCACCGTCACCGTGGGAAACAGATCCTGGAACCGCTGCAAAAGGCTACGGTTAATCGCCTCCATGCTGACGGAGCCATCAAGAGTGAGGGTGGTGCCCTCGGGCAGGCTTTCGGGCAGCAAAAAGGTTGGCGTGACGTCGGCGGCGGATGGGGCGGTGGCGGGGGTGTCCTCCGTCGCGGGGTCTGACTGGGCGATCGCGGGGGGCACCACGCAGGCCATCAGCACAAGTAAGGCAAGCAGAGATCGGTTTCGCAGAATTCCCATCACACCCAATTCCTAACCAGCAGCAACCCACATTGGATTCCGATAAGGATACTAAGGATATTGGGGAACGAACGCCCGCGATCGCAATGTTTTGTTGTGCCTGGGTAGCCTGCCTCCCAGCAATCCAGCCGCGATCGCGCCCCCTGCCCGCCGTCCTTACTGACTCAATTCCCACCATGCGGGCCCTAATCCGCCACTGGGGACTTTTTGCCCAACAGCTTGTCGCGCAGGGTTTTGATGCGATCGCGATACTTCGCCGCCGCCTCAAACTCTAGGTTTTTCGCCGCCTCTTTCATCTGCTTCTCAAGCTGGCTGATCAGCTCGGGGATATCCTCAAGGGGCAGGTCGTCCTTCTGTTCGTAGGCTTCCTCCAGTTCTTGGGCATTCAGCCGTCGCGACACCTCCAAAAAGGACAGAATCGCGTTTTGCTTGCGCCGCACAATAGGCGTCGGCACGATGCCGTGGTCTTCGTTATATTTCTGTTGAATGGCGCGGCGGCGCTCGGTTTCGTCGATCGCCTTGGCCATGCTGTCGGTCAAATTGTCAGCGTAGAGAATCGCCTGCCCCTGGACGTGACGCGCAGCGCGCCCAATGGTTTGAATCAGCGATCGCTCCGCCCGCAGGAAGCCTTCTTTATCGGCGTCGAGGATGGCGACCAGCGACACCTCCGGCAAGTCCAGCCCTTCGCGGAGCAGGTTCACCCCCACCAGCACGTCAAAGTGGCCATCGCGCAAATCTTGAATGACCTCAATCCGCTCGATGGAGTGGATTTCGGAGTGTAAGTACCGCACCCGCACCCCCTGTTCATGGAAATATTCGGTCAAATCCTCGGCCATGCGCTTGGTCAACGTGGTGACGAGGACGCGCTCGTTGCGGGCCGCGCGATCGCGAATTTCGCCCAGCAGGTCGTCCACCTGCCCCTCCGTCGGACGCACGTAGATTTCTGGATCTAGCACCCCCGTCGGACGAATAATCTGCTCGACCACGCGCCCCTCGGAGATTTCCACTTCCCAGTTGCCGGGGGTGGCGGAGACAAACACGCACTGGTGCACCTTGTCCCAAAATTCCTCAGCCTTGAGGGGGCGGTTGTCGGCAGCGCTGGGGAGGCGAAACCCGTGCTCGATCAACACGGTTTTGCGGGCGCGGTCGCCATTATACATGCCATGAATTTGAGGAATGGTGACGTGGGACTCGTCGATCACCAGGAGCCAATCCTTCGGGAAATAGTCGATCAAACATTCCGGGGGCGACCCCGCCGGACGCCCTGCCAAATGGCGCGCGTAGTTTTCCACGCCGTTGCAGTAGCCGACCTCTTTGAGCATTTCCAGGTCGTAGCGAGTGCGCTGTTCCAGCCGCTGTGCCTCCAGCAGTTTGCCTTCCTTTTCTAAGACTTCGAGGCGATCGCGCAGTTCTTCCTCAATGGCCTGACAGGCGGCCTCCAGCTTGTCGTCTGGGGTGACGAAGTGCTTGGCCGGGTAAATGTTCACTGCGTCGAGGCTTTGCAGCGTTGCCCCCGTCACCGGATCCACATAGCGAATGGCGTCGATCTCATCCCCAAAAAATTCCACCCGGATGATGCGATCTTCATAGGCGGGGCCGATTTCAAGCACGTCGCCCTTGACCCGAAACCGTCCGCGCCCGAGATCCAGATCGTTGCGATCGTATTGAATGACCGATAGGTCGCGTAACACTTGCCGCTGATTCACCTCCATGCCCACCTGTAGGGGAATCGACGCCTTGAGATATTCCGACGGAATCCCCAAGCCGTAGATACAGCTAATGGAGGCGACCACAATCACATCGCGCCGCTCAAACAGCGATCGCGTTGCGGAATGCCGCAGCATGTCGATCTCTTCGTTAATGGAGGCGGTTTTGGCGATGTAGGTATCGGTGACGGGGATGTAGGCTTCGGGCTGGTAATAGTCGTAATAACTGATGAAATATTCGACCGCGTTGTCGGGAAAAAACTCCCGCAGTTCGTTGCAGAGCTGCGCCGCCAGGGTCTTGTTGTGGGCCAGCACCAGGGTCGGCTTGCCCAGTTGGTCAATGACGCGGGCCATGGTGTGGGTTTTCCCGGTGCCCGTTGCGCCCAGGAGGGTTTGGTAACGGTGATTACCCTGGAGATGACGCAGCAGCCCCGCGATCGCTTTAGGTTGGTCGCCCGTGGGCTCAAAGGGAGTTTGGATGTTGAAGTCGCTCATGCCGCCCGTGTCCACGCCTCAGTCCATCTGTTCTATGATGACGGATCTTGCTGGGACGAGGGGGTGTCTGGGCCTACAAGTTTGGGTCACTCCTGGAAAGGGTGAAGCACCTCACCCCATCACAGGGTGGGCAGCGCAGAGAACCCTGGTTTCTGATAGGTTCCATGAGTTGCAAGTGGGTAGAGCGCTGAGGTCGAGAAACGGGCATTTCGTACCTCAAAAAGCGCAATTTCTAAGTGCTTTTGGTCGGCAAAGCGATCGCTGCTGTTGGGGAGGCAAGCATATTTACCCATAACGTAATCCAGTTGGGCTGTGGTTACAGCGGGGGCTCAGTGGGCACGGTTGCTTGAGGAGTGGCCGCTTGAGTGAGGAGAAAGGCAACAAAGGCATGAACCAGCTCTTATTTTTTCCTAGATAACTGGTCGAGATACGGATTGATTTCTAGCTTAAGCTTAGCCATGAATTCAGGGTAGTACATTAATGTGCGGGACAGAGGAAAATCAGACTACGCCATCGCAATGACAAGGAGGCCGGACCCATGACCATCGAGATGACCTGTCCTACCTGTGGGTCTCACGATATCTCTAAGAATGGCACGACGCACCGAGGGAAGCAGAACTACAAGTGTCGGGACTGTGGGCGTCAGTTCGTCGAGGATCCTCAATGGCAACCGCAACCGAAGATGTCGTGCTTTATCACGTTTAACCCTGGCCCCTGCCCCCATGCCCACCAAACTGCTCGAAGGCGTCAGTAGCAAACTTGCCGACCAGTGGGTCGCGACCCTCCTCACCCCCGCCTTTGTCTTCTGGGCCGGGGGCTTGCTTGCCTACGGCGATCGCCACGGCTTTGGCTCCATTGAAACCTGGTTCCAGCAGTTCTCTGAGCCGATGCAACTGGGGCTGATCGCGATCGCCCTCTGCACCGTCGCCGCCTCCGCCTTCGTCGCCCAACGGTTTGACACCGCCGTGCTGCGGGGGCTTGAAGGGTATTGGTATCCCGGTCTACGCTACCTTTCTCTTCCCCTGTTGCATTGGCAAAAAGTGCGTCGCCGCCGCATTGTTAAACCCTGAAACAGCTCCACCCTAAGCTTTACAACACCGCCACCGCCGCCGAGCGAACCGAATTTGTGCGGTGCGATCGCGCCCCGCGACAATTCCCCCTCGACGAAGCCGACCTGCTCCCCACCCGCGTGGGCAACATCCTCCGCGCCGCCGAACGCCGCCCCTACTATCGCTATGGCCTGGATGCGATCGTCTGCTGGCCCCGCCTCTGGCTGTTGCTCCCCGAAGCCGTTAAGCAAGATCTCCAAGCCGCCCAAACCGAGTTGAACAATGCCGTGCGCCTCGTCTTCTGGAGTGGCTTGTTCTGTATGTGGGAGATATGGGCTTGGTGGGCTATCCCTATCGGAGTCATCGCAGCTTGGTTTGCCTACGGCTGGGCCATAGAGGCCGCCAGTGTCTACGGCGCTTTAATCGAAGCGACCTTTGATCTGCATCGTTCGTTGCTCTACCAAGCCTTGAACTGGCAACGCCCCGATGATCCCGAGGAAGAACGCCGCGTTGGCAATCAACTCACCGACTATCTCTGGCGCGGCGCTGTCTCAAAACCGCCAGACCTCTCTCCCCGGTCGCAATCCTAAACTGGTCTCGGGAGAGGGCTCGGGAGCGTTCATCCCCAGAGGCAGCAACGCCAAAAAACTCTCACGGTCATGGTGCACCCAGGACAACGCATTAGCGCCACCGTCGCCACCCCAGGAGGCCGAGCGTGATGGCCGCCACACCCAAAGCAGCCCCCTGAATGGCGGGGGTTTCGGTATTGCGCACCGCGATCGCCACCCAAGCCCACACAAACACCAGCGCAAAGGGGATATCGGCGTGCCGCCAAGTGACGATCGCCGCGATCACCCCACTGACAAGCACCATCAGCACCGTCCAGCCCACCGGGCCGATGCCCCACCCGCCCCAGCCCGCAGCATAGAGCGCCGAAGCCACATTCACGACCGTGGCAACGGCAATCCAGCCCAGGTAAAGACTAAAAGGGTAGCGGACATACCAGCGCCGGGCGCGATGGACAGGTTTGGCTGATCTGCGCAGGACTTGATCAATGCCGATGAGCGGCAGCAAAATCCCCAGCATTGCCACAATAGATCCCGCAAACGCCTGGGTGGTGAAGAGAAAAATCCACCCCATTTGCGACAGGCAAGCCACGATGAGCAGGGCATTCACCCGGCGGAGGGTGCGATCGCGCCGTTGGGCTGGCCCCAGTTGATAGATGCCATAGGCGATCAGCCCCAGATAGATCAGGCCCCAAATGGCAAAGGCGTAGCTAGCGGGCGTGATTTTCACCCCAGCGAGGACGGTGTTGGCAATTTCCCCCACATTTTGACCACCGGGGGGATACAAGTTCGACAGGGTATTGACGAGCAATGTCCCCGCGATCGCGCCTAAGCTAGCGATCGCCTGTGCCCAACCCGTTCCCCGATTTGCCTGAGCCGGCGTGTCATGCTGCTGTGCCACTGGTTTCCCCCGATGCTGACGCGGTAAACAATTCAACGCAGACTACAAACCCAGTCTGACAATGGACCTTCCCCCAGTCTGACAAGAAACTCGACGTTACCATCCCTTTGAGGATCTCCCGCCACCTGTAGAAACGGTGCCAGAGCAATTCGGCGCTACGCAGGGGCGATCACGGGCTCCTCAAGACGCTGGGCACGCAATTGACCACAGGCCGCATCCTTTTCTAGCCCTCGCGAATAGCGCACACTGACGGCCACATGGCGACGTTTCAGTTCGTCAACAAACCCCTGCACCCGGCGATCGCTCGGGCGCTGATAATCCACCTCACTGATGGGATTGTAGGGAATCAAATTCACATGACTTTGGAAGCCGCCCACTTGGGCCGCAAGTTCCGCCGCGTGCTTCGGCAGATCGTTCAGTTCCGCCAACAAAATGTACTCAAAGGTGACCCGCCGCCCGGTGATGTTGACATACTCGTAGCATTCGTCAATCAGATCCGCCAGCGGATAGCGCCGCGCGCTGGGGATCAGCCGCTCCCGCAGGGCTTGATTAGAAGCGTGTAAACTCACCGCCAGCGTGACCTGGAGATGATGCTCCGCCAGCCGCCGGATATGCCCCGGAATGCCCACCGTCGAGAGAGTAATCGCCCGCTGGCCAATGCCCACATCTTGATTGAGGCTGCGAATCGCTCCCACCACAGCCTCCAGGTTGAGCAACGGTTCCCCCATGCCCATAAACACGATGTTGCTGACCCGCTCCCCAAAGTCCTCTTGCACCGTGAGCACCTGATCCACGATTTCGTGGGTGGCCAGGTTGCGCAAAAAGCCGCCCTTGCCCGTAGCGCAGAAATCGCAGGCCATCGGGCACCCCACCTGAGACGACACACACACCGTCAGCCGCTTGGCCGTGGGAATCCCCACCGCTTCGATAAGGTGGCCGTCGGTCAGGCGCAGCAGGTATTTCACCGTGCCATCGGGGGCTTCGGAGCGAAAATGAACCGTCGATCGCCCGATGGGGACATGGGCAATTTCAGCCCGCCACGCTTTGGAAAAGACGGTGATGTCTTCGAGACGACGCGCGCCTTTCTCATAAATCCACTGGTGCAGTTGTTTGCCGCGATAGGCGGGTTGTCCCTGCTGGGTGACCCAGTCAGTCAATTGCGCGAGGGACTGGCCGAGAAGCGGTTCGGCAGCTGCGATCGCGGGAGAAGCTTGAGAAGACACAGTCATAGCACACGCCTATGGGAGCATAACCCACCCATCCTAACAGGAGATTTTGGGGGCGATCGCGGGCTCCCACACTGGCCGCACCCTTTTCTGACGCTGCATTTCTGCCAGCCTCAGAATGCAGGAGCTAATTCCCCAGCACGGGGAACCTCTGACCCATTGCCCCAGCCTTGGCCCCCCAAGATGGCGCACCGCCCTGTAACGAAAAGCATAGCGAAATTGGGAATTGCCGCGATCGTAGCAGAATTAACCCTCATCGCTCATTGGTGTATCGCCATGCAAACACCCCCCTGCAGTTGGCAACCGAATTATGTGTGCCCGCATCATCAAATCGCCCTCGATCGACTCGCCACCGCGTTACTGAACAACAGCGCACTCAGCGCCAACGCCATGCTGCCGGACAGCACATCTCTAGACCCCATCGCCAGTAGAAACGCCGCGATCGCCGTGAATCAGGGTCAGGAGTGGCGCATTTCCCGTTAAACAGACCGCATGGGCGATCGCCCGCTACTCAATTTTGGTGAAAAAGACTATAATTCAAACCTGCTGAATATCTTACCTTCACTAAAAGCGATCGCCTGTGTTTATTTCCACCGCGCCTCAAAATCGGGCCACACCCCCGACCCAAGATCTGTTTGACGCGATCGAGGGCCTCAAAAAAGAGATGAATGCCGTCGTTTTAGCCCACTATTACCAAGAGCCAGACATCCAAGACGTAGCCGACTACATTGGCGACTCCCTGGGGCTATCGCAGCAGGCCGCCCAGACCCAAGCCGATGTCATCGTGTTTGCTGGGGTTCACTTTATGGCGGAAACTGCCAAAATTCTGAACCCAGACAAGCTGGTTTTGCTCCCAGATTTGAACGCGGGCTGCTCCCTGGCAGATACCTGCCCGCCGGATCAGTTTGCCGCCTTCAAGGCCCAATATCCCGACCATCTCGTGGTGTCGTACATCAACTGCTCCGCCGAAATCAAGGCCATGAGCGACATCATCTGCACCAGTTCCAACGCCGTCAAAATCATCCAACAAATTCCCCCAGAGCAGCCCATTATCTTTGCCCCCGATCGCAACCTGGGGCGCTATGTGGCCGCCCAAACCGGACGCGACCTCGTCCTTTGGCAAGGGAGTTGCATGGTCCACGAAACCTTTTCAGAAAGGCGACTGGTGCAGCTCATGATGGAGTATCCCCACGCGGAGGTGGTCGCCCACCCCGAGTGTGAGGAGCCCGTGCTGCGCCACGCCCACTTTATCGGCTCGACAACGGCATTGCTGAACTACGTGCAGCGGCGAGAGCTGGATCAGTTCATCGTGGTGACAGAACCCGGCATCATTCACCAAATGGAAAAGCAGGTGCCCCACAAGCTGTTTATCCCTGCACCAGGGCTCAACAACTGCGCCTGCAACGAGTGTCCTCACATGCGGCTGAACACGCTGGAAAAGCTTTATCTGGCGATGCAAAATCGCACCCCCGAGATCACGATGCCAGAGGCGATTCGGGTCGCGGCGCTCAAGCCCATCCAGCGGATGTTGGCGATGAGTGTTTAGGCCGGGGCAGGCGGGCGGGGGCAGGGTGTGCCTGCTGATTACCCACCACAGCCGGATTGACTCGATCCAAAACATTCTGCGTGATGTGGACTGGAGCACGCTGATCTTCTTTATGAGCGCATTTGTCCTCATCGGCGCATTGGAAAAAACGGGCGTCCTGAGCGCAGCCTCCAGCGTGTTAGCGGTTATTTTGGGGCGCAACATTGCGCTGGGCGCTGTCATGCTGATGCTGATGGTGGGGCTGTTGTCGAGCCTGGTGCCGAATATTCCCCTGGTGGTGGCGATGGTACCGCTGCTCAAAGAGTATGTGGTGAATGTGGGGCTAGCGACCAGCGATATCCTGGAGCCTGGGTTTTCGGGCAGTTTGCCCGTGGTGGTGCTGCCACTGTTTTACGCCATGATGTTTGGGGCAATGCTGGGCGGAAATGGGACGCTGGTGGGGGCGTCATCAAACATTGTCGCGGCGGGCATCGCAGAACAGCACGGCAAGCGCATTTCGTTTCAGACCTTTTTGCACTACGGCGATCCGATCGCGTCTATCCAGCTCACCGTGAGCGCCATCTACGTCCTACTGCGCTTTTTTTTAGGGCAGTTAAAGATGGCCTGAAATTCCGTCAATTTTGCGTCAGTCTGGCTAAAATCGGGGCAGTCTCCTGGGGTTGGATGGCTGCGGCATGACGAACGAGCGCATTGAAACCGTCAAGGCCAGCTTAGAGGATGGCACGATTGTGCAAATTCAGGTGGCGGCAGTCGGCGGCAGGCAGGATGTTGCTGGGGGAAGACCACCCAGCGTCAAGGACTTAGGCCGAGCGATCGAGGGCGTGGTGGAGGCGATCGCGGCACCGATACACAAAGCTATGCCCACCAAGGCAACCGTCAAGTTTGGCCTGGATATTGGGATAGAGTCGGGACAACTGACAGCACTTTTAGTTAAGGGCGGGGGCAACGCCACCCTGGAGGTCACCCTGGAATGGGCGAGAACACCGGAGAAAGCTGCGGAGTCCCCAAAGACACCATCTAACGCTGGGGAGGCGATCGCGTGATCCTTGATCGCCTTGAAGATTTGCTTGCCCAATGCACCGTCGAGCTCATGATTGCCGATGGCACCTGTGGCACGGGCTTTTTGGTTGCGCCGGGATGGGTGCTGACCTGCGAGCATGGGGTGCGATCGGCGGGGGAAGGGCCCATTCAAATCCGGTGGCAAACTGAGCTGCACTTTGCCACCGCCACCGTGGCCCGCACGGTGCCCAGCCAAGACCTCGCGCTGCTTACCTTTGCCCCACCCCGAGAGGACTTGCCCTGTGTGTGGCTAGATGACGACGTGCAGCGGCAGGATGATCTCTATCTCTTTGGCTATCCCGACCGGGACTATCCCGATGGTCGGCCGGCGAGCTTTATCTGCGAAGGCAACTTTACCGAAAACGGCCTGTCGCTGATGCTACTCAAACAGGGCCAGATGCAGCCGGGCATGAGCGGCGCGGCGCTGTTGAATGGGCGCACGGGCAAGGTCTGTGGGATGGCCAAACTGACCCGCGACCAATCGACAGACTTGGGCAGCGGCGGCATTCATGGGGCGGTGATTGCCCAGCACTTGCCTGAGATCATGGTGGCCCAGCGTCAATTTCATCAGCGAGACAGGCGCTGGGCTGAATTAGAGGCGGTGTTTTTGTCGCCTCGGCAATCGAGCATTCCAGCGGTGGCCCTAGAGCCCGACCAAACCCGCCCGGTATTGACCCATTGGCAGGGACGTGAGCAAGAACTGGCCGACCTCAGTGCTTGGTTGGCAGAACCCACGGTGAGGCTGGTTGAAATCATTGGTGTGGGCGGGTTTGGCAAATCGGCTCTGGCAGCGAAATGGCTGACCCAAGTTCAGGCAGTGCGGACAGAGTGGGTGAACTTTAGTCTGGTCTATTCGTTTCGGGTGTTTGGGATGTGGTTGTTGCACACCCTCGGTCGCCCGGTGGACGATCGCATCGACATTGCGACCCTGATCGCGCTGCTGGTGCAGCAGCTTTCGGCACAGCCCACGCTGGTGGTGCTAAATAACTTAGAAACGTTGACGGCGGATGCCGCTACCTTTGCGGACTATCGTCAGTTTTTGATGCGGTGGCTGGAGCAGGGGACGACGAGCCAACTGGTGGTGACCAGTCGCGAACAGCCCGACCTCCCCCCAAACCTGCGGCGACAGCGGTGTCGAACCCAGAGCTTGCAGGGGTTGACCCCAGATGCGGCGGTGGCGCTGCTCCGGGCCCAGGGAGTGCAGGGTGATGAAGCCGAACTGGCTGACTTTGCCCGGCTGACCGATGGGCACCCGCTGTTGCTGAACTTGATTGTGGGGCAATTGTGGGATACCTATGGCGAGGAGCCACCCATCAGCGAATGGGCCCGACTAAATCCCGATTTGTTTGCCTACATGGGGGCACACCGGGGCGACCCAGAGACCAGCGTGGGGCGGGTGTTTGAGGCGAGCTATGGCCGCCTTGCCCCCGAGCAGCAAGCGCTGTTGCGGCATGTGAGCGTCTATCGGCCCCGGTTTGATGGGGCGATGGCCTTGGCCATGGCGGATGGGGTGCTGGCCGCTGATCCGCAGTTTGAGGCCCACACCCTGCGATATCTGGTGCGGCTTGCGTTGTTACAAGAAGAACCCCCTGCCTACCCCCAGCCCCGCCGCTATTTTTTGCTGCCGCTGATTACCCGCTATGTGCAGCGGCAGGGGACGTTGACCCTGGCCCACGAGCGCGCGGTGAAGTTTTATCGACAGGTCTGCAAGCCCCAACTGACGCGCGAGGATGGGCAGGCGGCGGTGGCGACATACCTAGAATTGGCCTACCACTCGGGGCAACTGGGGCAATATGGGGCGGCGATTGATCTGTTGCAGCGGCAAACGAACCCCGCTGATCCCTACAGCAGTTGTGAAATGGTGATTGCGTTGCGGGGCGATCGCGCGTCACTTTTACCCCTCTATCAATCCCTGACAGCCCACTGGCAGCCCACCACACCCCACGACCGGCGACGCTATGGAAACACCCTAAGAGCCCAGGGCAATGTGCTGCAATTCCTCGGCCAAAGTCGCGAGGCGCTGGACAACTACGACGCCGCCTTGCGCATTTATCGCGAGGTGGGGGATCGCCTCGGCGAAGCCAACACCCTTTTGGGGGTGGGTGCGCTCAAGGCAACGGTGTCAGAACAACTGAAACTGTTTTTAGCTGCTCAAGAGATCTTCATTGCCACTGGCGATCGATATAGCCAAGGGAGAAACTTAGTCCTTTTTATTGGCCCTGCCTATGTTGCGTTAGGAGACGTTGAATCGACGCGGAATTCCTTTGAAACTGCGGCCCAACTGGGTCAGGCAACTGGGCCTGAGGCGCTCAGTCAGTCTGCTCACGAGCAACTCAAGGCGCTTTGAGTGCCGTCACAATGATCAGGCTTTAGAAGCACAGGCCCATGAAGTTGATTGCATGGGTATCTGTGGGTGCTTCTACGGATTCGCGGCGATCGCGCCAGAGCTCCTTCACACAGCGCGATCGCGGTGCCCAGCCCCGTAATATCAAGTCCGGTTGCTTACCCATAAATAGAATTCCTGGAACCTTTACAAAGTTGGCATCGTTATTGCGGGTGATTAGCAGGACTTCATATAACTTCACGGAGTGGGGCGACGGTTGCCCGACTCCACAAGCATGGCCAGATCGG
>JACYME010000227.1 GCA_015272155.1 Leptolyngbyaceae cyanobacterium T60_A2020_046
GTTTCTGTGATTTCGGCTACCTGCCGTTCCTTGCGCGCCTGATCAATTTCGATTTTGAGTTCTGCAACCTGGCGCTTGAGCTTTGCTTCTCGTGCATAGACTTGCTCGGCCATCCCCTGAAACACGCGGGCCAGTCGTCCTAGCTCGTCGGGACGCTCAATCACAGGACTGAGCATCTTCGTATCAAATTCCTCTGCTTCGATCGCGGCAGCAGCATCCGTAATCACAATCACCGGACGGGCGATGTGACGCGCCAGCCAGTAGATCAGCACCAGCAAAATCCCTGCGGAACCAACGCCAATTACAAAAATTTCCCGCGCCAGCATCACCGCAGGGGCAAAGGCTTCCTTTTGAGACAGTTCGGCTATGAGGGCCACGTTATTCTGCTCTAGCCAGTTATGCACACCGATGACTGGCACCCCGTCATAATTTTCGTAGAGGGCTTGACCATCAAGGCGACGCATGGCTTGGTTGATGCCGAGGCTTTCGACACCTTGCTCCACGGTGCGAATATCGTAGTGATCGCCCGAGACAAAGACGTTGCGATTATTCAGTTCTTTGACGAGGTAGGTTTCGCCGGTTTCTCCCAGGCCGGTGCGCTCGCTGATGAGGCGGTTAATGGCGTCGAGATTGAGGGTGATGGTAATAAAGGCTTGGCGATCGCCGTTTTCATCCAGAATCGGCGTGGCAAAGGTGATAGTAGGCTGCTGGGTTAGCGTTGAAATGTAGATGTTGGGGATAACGTTTTCTTGATTGGGCTCAAAGTAGGTGCTGTTATTGCTGACGGGTTTGTAAAGGCCAGGCTGAGTTGGATCGGTGGAAAGGATAACGATGCCCCCCACGGTGAGGATGTCAATGTCGCGGATGGCAGGCTTAATATTGAGGACGGTTTCAAAGTAACGGGTGATTTCGGCCTGAACGTCAGCCTGTTCTTCTGCGCTAGCGGCATTGGGCGCTAAATCGGCGATCGCATTCACCACAACGGGAGACTGAGCCAAAATCACAGCATCTCGACGTTGGGCATCAAACCACTGATTCAGCTCAAATTCCTTCAAGGAAGCCGCAACACTCAAGCGATCGAAGACCGACTCTTGTAGGGCTTGCCGCGCCCGCACATAGGCGTTGTAAGACACCAGGCTGACCGTCACGAGTGACAGCACTGAAAACGAACTGACAAGCTGAGTCAAAAGGCTGCGGCGGATAATCTTCATTCACAGGATCCAGGTTGCTGCTCGGGGGAAGTGGGCGAGACGGCATCGGAGGATGGCGTGACATCCCCATCCGCAGCCTGAGTGTTTCGCCTTAGCCAAAGGGATAGAAGACTTCCTGCAACGACGATCCCCATGCCAATACTAAAGATGCGTCGGGCAGTGCGTTGGGCCGGTTGCAAAACCTCAGCCTGGTTCACTTCGACCATGAGGGCCAGGTTGTGTCGCTGTGCCCAGCGATAAACCCCAATGACTGGAACCTTGGCCGGGTTGAGGTAAAGCCCTGCACCATCGCGCCGCTCGACAACTGCGGCATGAATTCCAAGGCTGTCTACCCCATCAGAAAACTCTGCCCATGTATCCATGTCAGTCGAAATCACTTGATTCTTGACTAAGGATGCCCGACCGACGAGATAAATGGAACGGCTGCTAGATTCTGCCCAAGCTGAGTCCTGGGGTTGGCGGGGAGTGGCTTCAATGTGCTGGGCAAGGTCATTGAGGTCAAGATCGACGGCAATCACCCCAATCCGATTGTTGTCTTCATTGAAGATGGGGGTTGCAAAGGTAATTTGTAGCTCGTCGGTGAGGGGCGACACATACAGGTTCGGGACTTGGGTGTCGCGGTCTTGGGTGAAGTAGGTGGTGGTATTTTGCAAGGGCTGATACTGTCCCTCGCGGGCCGGGGTGGTGGAAAAGACGACAATGCCACCATTCGTGAGTAGGGCGATGCTGGGCTCGGCACTGTCAAAGGCTTCTAGATTTTCCAGATAGTCTTTCACGGCGTCGTAGGCGTCTTTCAGATCGGGGTCTGTGGCGGGCGATCGCCCGGCCCCTTCGGTCAGCAGTTCCTCAATGTCGGGCAAGTTTTCGGGTTGGCTGGCGACATCGAGCACGGCCTGTCGCTGGCCATCAAACCAATCGTCGAGGGCGGCTTCTTGGTCGGCGGCGACGGCTTCAAGGTCAGTGATGACTGGGGCAATCAACTGCGATCGCTGGAACACATAGACCCCAAAGGTCACCAAGCTCACCGCAGTGAGCCCTAGAAGCGGGAAGTAGCTCACCACCCAGAGGTCGCCCAAGGAACCCGAACCCCTTGGCGCAGCATCCATCGAGCGGGTTCGTTGGGCAGTGAGACGACGCTTGATACAGGTGAATGAGCCGCCCAGTAAGGGAATGGCGGGCATCACAATCAGCCACCAGGGCGATGGCGCAAGGGGTGCGGGTTCGCTCTCTTCGGTGGGGGGAGATTGCTGGGCGAGCTGGGTAGGTGCTGCGATCGCGGTTCCTTCAGCCGCGATTGCCCGGTGAGCGATTGCTGGCAACGGCTCCAGGGCAGACGCGATCGCTACCGCCAGGGCAATCATCCCACTCTGCCATTGCCGATGCTGCCAGCTTTGGGACATGGTGCTATTCCCACTCCGTAAAGATTTGTTTAATCGCTGCGATCGCCTCATCCGCAGCCTCTTCTGGCGGCACCCCATCGACCACAATCTTACGAACCGCCTGCCCCCAAATGCTGTCTTTCTGCACCTGACTGTAGGCCGGGTTGTAGACCGTATCAAAGGGGCGAGTGTCTGTAAACTGAGTTGCTGCGACAACGGTATGGGGATCATCCTCATTCGTCCAAAAGTCGCTTTCGAGCATGGAGGGCATGACTGGGAAGAAGCGACCCTGGGCTCCCTCAATGTACTGGCTCAGCACCTCAGGCTGAATCAGATAGGACAAAAAGGACTTCGCTTCTTCAAGCTGAGGCGAATCCGCCAGAATCGCAACTTGCTTTGTGGATACCAGCGATCGCAGCGAAGATCCGTCCGGTTTACTTGGCCACGGAATCGTGACCATCTGCTCGTTGTAGGTTATTGCATCTTGCCGCTGAGAACCCGGAATCGACATACTCGGGTTCACTGTCATCAGCGTCAGGCGGCTGAGGAAGGTCACGTTGTTATCGGGATCACTCCAGTCAATAGCATTGGGCGGCACCTGGCCATCGCGGTAAAACTGGGTGTATTCCTCCAAGACGCGAATGATACCCGCCCGCACTTCCGGATTATCCACCAACAGATCGCCAGCCGGAGAGACGAGGGTCACATTGTACGCATCTAAAAATTGCTCAATCAGGTAGCTTGTGTCCGTTGCAGCGGTAGACATCGGCAGCCCAAGCGCAAACAGATTCGTATTGTTAGTCGCCTCGCGCAGGTTTACTTGGGCATCTGACCAAAATGCCCAGAAGCCTTCCCAATCGGTGGGGATCGCATCAGCAGATTTGCCAGCGTCTTCAAGCAAGCTGGCCCAATAATGAATATGAGTGGTTTGCTGAGAAATGGGGACCGCGTAGTAGCTGCGAATGTTGTCCTGCTGGTTTTGGTAGTAGACGCTTTCTAGGGCAGTGGAGCTGTAGAGACCCTCCAAGGGGCCAACGACATCGGTAACATCGGCCAGTTTTCCTTCCCAGGCTAGGCGCGGAATCACCGCAAAATCGAGGCTATAGCCATAAATCACATCGGGGGGATTGCCCGCCGCGATCGCGCTTTCCGTTTGCTGAATCAAATCTTTTTCGCTGTAGAAAACGAGCTCCGCATCCAAGCCCGACTCTGCTTCCCAGCTTGCCACAGCATTGCGAATGGCCTCAGTTTCTTCGGGGTAGTAGCCTTCGCTCCACCAAATTTGAAGAACGTCGCTTTCTGCGTCCCCCTCAGCAGAGTTTTGGCCCGCTTGGCACCCCATGGTTAGGCCCAGAGCGATGAGCCCAACGCCTGCGACGCGACTCCAATGACGCGATTGACCCCAGAGATTCGATGTTGCAACCCAATTCATAACCGATGATCTAACCTTTACGTGAGGTATTTCAGGTTCCACAGAGAACAGGACGACGAGAGACCCTATCGCACCCCTCCAGCCCCGAGGGCTCTTATCATCCGCGCTGGAGCGATCGCCATTACAATGACGCCTTCCAACAGGTTGAGATGGAGCGAAGCCGCAACCTTAATGCAGCTCCCCATCGCCTAAGCAAAGGGGGTGGGGAGGTGAAGTGTTATATCGACTCCAGATACAGCCTTTTTGACGCCAGTGAGGTGAAAAACAGCCACGTAACCATTGACATCCGGGGATGGAGCGCACCTCACTAAGCAAGGAAACGCTGTATCCGTCACCATCTTGACAATCTGACTCGATTTTTCGCAAGCAGACTACTTAATTCTCCATCAGTTGCGAGAAAACCTCAGGATTATCAATGATTTACCAGGTGCAAAATCCCCACATCCAAATTGGGAGGGTCAGTAATAAACAGGCTGAACTTACGCCCACACAGGTTACGGCAAGGTCGCGATCGAGGGCATAGGTTTCGGCTAAAACGAGCGTGGCAAAGGCCGAGGGCATTCCGGCTTGGAGCACCATCACCAGACGCGGCGGGCCAGACATGCCGATCGCGGTGAGGGCGACTCCTACCACCAGCGGAATTAGCAGCATCCGAATGCTCACCGCCGCGATCGCCGGAGCCAGCTTTCCCCAAGACCGCAGTTGTTGCAGCCGCATTCCCATCAGCGCCAGAGACAACATTACCATCGACCAGGCAAAGCCCTTCAAACCCTGATCTAGCAAGGGGGGAAAGGTCACCGATCGCAGTGCCAGCCCTAGACCAAAGGCCAGAATGGTTGGGTTTTTGACCAGCTCCGTGAGGTTTCTGAGCCATCGCTGCTGTGTTGATCCGCGATCGCCCCCTGTCCGAGCTTCGCCAAACTGCGACGCCAGAATCACCCCCAGCACATAGGCCCCCAACAGCGTCCCCAGCACGTCGTAAAACAGGGCCCAGCCAAAATAATCTGGCCCCAACTGCGGCAAGAGCAAAATCACTGGAAACCCAATGTAGCCGGTATTGCCAAGCATTGACGCTAGGGCAAAGGTGCCCTGGGCTGGTCGTGGCCATGCCTGAACTTGGGGATTAATCCAAAAGCGGCTACAAAGCAAGGCGAGAAAAATCGCTCCCCAAGCCACTAGTGGAGCTAGCAGTACGCCACCAGAGAGGTCAGCTCGGTGCAAAAAGCTGATGATGCTGATGGGGACGCCGATGAGAAAAAGAAATCGCCCCAAAAATGCCGGAAGCTGGAGATGCAGGGGGCGGCGAAACCCACGCTGGAGGATGGGTAGACCGAGGACGTAGCTCAGAAGTGCCCCAGCCAGCACCGCAGCCCCAATGGGAAGGTAAAGCTGAAAGAGAAACTGCACGGCAAATGAGTCCCTAGATGGTGTCAGAAACAGTTAGTGAGAACAAGTTCGCGATCGGGGCTGGCTCCAGAGTCCCCAATCGAGGAGGCTACACTACCCGCTACTGAGCCCTTGGTATGGACTTAACTCTAGCGATATGGCGGCGTGATACTGCGATCGCGAATCTCCTCATTAGAGGCGGTTTCTGACCATTCCAAGCTCTGGTGAGTTGAACTTGCTCCCTGACGGTTTCCCGCAGGGCGAGAACCTAGGTCTAGCGCTCCTTGGGGCCGTGATTCAGACGTGAGCGGCTCGCCCACGACCGATGCCGGAATGCTTCCACCTGGGCTAGGGATGAATGGCGTTACGCCAGTTCGGGAATGATGCAGACCGCAGATGCTTCAAGCGTTGACTCGATTTCTCCCGGTCAAAATGCATCAAGGTCAAGCGCCTTAGACCCGCCCTTCTCCAGTTGCTTGAGGATGACCCCAAGCTGTCGCCACACGAGTAACGCCATCAGCCCAGTCATGGATGCACCGAGGGCATAGGCCGGCCCGGCTGGAAAGCCAAAGAGCTGAATGCCAGAGGCTAAAAACACGCAAACTCCGCTACAGATGCCAAAGTAAGGAAGCTGGAGCGAGAAGCCACGCACGTCCTTAAGCAAGACGCTACCGCGATCGCGAGCCCACTTTTGTGTGAACTGTTGCAGCGTGGCTCCAAAGGCTGACCCTGCCGCAACCGCAGCAAGGAAGCCAGCAACAAAAAGCACGTAGGGCGGCTGGGGATACACGAAGGAATGCCTCCATTAATAGAAATAAGAAATGTGAACCCGCGCTCCATTATAGGGGAGTCAGCCACCGCAGAATGGTGCCCAGAGCATCGGAAGCGACCAGAACAATTCGCCTCCAATCAGCGTTTCTCGTATCCTTGTCGCCTATCCGGAAGCAGAGGGATGAGAGTCTCGGTGGCGGTATTGCCTGAATTGGGAGGGAACCCCACCACTGATTTCTGATTCTCAATAGCAATGAGGGTGGAAAATTCTCGGCAGGTTCAGTAGCGTTGGAGAGAAACTGGTTAGGGTTAGGCTTGCTGGACTGAACGCGAATGCTGGTTGGTTGACCCCTCAAGTCCTTAATCGTTACTGCCCAAAGGTCACCATGATTTTTCTTTCTTCTTTATTGGCTGTTTCGTTCATTGCAGTTCCGGGGGTGGTGAGCGATCGCGCAACGATGCCGCACCTCGCCCAAAGCAACGCCGATCCCTACAGCGATTGGATCTTTCTCTACGAAGATACGTTTGAAGGGGCCAGTGGTGCAGAAGTCACCCAGCGGTGGTGGTTGAATCCTAGTTTTAGTCGCCAGGGAGAGACCCTACGCTTTCAGCTTTTGGCCCGTCGGCAACCCGTTAGCGACAATGGCACAGCAGCGGGACAGTTTGACTACATTACCGACTGCACCTCCCTCAGCTATGCCCTAGAGCAAGCTTCCTTTTTAGATGCAGACAACCGCATTTTAGATAGCCAAACCTATCGCAGCTCGATGCAGCCTGCCACACCAGAGATGCCAATTCACAGCGTTCTCAGTGATCTCTGCCTGGGTGTCTACGGGAATTAAGGGTGCCGCATCCCCGATGCGTGGGGGCAAGTTTCCAGAACTCCAGTGCGATCGCAAGCAGTGAGGGAACCCGAACTTCGTGAGGGGCGGTTTTGCCATTGATGAAGGGCGTGATCTTCCTCGACAATCAAGCCGTCCACGCTGCTTGCAACCACGGATTTTGGGACTATGGCAACAATTCTGGAAAAGGGCAACATCAGTATCCATACTGAGAATATTTTCCCGATTATTAAAAAGTGGCTCTACTCCGAGCATGAAATCTTCCTGCGGGAGTTGGTGTCTAACGCCGTAGATGCTATCCAGAAGCTTTCTCTCTTGGCGCGATCGGGGGAATATTCTGGCGATATGAGTCATCCAGAAATTCGTATCGCGATCGATAAAGATGCCAAAACCCTCAGCATTTCTGACACAGGTCTTGGGATGACCGCAGACGAAGTCAAAAAGTACATTAATCAGGTTGCGTTCTCCAGTGCAGAGGAGTTTGTCGCCAAGTTCAAAGACAGCGGCGACGCCAATATCATCGGTCACTTTGGCCTTGGCTTTTACTCATCATTCATGGTGTCGAGCCGGGTTGAAATTGATACCCTGTCCTATCGCGAGGGGGCAGAAGCCGTTCACTGGAGTTGCGATGGCACAACGGAATTTGAACTGTCTCCTTCAGAGCGCAGCAGCGTCGGCACTACGGTGACCCTGCATCTCCTTGAGGAGGAAACAGAATATTTAGAGGCGGCTCGCGTCAAGCAGTTGATCAAGACCTACTGCGACTTTATGCCCGTCCCTATCATCCTAGATGACGAGACAATTAATAAGCATGAAGCGCCGTGGAAACAATCCCCAAGTTCGCTCAAGGATGAGGACTATCTAGAGTTTTATCGCTATCTTTACCCTTTTCAGGAAGATCCTATCCTCTGGGTTCATCTCAATACCGATTATCCCTTTGTGGTGAATGGGATTCTCTATTTTCCCAAGATTAAGCCTGACATTGATGTCACGAAGAGCAACATTAAGCTGTTCTGCAATCAAGTTTTTGTGAGTGACAACTGTGAAGAGGTGATTCCGCGTTTCTTGATGCCGTTGCGCGGCGTCATTGACAGCACGGATATTCCGCTCAATGTGTCGCGTAGCTTTTTGCAAAACGATCGCACTGTGCGCAAGATTGCCGACTATATCGCAAGAAAGGTTGGCGACAGCCTCAAGGCGCTCTATCGGGACGATCGCGCAAAATATGTCGCTTCCTGGCAGGATTTGGGCACTTTTATCAAGTTTGGGTCGCTCAATGATGACAAATTCAAGAAGCAAGTGGAAGATGTCATCATTTACCGTACGACGGCTCAGTTTGAGGCGGCGGACGTGGAGACTCCAACGGTGGAGGTGCAGGCCGATGGCGATGATGCTTGGGCTGAGGTCGAAGCGAAACCGGGGGCGGCGAAAGATGCAAAGGGTTATGCCTACACAACCCTCAAGGAATACTTGGAGCGTAATCGCGATCGCCACGAAAATCGCGTCTTTTATGCCACCGATGAAGCCTCTCAAGCAACCTACATTGCTTTACACCAATCCCAAGGTCTGGAAGTGCTGTTCTTCGATAGCTTCATTGATACCCATTTCGTCTCTTTCCTAGAGCGAGAATATCCAGATGTGAAGTTTTCGCGGGTCGATGCAGACCTGGATGAAACGTTGCTAGACAAGGAGAAGCAAAGCGAAATTATTGATCCTAATACCAATCAAACGCGGGATGATCAGATCAAGGCGCTGTTTGAAAAAGCACTGAATCGACCCAAGGTAAATGTTCGGACTGAGGCGCTGAAATCAGATAGCCCGGATACGCCCCCCGCGATGGTATTGCTGCCTGAGGCTACACGCCGAATGCAGGAAATGCTGGCGATGATGCAGCAGCAAACCATGGAATTTCCTGAGGAACATGTGCTGTTGGTGAATACGGCGCATCCGATGATTCAAAACCTGGTGAATTTGAGCCAGGGTGCGATCGTGCAGGCCGATGGCAGTACGTCACCAACGGAGGAAATGGTGGTGCTCATTTGCCAGCATGTTTATGATCTCGCGCTGATGGCTCAAAAGGGTTTTGATGCGACGGGGATGAAGTCGTTTGTGGAGCGATCGAACAAGCTTCTCACCCGCCTTACCGAGCAGGCTTAACGACCAGCAACGGGTCTATGACATGGGTTCAGCGCTCATGGGGAGACCCTTGCTTCCGGGTTGTGCATTGGTAGGATGGGGCATGTCCTAAGCTGGTGGGCCAGTGTGGTGTTTAACGTCGGTTCGGGTTAAGCCATTGGCCAGTCTTTTCCCCTCTTAGGGAGGGGTGTCCGCAGGACGGGGTGGGTAAAACCCGGCGGTAAACCCACCCCTGGCCCTTCCAAGGAGGGGAAATTCTCGGGCAACGGATCGGGCTTGCGTAATTGACGACTTATCCCGAACTCAGGTTGTTTACCCTTCCCAATTATTGAAGGTGGTGTGGAACCACGGCACGACCTCGGGGCCAGGGACTGGGCGCGAAAACCAGTATCCTTGGCCTAATTCGCAGCCTAGCGATCGCAGCCGACGCAGCGCATCAGGCGTTGCGATGCCCTCTGCCACGACCTCAAGCCCCAGACTATGGGCCAGGGTGACAATCATCCGCACGGTTTCGTTGGAGTCGTCGGTCATGCGCTGCACAAAGGACAGGTCAATTTTGAGGGTGTCGATGGGGAATTCATGGAGCCGACTGAGGGACGAGTACCCCGTGCCAAAGTCATCGATGCACAGGCGTAGGCCCAGCTCTTGCAATTGTTTTAGGCGGCGAGCTTCGGCGGTAAAGGTTTCGAGGATACAGCTTTCGGTGATTTCGAGTTTGATGCGCGATCGCGGTACGGTCAGGCTTTCTAACACCGCCTGAAAACTGTCGATCAAATCAGCCTGCTTGAGCTGCATCGCCGAGAGGTTGATATTCATCATGATGCTGAGGCCCGGATCAGCGGTTTGCCAGCGCTGGAGTTGTTCGCAGGCTTCGCGAAACACCCAATTGCCGAGGGGGCCAATCAACCCGGTTTCCTCTGCGACGGGAATAAATTCGACGGGGGAAATCCAGCCGCGTTGGGGATGATGCCAGCGCAATAGTGCTTCAACGCCGCGAAGGGTGCCGGTTGTGAGGGAGACGATGGGCTGATAGTGCAGCTCAAATTCTTGGGCCACGATCGCGCGCCGCAGGTCACCTTCGAGGCGCAGGCGGCGGGTCACCAATTGCTGCATGGCCGGATCAAAGACAGCGTGGCGATTGCGTCCCTGGGCTTTGGCGTGGTAAAGCGCGGTATCGGCATCGCGCATTAGGCTTGCGCCGTGCTGATAGCGCGGGTCACTGAAGGCGATGCCGATGCTGGCTTCGGTAAAGACTTCGTAGCCGCTGACGGTGAAGGGCCGCGCTAGCTCGATTTGGATGTGTTGGGCGATCGCGATCGCGGTTTCAGGGCGGTCTAATTCTTCTAACAGCACAGCAAACTCGTCGCCGCCTAGACGCGCGATCGCATCAGAGTCCCGAACACAGTGCTGGAGGCGATTGGCCACGGCCCGCAGCAGGTCGTCTCCAATGGTGTGGCCCAGGCTCTCGTTGATCAGCTTGAAGCGATCGAGATCGATGAATAGGACGGCAAATCCGCGCTGGGGATTGCGCCGATAAATCTGGAGAACGTGATCCAACAGCTCGACGAGCCACAACCGGTTGGGCAACCCCGTTAAGGCATCGTGGAAGGCGTCGTGCTGGAGTTTTTCGGTCGCCTGGATCAGTTGATTTTGCGTCTCTTGCAAGGCTTCGAGGGAACTTTGCAGATGTTGGTTGGTGGCCTGCAAACTTTCGTACAACGCTGCATTTTCAAAGGAAATGGCCGCCTGGGTACATAACACATTCAACACCTGGATGCGATCGCGGGTAAACGCCCCGGCCACGCGATTATTTTCGAGATAGAGCACGCCGACCGTGTGTCCTTGGCGCAGCAACGGCAAACACAACACCGATCGCGGCGGATGTTCTGCAAAGTATGGATCAGCGGCAAACTCCGCCTGCTGGGCCATGTCATCCACCACTACGGCTTCCGCCATCCGAAACACGTAGCGAATCAGGCGCTCAGGTACCTGCTGACTGCCTTCGACGGGGATGCTGCGGATCTCGCAATCCAAACGGTTGGCACACTGCGCGACTAAAAACAGGCGATCGTCTTTCTGGAGCATCAACACGGCCCGCTCTGCCCCGGCATTTTCGACCACAACCTGCAACAGTGTGAGCATCAGCGCCTCAGAATTCAGCTCCCCTGAGAGCGCCTGGGAGGCCCGGATCACCGTCGCCAGATCCAGCACTTCTGTCGCGCTATTAGAACTGCTGACGGTGACGAGGTCGGGAAAGGCAATCAGGGCCGACCGGCTGCGTTGCATGGCAAGTAACGGCTGCAACGCGGTGGGATAGCGCTGTTCTAGTGCCTCAAGTTTGGCCTTTGCGCCCCACTGGGCATAGCCCTGGTAGGCTTCCTGGAGGTATGCCTGGGCCACGCGATCGCGCCCTTGGGCCAGATAAAACCGCGCCGCGACTTCATTGGCGAGGGCCGCCTCCGCAAAATTGTGGTGGGCCTCAGCCGCCGCGATCGCCTCATCATAGCGTTCGGCAGCCTGCCAAGTGTGCCCCAACACCCGCGCCTGTTCTGCCGCAACCAAGGCATAGCGGTGGCGATTATTTTCTGGAGAGTGGGCGGCCCAGTTCAACATTTGGGCCTGGTTTTGCTCAACCTGCTGGAGGGCGATCTCCCGCTCCTCGGCGGGCAACATTTCCGCATCGAGCAGCAGCGCCAGGGAATGGTAGAAATTCAACACCATCACCTGCAAAAAGCCAAGGGCAGCTCCGGCGTAGGGTTCGCTCTGGGCGACATGGTCGAGGGCCAGGGCGCGATCGCCTGCATGATAGGCCAGCAGCGCCTTGGCGGTGTGAAACACGTAGAGCACCGTGCCCGCGCCCCCCGCCTGCAAGTCTGGCACCATCGCCGCCTCGTCAAAGCTGCGGCCCGCTAACATTTTGAACTCAGCCTCGTTGGCCGCCTTGCCCTGAAAGTTGAGGGCCGTCTGGTGCCAGACCTGACTAAAGCGCAGGGGAATGTCTTGCTGAATTTTTTGGCATAGCTGAATGTAGTGCTGCTGCCGCTCACTCGCGATCATCAGATTATCGGTGGTGAAAAAGAGATAGCCGCAAAGATTAGCCGCACAGTAGCCTGCCCATTCCAGCTCCCCCGTTTCCAGGCCGCTTTGCACTCCCTCCGCAAGGGGCGCGACGCTGTTGTGGGCAGGTTCTTTCCAACTACGATTGTTGGAATTGAAGAGGTTATAGACCGTCGCCTTCAGCTTTTTGGCATCAAAGGCGTCCAACAAATGCAGGGCAATGTGGCCCGCATGATAGCCCTGGTTAAAGTCCCCTATGCCAACGAGCAGCAGGCCATAAAACCCATAGGCAAAGGCCGACAGGGCAGAGTTGCCATGATCCAAGCAGAGCTGAATCATGGTGATGATGATTTGTGGAAACAGCTCGGGCCGTGCTTGAAACACGGGCGTACACAGCAGCTTGAGAATCCGCATGGCGGCAAGCTGGTTGGGGTCGGTCATGGTGGGCTGGTCGTCAAGCGCTGCCAAGGTGGGCAGGCAAATGCGCTGGAGATCTGCTGCGACCTGCGATCGCAGGGTGATTCCTAATTGGCCCAGCACCGCCAGTCCGGTGTCCACCGCTCGCCCCATTTGCAGTTGGGCAATGTCGATCTGCATCTGGAGTTCATAGATGCCCACTTGGTCGAGTAGGGTCGCTGCGTGGGCTTGGGCCGTTGCTGCCAAAGCCATCGATCGCGGAAACTGAATCGCTAAATATGCGGCCTCAGCGGCGGCGGTGTGCAGCGCCCATGTCAGGTCATAGTGGTTATCCCAGGCATGAGCGGGCAACAGCGACAGGCCGGTTTCCAGATACTCTAGGGCGGCGACGTAGGCGGTGGCGGCGATCGCCTTGCGTCCGGCCTGCAGGTTGAGCTCAGCCAGGGCGAGCTGCTCGGCGGCATCGGTCATGCCCGCCCGCCCCAGGTTGAGCTGATTCACAATGTCAAACAGGTGGGCGTCGAGGTCGGTGTCGGGGGTGCTGTGCCGCAGCAGTCGCCCGATGTTGAGGTGGGTGGCTTGTTTTTCGCGATCGGGGATAGCGGCGTAGGCCGCCTGCTGCACGCGATCGTGCAAAAACCGATAGGGCACCATCACCCCTTCGACGGCGGGCACATCGCCCCCCTCTGGCATCTGAAAGAATTTGTAGGTTTCGCGGATGGGAATCACCCAGCCCCCCTGCAATGCGGGCCAAAGCTTTAGGGCGACTTCAATCTGGCTGGTTTCGGCGGCGATCGCCAGGGTTTGCAAATCAAACTGATTGCCAATGCAGGCCGCGATTTGCAACATGGCTTGGGTAGGCTGGGGCAGCTTGCCCAACTGGCCGCCCATGAACGCCACGATATCGGCAGTCAGGGCTTGGGTTTTGACCTGGGCGATGTCGCACTGCCAGCCGCGATCGCGGGCATTAAACGTAATCCAACCATCGGTGTGGAGGGCACGGAGAAACTGGGTGGCAAAAAACGGATTGCCGCCCGTTTTTTGATACACCAACTCTGCCAAGGGCTGGGCCATTTCGGGGCGACAGTGTAGCGTATCGGCTACCCATGCGGTGACATCCTCTGGTTTCAATGGGGCCAGGGTGAGGGTATTGACTCGGACACGGGCCTCGCGAATTTCGGCGATCGCCTGCATCAGCGGGTGGGTGGCATCTACTTCGTTGTCTCGATAGGCTCCCAACACCAGCAGATAGCCGCGGTCGGCGTCCTGCAACAGCAGTTTCAGCACCGCCAGGGAAGCCAAATCTGCCCACTGCAAATCATCCAGAAACAGCACCAGGGGATGATCGGCGGTGGTAAAAACTTGGATGAACTGCTGAAACAGCAGCTTAAAACGGTTTTGGGCGGCGGTGCCCGACAACTCGGGGACGGGGGGCTGGGAACCGATGATACGCTCCAGTTCGGGAATTACGTCGATGAGGATCTGACCGTTACCGACGACGGCATCCAGGATGCGATCGCGCCAGCGAGCCAGGTCTTCGTCCGTTTCGCTCAACAGTTGCCCCATCAAGCTGCGGAAGGCTTGCACCAGTGCCGATAGGGGCACATTGCGGTGAAATTGATCAAACTTGCCGCGAATGAAATATCCCCGCTGACGCACGATCGGCTTATGGACTTCATTGACAACAGCCGTTTTGCCGATGCCAGAATAGCCCGCAATCAGCATCAGTTCGCGCTGGGGGGTACTCATCGAGGCCGGGGGAGCAAGGCTGGCGACCCGTTGCGATCGCCCTTCAACAGGGGCTAAATCTTGCTCTTGGTTCTCGACGGCCTGCCGCGATCGCAGCCCCCGACGCAGCGGCGGTGTCACAACGCGGGCAAAGGCTTCCATCAGCGATCGCACTTCGGCCTCGCGCCCGTACAGCTTTTCGGGAATCAAAAAGCGATCGCTGAGATCCCGCTGCCCCAACGAAAAGGGCGTAATCCGTCCGGTTTGCAACCACTCAGCTTCGCAATGATCCAGATCGTGATAAAGCCCTGCCGCGCTCTGATAGCGGTCTTCGGCATTTTTTGCCATCAGCTTCATCACAATCTGCGACAGCGCGATCGGGCACCCCATTGTCCCCCGCCGCCCCGGCGGATCGTCGAACTCGATCTGTGCGGCTAAAACCTTATGGGGCGGCACGGGCTGCTTCGCCAGGTGACAATGCACCAGTTCCATCGGCTCCCGTGCGGTAAAGGGCAGCCGCCCCGTCAACATTTCGTAGAAGGTCACTCCCAGAGAATAAAAGTCGGTGCGGTAGTCAATACCCCGGTTCATGCGGCCCGTTTGCTCAGGTGAAAGATAGGCCAGCGTGCCCTCAAGCACATTCGGACTTTGAATCTCCCAGGTTTCTTTGGGCAATTGGGATGCAATGGAAAAATCAATTAGCTTAATTTCATGGGTTTCAGGGCGAATCAAAATGTTCGCAGGTTTGATGTCTTTGTGAATAATGTTGTGACGATAGAGATCTGCAAGGATGGTCGCCAGTTGTTTGGCGATCGCAAAAAAGTGCTCCAGCGACAACGGCCCCAGTGCCAAGTATTGCTTGAGCGAAATCCCGCCAAAATCCTCCATCACTAGGCCATAGCGGTGACCAATGACCTCCAAGGCATCGGCGGCCAAAATCCCTGGTATCGACAGGCCGTGGGTGATGATGTACTGATTGCGAAAGTGAACGAGATCGTTGAAGTTGGGATATTCCTGGCGCAGCACTTTGATCACAACGGGATGTTGATCTGCCTCTCTCAAGGCTCGATAAATCAGCGTTTTAGAGCTGGAGTAGAGAAGCTCTAGAAGCACATATCCCGGCACGGGAAGTAGAAGGTTGGGTGGAATATTGCCCGGTGTTTCTGAGCCGATCATTACAATCTCAAACGATAAAAGAACGAATGAAATCTGTTAGTCAATGGCAAAAATTTGGCAATTGTAACTTTAAATAT
>JACYME010000215.1 GCA_015272155.1 Leptolyngbyaceae cyanobacterium T60_A2020_046
GCTTGGGCCTGTTGAGCGTCTAGGGAAATGGGGGAAGGGGTGGTCGTGGTCATCTCAGAACCTCTGGCGGTGGGGATGGGGAAGATGCCTTGTGGAATGGGAGAAGCGACGAATGGGTCAGATCATGCGGTTGCTGAGGGGATGCGTTGCGATCGCGGCAACCGCATGATCAGGGGCGTGATATTGTCCTGTCGTCAGCTTACTCTGAGGCGGCTCCGACGGCCTTGCGCGATCGCAGCATCCCTTCAGACTGCAACGCATAGTCGGGGATGCAGTTTTCGGCCATGAAGGTGTGGTGTGCCTGGATTTCGCGATCGCAGCGTTCCGCACTCCAGCCACAGTGTTTGACCAGGGTTTCGGTCAAGGCGGGAAGGGCATCAAAGCCGTAGTTGGCTTGCATGGCTAGGGTTGTCCGTCGCCGGGTAATGTCTAGCAAGGTGTGGGCCATCTCCGTCTGCACCGCATAGACGGCCTGGGCGCGAAGGTCGGGCAATCCATCCACGATGGGCTGGGCGAGGTCGGGGGCGTCATCCACTAGGGCGAGCACGGCGATCGCGCAGGCTCCATACATTTGGAAAAGATGATCGAGGCTGGCAGCAGGAACGCGATCGCGGTATTGTTCAACGGCGGCGGCGATGCGCGGATCATCCAGCCAAATACAGCCGGGGAGTGGACGATGGCGTGTGGGGGAAGGCGGTGGGGTCTGACCGCGCTGCTGGAATGCCCAGTTGGTCATTTCTTCTCCCACCTGGCGATGGGTCGTCAACTTACCGCCAATCAGGGATATCAAGTTGCGGACGCCTTCGCGGGTGTGGTCGTACAAAATGTGAGCACGGGTGATGCTGCCCGCCTTTTTGCCTTCGCTATAGGGCAAGGGTCGCACGCCAGAATAGGTGAAACGCACGTCTTTGCGAGTCAGGTGGCCTGTGGGCAAGACGCGGTTGGTTTCCCGCAGTAGGTAGTCTACTTCGTCGTCATCTGCCTTGACGCGATCGAGATCGCCGGTGTAACGCAGGTCGGTGGTGCCGATGAGATATTGCCCCAGCCACGGCACAATGAAAAAGGGCCGCCCGTCGGATTTGGCCTCGACGTAGAGGGCTGTGTTGGGTGCGCCAGGGAAGGGATCAACAATGATGTGGCTGCCCTTGGTGCCGCCAATTTTGGGCTCGGTGCCAATGGGGGCAGCGTGGCCGTCGCGTTGACCCAGGCCGAGGACGCGATCAACCCACGGGCCAGCGGTATTTACCACAACGGTTTGATCAGATAGGGCAACGGTGTAGGTTTGCTGCGCAATCTGATCATGCAGAGAGAGCTGAGTAATGCGATTGCCCTCGCGTTCTAGTGCCGTGACGGTGGTGTAGTTCAACACATCCGCCCCAGCCGCTTGGGCGTCGATCAAAATTTCGAGGCAGAGCCGCTCGGCATATTCAGCCTGACCGTCGTAATATTGCGCAGCTCCCTTGGCATCCTCTGGATCGAGCGATCGAAAGAGCTGCCGCACCTTTTTGGGCGACAACATGCGATGGTTGGGCAGGCTTTTGTCGTAGCTGAGGATGTCATAGAGCACCATCCCGGCCTGAATTTCCCAGTAGCTGCGCGACCCGCCACCATAGATAGGAATTGTCATCTGAATCGGCTTGGCGAGGTGAGGGGCCGTGCGCAGCAAAATCTCGCGCTCACGCAGGGACTCGCGCACCAGGTGAAACTCAAAATATTCTAGATAGCGCAGCCCGCCGTGGATGAGGCGGGTAGACCAACTGGTGGTGCCTGCGGCAAAGTCACCTTTTTCGACCAGCAAGACAGACAAGCCGCGCAGGGCGGCATCCCGAGCGGTGGCGGCCCCGTTGATGCCGCCGCCGATGATGATCACGTCGTAGGTACGGCGCTGAATGGCTTGGAGATCTCTCATACAAGCAGTCCTTTAAACATGGGATGGATTCAGATAAACGTGGGATGGATTCAGACTGGGGTCAGTCAAAGGGGGATAGGGATGCGATCGCGACGCAACGAGCAGGTGCGATCGCATCCCTCCGGTTTTGGCCTTAGACTAGCGCAGGCGTCGAGGTCAATGCCGTCGCATTCGCCTCCCGGAACATGTGGTTCGCCCACTCCTTCACGTCATACTTGCGGACGGCCTCGTAGAGCTTTTGCATCCGCTGCTGTTGTTCTTCAGGGCTCATCGAGAGGGCGAGGTCGATGCACTCGTCCATGTGCTGGTCAGAATAGGGATTAGTCAACACCGCTTCTGGCAGCTCAACCGCCGAACCTGTGAATTCCGACAAAATCAAGACCCCATCCTGCCCCTGATGGGCCGAAATGTACTCCTTTGCCACCAGATTCAGCCCGTCCCGCAGCGGGGGAACCCACGCAATATCAGCGGCTTTGTAGAAGGCCATCAGGTCTTGGAAGGGCACCGGTTCCGTAAAAAGGACGATGGGTGTCCAGTTGAGCTTAGAAAAGCGACCATTGATGCGGCCCACGAGCTGCTCGATCTGGCTTTGGGCAGTTTTGTAGACGCGCATGCCCTCAGCAGCTTTGACGGCGGTCATAATCAGGTTGACCTTGCCGCGCAGGTCGGGGCGGCGATCGAGCAACCGCTCGTAGCACAGCAGCATTTCCCGCGCGCCTTTCACATAGTCCACTCGCCCGGCGGAGACGATCAGCTTGTTATCGCCGATGTCGTTGCGAATCTGGGTCACCCGTTCCTGTATTTCGGGGGAGTTCACCACATCGACGATGTATTGCGGGTTGGTGCCCACGGGGAAGGCATCGAGATGGACGGTGCGTCCCTGGTAACGAAGCTGGGTGGTCATTTCGGGTTCGGCAAGGGCCAGCCCGTGGGGGGTGAAGGCCGATCGCACCGGGCCGCGTTTGACCAGTTCCACCTCGCGCAGGCTGCGGGCCACGGAGACGAAATTCTCAACGTAGCGAGGAATGTGGAACCCGCACAGGTCACAGCAGAGGAGGCTATCCACGATCGCCTGTCGCCAGTGCAAAATGTTGAACACATCCGCCGCCGGGAAGGGGGTGTGGTGGAAGAAGGCAATCTTCACACTCGGCATCTTTTGACGAATGTAGTAGGGCGTGAGCCACAGGTTATAGTCGTGGATCCAGATCAGCGCATCCTCGGCGGCGTCTTCGCAGGCGGCTGCGGCAAAAAGGCGGTTGATGTGCTGGAAGTTCTCCCAGTCTGAGCTTTCGTAGGTAAAGTGCTCGGGGAAGGAGTGCAGGATGGGCCAAAAGGCTTCTTTCGCGGTGATGTGGTAGAAATCCTTGACCTGCTGCGCCGAGAGGGGAATGCGGCGCACGACACAACTTTCATTGCCGCCCTCCATCGTGACACACTCTTCAAAGTTGCTCTGTTGTTTGCTGGTGACCTGCTTCCAGGCGATCCAGGTGCTGCTTTTGGCATTGGCAAAGAAACTCTTTAGGGTGGGGACGATGCCGTTGGGGCTTTTTTTGTCGCGATAGACAATGCGGCCATTTTCCTTGACTTCGTCGTAGGGTTCTCGGTGATACAGGATGACGAGGGACGATTTCATGGCGGTGGCTCTCCTAAAAACTCGACTGGGCATGACAGGTGCGCCGGAATGCGCACAACCTTGAGCGGCTGGGGCGAAGTTCCCTAACCGCAGATGAAACACGGGTCGATGACTGAGATGCTGGGGCAGTTGGGGCCGCCTGGGCGGACACCTGCACAGTGCGTTCGGCTGGGGCAGTGGAATGTTTTGGGGTGCGAGGTTGGGCCGATCGCGACATGCCGTAACGGGCCGTCACCCCTCGCCCGGCGAAATAGGGAATGACAAAGGACGATAAGCTCCGATCGCTGAATTCCCTGGGGGACGGCATCGGAAAGACGGCCTTGGTGACTCACCATATTCTTTGCCTGGATTCTCCTGTTCTATTGCACCAGCTTGGGGATAAATTCACGTCCCTCCCCGGACAGATTTTGCCGATCGCGGGGGCTGTGGGGCGATCGCGGCGGTCGGGCGGTACAAAGTGCTGACGCCAGATCTGGAAAATGCATCTTTTGGGGCAAGCGCGATCGCGGCTCTCGTCGCTACACTGAGATGCCGTTTGGCATCTTAATTTAGAGATAGGTGAGCGATCGTTGAAAGAAGTACCGAGCTCCGGTGCGGGTCGCCCATCCCTTCCCACAAAGATGCCCCCTTGGCAACCACCCTGCAAGAGACAATCACCGTGGCAGTTCAGACCCTTCCGGACGTTCACCTCGTTGAAGACGAAACCCAAACTTTGCTGCACTGGGCCGCATCAGTCATGGCCTCAGACGATACCTACTTTGGGCGGGGCCAGCGCCTTGCGAAGCGGCTTGGGGCTCACTCCCGGCGCGATGGGTTGACGGAGTTTGGCTTTTGGACGCCGGAACTCACGGCGGATGTGATTCAGTCGGAACGGACGTTGGAGCTGGAAATTTTTACGCCCTTGTCCCCCCTCGATTTTCGGCAGCCTCAGCAGACGATCCCATTTCAGCGCGATCGCGTGCCAATGGCGCAGCAGGGCGAGTTTTTGTGGGCCGTTGTGGCAGGTGTGCAGGCAGGTAACCGGGAACAGGCCGGGTCGTTCTATTGGTTGCGCTATGTGGATGCCGACCACCGCATCCACATCATTCGTGATCCCCTGGCCTATTCGGTGCCCTATGGCGTTTTTGCCCCCGCCGAGGTCTATGACATGCGCGGCCTCCAGCGCCAGCGCGCCGACCTCAACTACTTTCGTCGCCACGCTGCGCCCAAGGGCATCCCCGATGCGGAAATTCCGCGCGTGGCACCGCCCACCAATATCCTGCAAATTCACGTCAAGACGGCTTCCCCAGAAGGCACGTTGGAAGGCTTGACCCACGTCTTTCAGCGGATTTCCGACAAGCTGGCAGCGGGCGAGTTGCTGACCCCCGGTGAGGCGGTCTACACCGGGTACGATGCGGTGCAGCTTTTGCCGGTGGAGCCGACGATTGAGTATCGCCGCGAAGATACCAACATCGATCACGCGTTTTTCGCGATCGTTCCCGAAGATCCTGACGACCCCACGGCAAATGGCACCCCCGAGCAAGCCACCACTGCCGTCGAGCCCGACGCCACCAGCACCCACATTCACATCACCCTGCGCAAACCCAACACCCAAAACTGGGGCTACGACGTGCCCATCCTGGCCTCCTCGGCCACAAACCCAGCGGTTTTAGGAAGCCTGCGCCCCCACGAGGTGGTGGACTTTATTGCGACCCTGCATAACTTCTCCGCTGGCCCAATTCACCTCATCTATGACCTGGTGTATGGCCACTCCGATAATCAAGGGCTGGAACTGCTGACCCAGCAGTTTTTCAAAGGCCCTAATATGTATGGCCAAGACCTCAACCACCAACTTCCCCAGGTGCGCGCTATTTTGCTGGAAATGCAGCGGCGCAAAATCGACACCGGGGCCGATGGTATTCGTGTCGATGGCGGGCAAGATTTTCGCTTCTTCAATCCTCTGTCCGGTCGGGTTGAGCAGGATGATGCCTATCTGCTGGCAATGAGCGATGTGGTGCAAAATATCTTCGGCTATCGGCGGCTGATGTTCACCATTTTTGAGGATGGTCGCCCCTGGCCCGAACCGGGGTGGGAAGAAAAATCGACCTATCGTGACCTGATCGAAATGAAGCCCGGTTCCTTTCAATGGGGGCCGCTAATTTTTGCCCATAACACCCCGACCCTAGAGGGTTTTTGGGATCGCAAATGGCGGCGGGTCTGCGAGGTCATCTTTCAGGGCGACCACTGGATTACGGGCTGCGGCAACCACGATACCGTGCGCCGGGGCAACCAGGTCGATCGCGATGCACCGATTAACTGGAATTTGGGTAAAACCCTGCCCACGGTGCTGCACCGGGCGTACAACAACCCGGCTACGCTGCTGTGGGTGCATGGCTTTTCGCCGGGGCTGCCGATGGACTTTTTGAATGCCAGTGTGGGAGCGCCCTGGGGCTTCTTTCGGAATACGGACGATCGCTACGGGGTCAAGGTTGTTTCCGAAGAGGTTGGCTTTTTGGACTGGCAGATTGAGCCGGAGATGTATGCCGATGTCGATGCTTTTCCGCAGTTGAAGGCGCTGGGCTTCACGGACTACGAGCACCTGCGTAACTTTGCCTATGCGCTGCGGGACGCCATGATCGAAACGGACTATGACCTCGGGGCGGTGGCTGAAATCTGCCAACACTGCTTGGGGGAAAATACCAACGGCAGTTGTGAAGTCCCGGCCTTGGGGGATCTGAATGAGCCCAGTTTGCCGCGCTTTTTGGCGACGCTGGATGTCCCGAAGCTGAAGGCGTTTGCCATGGCGTTTATGGAAGATGGCCACGATATGTGTAATGTGAGCCGTTATTACGACACGTTGGATCCCCATCAGAGCCACTTTGGTGTGCAGTTGCGGCAGTTTCGTCTCCAGCGGCCTTGGCTGCGCGAAAATTTGACGGGGCGCGATCGCTTCAACCGCATTAGTGACGATGAGCGCACAATATTCTATGGCTATCGGTCAGAACCGACGCCGACGGATGACACCAGTGATGAAGTGGTGCTGATTACCCATATGGGCGGTGCGCCGATGACGGTGAATCCTGGGGACTGGCTCCAGCTTGATATGGCAGATTGGCGCGTGGCGTTGCTGACGCCGGGGCTGAATCTCCAGCGAGATTTAAAGAATTTGCGATCCTTTGAGCTGCGGGATGGCGAAGGTGTCCTGTTGGAACGGCGCATTGGCGGAAGTGATGGCCCGGTGGCGTAGCGGGCAGTTATTACGCGAGACCTTAATTTTCGTGAAGATGAGATCTGTGCGATCGCGATCTGAGCTATACCAAGTCTCCGAGCCGTTTGTGTCCTGGAAAATGGTTGGGAGAGATTCTGATCATCATAAGTATCCCGGGGTGCTGAGTTTGGTCTAGGATGTTGGCTGCGAGTGCCCAAGGTGTTGCACTTGGGGGTGGCGTGCGCTAACACTGGGGCGAGTTGCGGTTGTTCTGTGTGCCGATCAATGGGCCAATGCCAAGGTTGTCATGATGAGTCCATTCTCTAGAGCTGTGCGGTTGGGGTTGGGGAGCGTCGTCGGTACGTTTGGGATTGCGATCGCGGCAGAGGCGGTCACAGTTTCTATCCCCGATGAGGCGAACCGCGAATTGGCGATCGCCCAGGTGCAGAATGCGGGCTACACCGTGATTTACGTGAATTCAACCGCAGGCCACGATCTCCAGGGCAATGGTAGCCAGATGTCGCCCCTTAGGACTATCGGCCATGCCCTGCGCATCGCCCAGCCCAATACGGTAATTGTGTTGATGCCGGGGGTGTATAGCGAGGCCACGGGGGAGCGATTTCCGATTCAACTGCGATCGGGGGTGACGGTGCAAGGTGCGCCGGGGCCATTGGCGGGGCAGGTGATCATCCAAGGCAATGCCAGCTATGTCAGCCGTAGCGAAGGCTTACAGAATGTGACACTGGTGGGGGCTGATAACGCGGGGCTCGCGAATGTAACGGTGTCGAATCCCCATCCCGCCGGGCATGGGCTGTGGATTGAGTCGGGGAGCCCCGTTATTCTGCAAAACAGTTTTGTACGCAGTGGTGGCGCAGGGGTCTACATTGCTGGGGCCGGGAGCCCGGTGATTCGCAATAATGCCTTTGTGGAAAATGGGCGGGCGGGGCTGGTGATCAATGGCCCGTCATCAGCCCAGGTGCAGGGCAATGTGTTTGAAAACACGGGGACGGGGATCTCCATTGCGCCCCAGGCGACGCCGCAAATTTTTGAAAACCGGATTACGCGCAATCAGTCTGGTTTGGTGCTTCATGCGGACGCGCGTCCGGTGTTGCGCAATAACCAAATCAGCCAAAATCGCCAGAATAGCCTGCTGGACTATGCGCCGTGGCCCACTGCGCAACCTTTGTCGGACGCGCCTGTTGCGATCGCGCCCCCCCCAGCTCGACCCGCTAGCCCTGAGGTTGCGGTTGCGGAACCGCCTGAACCGGCGATCGCCCCCGCTGCACAAACAACGTGGGGATCGCCGGAGGGAAGTCCCCCTGCCTCGGGGGGAACGACAGAGCCTCGGGCAGCTTCGCCCGTTGCCCCAGCGGTGCCGGAACCTGCGTTAGAGGCTGCGGCTGAGCCAGCAGAAGCTGCGGTGATCGCGGCGGACGATGATCTCCCAGTGCCAGATTCTGCCGCGATCGCGATCGCGCCCCTAGAGCCGACGCCAACCATTCCGGTCTCGCTTGACCCCGAGCCCGCAGCGTCATCCCGCGCCGCTGCTCAGCCTGCGGAGCCCGAGCTGCCTGCTGTTGATCTTGACCCACCAGAGCCCGCCCCCGCTGCCCGCGCTCCGCGTCGGCAGGGGCCTCTCGCGACTATCCCAGCGGTGCCGAATCGGGCAGAACCCGAGTCTCAAGCGGATCCTGTGGCGCAGCCCCCAAGTCCTGTCGTTCCCGATGAGCCCGCGATCGCCGCTGCGCCGACTCAGCCCCAGCCGACGGAGCCCGAGCCAACAGCTGCCTCCAATGCAGCGGACGATGCCGTTGCTCTGCGAGCGCGCATTGCTCAGCGCCGCCGCGAACTGGCGAATCAAGCCGTGCAGGCAGATAACAGCAGTTCTGACGCGGTTGAATTGACGATTATTCCGCCGCCGGTGGAGACGGTGGCAACGGCAAGCGGTCTATACTCGGCTGAACCGGAGATCGACAGTGCGCCGCCTGCGCCGACGGTGCCACCCCAGGCCGACTTGCCTGCTCTGCCGTCCATTGCTGCGAATGGCGACACTGTGGCGCTGCCGAATGAGGCGATCGCCGTCCCCGGCCCCAACATTCCGGTGGGTCAAGGGGGAAGCCTGCCTCAGTTATTTGTGGCGGGAGCCAGTGGCGAAGGCCCGCCTGTGCCCCCATCCCGCGCGGCGAGTTTGGGGCTCAACTACCGGGTCGTGGTGGAGGCTCCCAATGAGGCGACCCAGGCTCGAGTGCGTCAGGTGGTGGCCGATGCGTTTCGGGTGCGGGTGGGCGATCGCGTCCTGATGCAGGTGGGGGCATACGGCACCGAGGCCGAAGCCCAAGCCCAGGCCGATCGCTTGCGGGAGGCGGGCTTCCGTCCTGAAATTCAGCCCATCCAGTAGCGGGGCGAGGCCATCATGCCAGGTGGAGGCGCTTCTCCATGCGCACCGTTGCCTTAGGGACAAAAGAGGGTGTCGCGGGTCGCGCGCCCAGTGAGGGGGTTGGTGCCCTTGGCCACTTCGCAGAGCATGTCGTTGGTTTTGGGGTCTAAAAAGACATCGGTAAAGTCCGCCCCATCGATGATGGCCTTGCGGAAGTCGGTGTTGAAGGCGTAGGAGCCTTCTAACACCACATTGGTGAGGTCGGCGGCGATGAACCGCGCCCCGTCTAGGGTCGAGCCAGTCAGGTTGGCACCTTCGAGGTTGGCCTGGGTGAGGTTGGTGTCAAACAGTCGCGCCCCTTGCAGTTGGGCATGGCTGAGGTTTGCCCCGGCCATATCGGCGCGAGTGAAGTCGTCGCCGCGCAGATCCCGGTTGGAAAAATCGGCCATTCTGAGGTTTTGGCGATCGTAGCTATCGGCAGCAGCAGGTGCGACGCCAGTGAAGATGACGAGCCCTACAATCAAGACGCCCAGGAAGAGTCTGCGGGCGATCGCGCTGAGTTTTGTCCGTCCCATGTGCCCTTGCCTTGCATTCAACACTCTGATCCTACTTGGGGATGGGGACGAGGCGGAAGGGTGAGGGGAGCGAGAGGGCGATCGCGCCGCGCACCAGCCCGTAAAACGATGAGGGCGTCACAGCATTGCCATGACGCCCTCATCAGCGCTCTGAGCGCCGTTACCAAGGCCGCGCAGACCAAGCAGGGCTTGGTGTAATGCGGGCACGGTGGTGGCCTTAGCCGAATTTTTCGTTGGGCAGGGGCTCTAGGTCAAACAAGGTATGCAGGGTGTGCATCGCCTGTTTGCGGGCTTCGATGTCGCGCTGGGCGCGGAGCTGCACCATGGGATCGTGGAGAATTTTGTTCACAATGCCGCGGGTGAGGGCTTCAATCACCTCTTGGTTTTTGCCAGCAAATTCGTTGCCGAGGCGAGAGAGGGCTTTTTCAAGCTCTTGTTCGCGAATGGCTTCAATTTTGCTGCGCAGGCTGCTGATGGTGAAGACGGTGTCGAGCGATCGCCACCAGTCCATAAACGCTTCGACCTCTTCTTCGAGGAGGGCTTCGGCTTCCATCGCCATTTGCCGACGGCTTTCTTGGTTTTGGGCGACCACCGCTTTCAAGTCATCCACGTTGAAGGCGTGGACAGCAGTCAGCTCGTTCACGTCGGTGTGAACGTTGCGCGGCACGGAGATGTCGAACAGCATCAGCGTATGCCCGCTGGGCAGGACGGGCTCCAACTTGGCCCGATCCAAAATGGGCTCTATGGAGGAGGTGCAGGTAAACACCACGTCTGAGGCGCAGACGGTGTCGAGCATGGTGTCGAGGGTGCCCGTTTGGATGCCCGCGCCGTTAAATTGGGCGGCGAGTTCGTCAGCGCGTCCGATGGAGCGATTCAGGATCGTGATCTGGCACGGATCCTTCGAGAGCAAGTGTTGGACGAGCAGGCGCGCCATTTTTCCTGCCCCGAGGATGCAAATGCGCTTGGCTTCGAGGTCGGGCACCTTGAGCTTGGCGAGTTCGGCGGCGGCGGAGCTAATGGAGACGGCCCCGGTGCCGATGCTGGTTTCGGTGCGGACGCGCTTGCCAGCGGTGATGGCTTGCTTGAGCAGGCGATTCAGGATGCGACCGACGCCGTTGTGCTGTTGGCCGAGTTTGTGGGCGTGTTTGACCTGGGCCAAAATCTGCCCTTCGCCTAGCACCAGGCTATCGAGCCCGGCGGAAACACGCATCAGGTGCATGATGGCGTCTTGATGAAGCAGGATGAAGAGGTGCTCGCGGAGTTCTGCAAGGGGCACTTTGCCATATTCCGACAGGAATTGGATGACTTCGCGCACGCCTTGATCGGCTTGGTCGGTAACGATGTGGATTTCGAGGCGGTTACAGGTGCTGAGGATGGAGACTTCTTCAATGTGGGGATAACTGGTGAGGTGAGCGATCGCCTCGGCGGTTTGCTGAGTTGGAATGCTGAGCTTTTCGCGAACCTCAACCGGGGCGGTTTTGTGGCTTAGGCCCACAACGGCAATATTCATGCGTCCTCCCAACGAAAAAAAGTTTGTTATCCACCAAATCAAATTGGGGTAGTGCAGCATTGACCGCTCGGTATCGGCGGGTTTTGCTGATCACCAACATTTCTGAAGTTAAATAACAAGGCTAGCCCGACTCAAGGAAACTCAACAAAAGTCCATCAAACCTTGGATTTTGGCGGACTTTTAGGGGCCTAGATCCAGGCTGGGCCGATAAAAAAGAGGGATGAAGCCTAAGGGCCGCGATCGCGGCCTCCTTCATCCCTCTCAACATTTACCCCTGTGGGGATGCGGCTTACTTAAGCTGTAAGTATTTGGGCTGATCAAACATGTGGATGGTATCCACAAAGCGCGCGGTCTTCGACTGGCTAGAAATCACCAGGCTTTGGGTGCGTGCGCCGCCATGGAAGAAGCGAACGCCTTCCATCAGGGTGCCGGAGGTGATGCCGCAGGCGGCAAACAGCACGGTTTTGCCAGAGGCGAGTTCTTCGGTTTCGTACACTTTGTCGGGGTCGGTGATGCCCATTTCATTCAGGCGAGCGATGTTGCTCTCCTTGCTTTCGCCAATGAGGCCGGTTTTGACGACTTCGGGATCGTAAATGAGCTGACCCTGGAAGTGACCGCCGAGGCAGCGCATCGCAGCGGCGGAGATGACGCCTTCGGGGGCGGCCCCGATGCCCATCAGGGCGTGGGTGTTGGTGCCTGAGAAGGCGCAGGAGATGGCGGCGGACACGTCTCCGTCGGAGATGAGGCGCACGCGGGCTCCGGCTTCGCGGATTTCTTCGATGAGTTCGGTGTGGCGATCGCGCTTCATCACGACGACCACGAGTTCATCAATAGCGCGATCGAGGCACTCGGCCAGAATCTTCAGGTTTTCGGTGGCGGACTTGCGGATATCGACCTTGCCCTTGGCGGCGGGGGGGGCGGCCAATTTGTTCATGTAAAAGTCAGGGGCGTGGAAGAGGCCACCCTTTTCGGCGATCGCTAACACCGCCATGGAACCGGGCTGCCCATAGGCGCATAGGTTGGTGCCTTCGCAGGGGTCAACGGCGATGTCGATTTCGAGCAACTCTTCGGGGTTGCAATAGTTGGTGGCGTCGGGCCGGGTGCAAATGCCTACTTCTTCGCCGATGTAGAGCATGGGCGCGTCGTCGCGTTCCCCTTCGCCAATCACGATCCGGCCCCGCATGTGGATTTGGTTCATGCGCTCACGCATGGCTTCCACGGCAACTTGGTCGGCGGTATTTTTATCGCCTTTTCCCATCCAGCGCGCCGACGCGATCGCTGCTTTTTCTACAACTTCAATGATTTCTAAACCTAGGGTGCTTTCCACGGGCCCATATCCTCCAAAACTGCCGATTTCTCGTGGGTTTGAGCGGGTCAACCTCAACCTTAGAGTCTATCAGACGGTGGGATCGGGGCATAGGGTGTTGTGGTAGGGCGGCGAGCGTGGGCTGGGCTGACAAGGGGACAAATGTGTCCGCCTGGGACGGTGGGGGTGGACTGGCTGGGTTGATGATCGAGCAGGCTAGGAACGAGGAGGGGGAGGTTTTGGCGTGATTGCGATCGCGGTCTTTGAGTCGAGGGCGGCAAAATCTAAAAAACCCCCCAGCGACACGGCAGTGAGCGACCCTTGTCCCTTACACTGCATTCGGAGAAGAGTAGTCCAGTTTAGGGAGAGTGGCAATGGACGCGGCAGCACTGTGGCAACGCTATCAAGATTGGCTGTATTACCACGCCGGGCTAGATCTGTATCTCGACATCAGCCGGATGCGCTTTGATGAGAGCTTTGTCGCCCAGATGCAGCCCAAGTTTGACCATGCCTTTCGAGCGGTGGATGCCTTGGAAAAAGGCGCGATCGCGAACCCTGACGAAGACCGTATGGTGGGCCATTACTGGTTACGCGACCCCGACCTTGCCCCGACCGCAGCCCTCAAAGCCGACATCGTTGACACCCTAAGCAAAATCGAAGCCTTTGCGAAACAGATCCACACGGGCGCGATTTATCCGCCAGGGCGCGAGCACTTCACCGACGTGCTCTCGGTGGGCATTGGCGGATCGGCGTTGGGACCGCAGTTTGTCTCCCAAGCACTGAGCGGTGTGGCTCCGCTGCTAAAGCTGCATTTTGTGGATAACACCGACCCGGCAGGCATCGATCGCACCCTCGCGAGTTTGGGCGATCGCCTCGCCACCACCCTCGTCATCGTTATTTCCAAATCCGGTGGCACCCCCGAAACCCGTAACGGCATGGTCGAAGTCAAGCACGCCTTCGCTCAACAAGGGCTGCACTTTCCCCGGCAAGCGGTGGCGGTGACAGGCATCGGCAGCAATTTAGAAAACCTGGCGAAATCAGAGGGCTGGCTCGAAACCTTCCCCATGCACGACTGGGTGGGGGGCCGTACCTCAGAATTCTCTGCCGTGGGTCTGCTGCCCGCCGCCCTAGAGGGTATCGACATTCGCGCCATGCTGGCCGGTGCCAAGGAAATGGATGCAGCCACCCGGGTGCCTAATCTGCGCCAAAATCCGGCGGCGCTGCTGGCTTTAAGCTGGTATGCGGCGGGCAAGGGCAAGGGCGAAAAGGACATGGTGCTGCTCCCCTATAAGGACAGCCTGCTGCTGTTTAGCCGATACCTTCAGCAGTTGGTGATGGAGTCTCTGGGTAAGGAAAAAGACCTGGATGGTGCGGTTGTGCATCAGGGGATTGCGGTCTATGGCAACAAGGGCTCGACGGATCAACACGCCTATGTGCAGCAGTTACGCGAAGGGGTGAATAACTTTTTCGTCACCTTTATTGAGGTGTTGAAGGATCGTGAGGGGCCATCGATTGAGGTGGAGCTGGGGGTGACCGCTGGCGATTATTTGTCGGGGTTGTTGATGGGTACCCGTCAGGCGCTGTTTGAAAATGATCGCGATTCTGTGACGGTCACCATTCCCGAGGTGACGCCACGCCACGTGGGGGCGCTGATTGCCCTCTATGAGCGAGCGGTAAGCCTCTATGCGGTGTTGGTGAATATCAACGCGTATCATCAGCCTGGGGTCGAGGCGGGCAAAAAGGCTGCGGCCAGCGTCCTAGCTTTGCAAAACCAACTGATGGCGGTGCTGGCGGCGGAAGGTCAGCCGATGTCTGTGGGGGAACTGGCGGCGAAGGCGGGGGCCAGCGATCGCGTTGAAACGGTGTACAAAATTTTGCGCCACCTAGACGCGAACGATCGCGCCGTGCGGCTGGAGGGCGATCGCGCTCGGCCTGCTTCCCTTCAAGTCTCTGCCCGATAGGGCAATCTGGCTGGAGAGGTTAAGAGTCGCTGGGCTCAGCGCCCTCGGAAGCATCTGCATCGGGGGCTGACGGCCCAGTGGGCGGTGCAGTCTCTACGACGGTGATGCTACCCTCTGGGGTTTCCACCAACGTAAAGCCCAGGGACTCAATGCGCTCTTGGGCGATTGCGCGCGCGTTGTCATTCACCGCATTGCCCCACACCACCAGCCAAGAACTCACCTGGGCTTGGCGGCTGTCGGGGTCTTGGGCCAAAAAGGCAGCGGTCTTGCGGGAGCTATCCACGAAGTTGGCGGCATCGGGCCAGGGAGACTGCTCGGCCCACTCTGCCGTTTTTTCCAGCGATCGTCGGGCCGCCTGTGCATCCCCCAAAAACAACAGCTCATCGAGGGATTTGTAGCGCCACAGCAAAAAGGAATTTGGCGGGAAGGTGGGGGTCATGTGCTCAAGCCCGCGCTCGAGCAGGGCGACAGTGCGCTCGGGCTGGGCTGCAAACAGCGAGACAGACGCCGAAAGGTACAGGTAGGGCTGCATGAAGTAAGGATCGCGGCGCACAATCACCTCAAAAAAAGACGGACTGAGGTCGTAGTCGGTGGCGAGGCGCGCTTCTTCATTACCGAAATACTGCAAAAAGCTCAAGAAAACCCAGTTCGCCACCATATTGTCGAAGCCCAGGACAGGCAGGGTTTCAAATACCTTGAGCTGGGCCGCCTGAAGCTGTTCTTCGGTGCGAATACGCTCGGGGGAAAGGGTTTCAGGTTCGGTTTGGGTGCGCAGTCGAGGGACTTGCAGGCTGGCAAGCCCGCTAACGCACACGGCGATCGCGACGCATGTTCCAATAAGGTTGCCCATTGTGCTGACTCCCGAGGTCGTAGGCAAGACAACATCAACGGCGCTGCCACAGGCGGGCCATAGCCATTGATCTGTGCTTCCAGGCTAGCAGGGGATGGAGGCGCGATCGCATAATCGCCGTGCTCCTGATCCGCCAATCCCAACCCTGACCCTTAATC
>JACYME010000102.1 GCA_015272155.1 Leptolyngbyaceae cyanobacterium T60_A2020_046
GCCATTGTTTCTCATTCTTATCTAGAACTACTATAAAATTTGCGCAGTGTTTTATACCGAAAAATCTTATGAGTTCTTCGCTTGAGTTCCACCTCTCGGTACAGGATGGGCAATCTACGGATGAAGATCTGCAAGCAATGCTGGTTGCCCTCGCCGCTGAGCTAGAGAACCAAGCCGCTGAGGTAACTGCCACGCAGAAGGTTGAGATGCCGTCCCCCTCGGTGGATGGTCTTCCAGTACCCCCGATGATCCCCAAAGGGGATGGGGGCACCAGTATTTTGAATGTGAAGATCAACCTCGAGGCGCTGCAAACGTTTGGCCTGTGGCTCCATAAGCGCTTGGCGGGCACCACTACCAAGGTGAACTTTGAGTACGAGGGCATTAAGTTTGCCTTTGAAGGCCGCAGCGATCGCGATCGCGCCGCCGCCATGCAGGATTTCCAAGACTTTATTGCCCAGCTTGAGGCCGCAAAGCGTGAGGCCGCAAAGCGTGAGGCCGCAAAGCGTGAGGCCGCAAAGCGTGGGTGAACGGCGGGCGCTATTGATCGGGGTCAGCGACTATGGCGAAGGGCTGGAGCCCCTGCCCGGAAGTTTGCAGGATGTGCGAGCGATGGCGCAGGTCTTGGCAGCAGAGGATTGCGGTGCCTTTGACGTCAAGCCCCTAGAAAACTGCGATCGCGCCACCCTGGAAGCCGCAGTCGAGCAGTTTTTTCAGGGGGGCGACCCCGAGGATTTGCTGCTGCTCTATTTCTCGGGGCATGGCGACCTGGGCAGCGGCGGCATCCGTCACCCCCAGCTTCACTTCTGTACCCACGACAGCCAGAAACCCCAGGGGCGTTTGATCGAATCCAGCGCCGTATCCGCCACGTTCCTCAAGCGCCAGATGGATCTGAGTCGGGCACGGCAGATCGTGGTGATTTTGGACTGTTGCTACAGCGGCGCGATCGCCGACCTGTTGAAAAAAGGCGCAGACGACATCGACTTCAGCGACCTCAAGGCCAAGGGACGGGTGATTCTCGCCTCCTCTAGTGCGGCGCAGATGGCCTTGCAGGAAAAAGATGGCCTATCTCTCTACACCCGCTACCTCATCGAAGGGATGAAAGGGGCAGCCTACCCCGGCAATGGGGCGTGGATCTATGCCCGCGACCTCCACGCCCACGCCGAGCGCCGCTTTGAAATTGAACGCAAGGGCGGATCCACCCCAAAAATCCTGGCGGAGGATACGGCCTACAACCTGCCCATCGTCCGCGCCCCCAAGCCTGATGCCAAGCAGGAATATCGCAAAGCGGTGGATCGCATCTTTCAAAACCTAGATGCAAACCTCGACCTCAATTTCGACGGCATCATTAAGAATAAATTGGCTCGCGGTAGCCTAGACACTAAACGTGAGCAGCTGGCTCTCCCCGTAGAAGAAGCCACCGCGATCGAAGCTCAGGTACAGCAGCCCTATCAGGCCCGAGCCACCCAGCGCCGCACCTACGCCGACTATTTCCGCGACGCGACACAAGAGGGATACTTGCCCAACGACCTTGACCAAGTCTATCTAGAGGACATTCGTTTGAATCTGGGCTTGGGGGAAGCAGATGCCACCAAAATTAGGCAAATCCTGACCCAACAGCTCAATCTCAAACCGATACCCACTTCCTCGCCGCCGTCGCCGCCCCCGTCTAAAGCTGCCCCGCCACCGCCACCGCCCCAACCCGCACCCCCGACCTTTGCCTTTGAGGTGGTGACGGTGGATGCCCAGGGCAAGATCAACAGTCGCCAGCCGGCCACGGCAGAATATCGCCGGGAAACCCTGCCGGGGGATGTGACCCTGGATATGGTGCGCATCCCTGCCGGGGAATTCATGATGGGGCAAACCGAAGCCGAAAAAGCCGAGCTGATTCGCCAGGTTGGAGAAGAAAGCTACAAAAAGTACTACGCAAACGAATTGCCGCGCCACTCCGTAGCTGTACCCAGCTTCTGGATGGGTAAATATGCCGTGACCCAAGCCCAGTGGCGAGTTGTGGCGCATCTACCCAAAGTCAAGGCAGATCTTAAGCCAGATCCCGCGAACTTCAAAGGTGAGAATCGCCCAGTGGAGCGGGTGTCTTGGCACGACGCTACGGAGTTTTGCGCGCGGCTGACAAAACACACCGGGCGCACCTATCGCCTGCCCAGCGAAGCCGAGTGGGAATACGCCTGCCGCGCGGGCACCACCACACCTTTTTACTTCGGAGAAACGATTACGCCAGACTTGGTGAACTACAGCGGCAACTACAGCTACGGGGCTGCGCCCAAGGGTCAATATCGTGAAGCAACAACAGACGTGGGTAGCTTTCCCCCCAATGGGTTTGGCCTGTACGACATGCACGGCAATGTGTGGGAATGGTGCCTCGATCACTGGCACGATGGCTATGGTGGACTTTTTCACAAAGCCCCGCCCGACGGCAGCGCCTGGTTATCCTCTGATGAGAATAAATTCTTGTTGCGCCGTGGCGGTTCGTGGGTCTACGGTCCGAGGGACTGCCGTTGCGCCTTTCGCAACAGGTTGGTTCCGGGCGGCAGGAACGACAACATTGGTTTTCGGGTTGTTTGTTCCTCGGCGTGGGCTCTTCCGTAGCCCTCTGCACTATAGTACTTTTGTTCTTTGCCCTTTTCTTTTTACTCTCTTCTTCGCGCTGGGCGCGATCAAAATTTTTTGCATTTTCCCCGTAGGATGAGCAAAGTAGCGCGTGCCCATCAACCTTCAGTCTTCAGCAGTCGTGAGTGATGAGCACGGGCCAAGCCCTTTGCTACAAATCAATTCTGTTGAGAAGCGCCCATGCAAGATCTGCCCATCGTCCAAAAAACTTACGACCCCATCAAAACGTGAAGAGTACTGACTACTTTCGCACCGTGGTGCCTCAGAAGCATCCTGAAGTGCGACTAGAGTGGATTCAGCGCGTATTAGCAAATCCTGTAAAACAAACTACCCAAGAGGATGGACGCATTGTCTACTGGGGTAACATCGCTGAAAAAGAGGGCAGAGCCTTACGGGTAGTTACGTTAGAAGATGGAGGAACCGTCCACAACGCCTTTTTCGATCGCAGCTTTTACCGTCGCCAACTTAGGGGAGAAGAACCTCAATGAAGCTGACCTACTTCCCCGATACCGATACCCTCTACATTGACCTCGCCGATCGCCCCAGTGTGGAATCAGAAGTCCTCAACGATACCTTGATTATTGACCTGGATGAGAACGGCTGTCCGGTCGGCATCACCGTCGAACACTACAGCCAGACCGTGACCACCCCCACCATCGAGATCAACCTGCCGCAGGATTTGATTCCCCAATCCGCTTGAAATTCACACCCGCCATTCCCATACATACGCCGTCACTGCGACCCCAACCCCCAAATATGGCTGTGTCCTATCGGTTGGCGGAGCCCGCCGACCTCGATCGCTTACTTCTCCTGATTCAAGCCTTTTGTGCGGAAGATCAGCACCCCTTTGAGGCCGAGGCCGTGCGGCAAGCGGTGATTGACCTCATGGCGATGCCCCACTATGGCCGCATTTGGCTAATCGAGCTGGAAAACCGCGCGATCGGCTACGCCGTCATCACCCTGGGCTATAGCCTGGAGTACCACGGCGTCGATGCCTTTGTGGATGAGATTTTTGTGCTGGCAGCCCATCGCGGCCAGGGCATCGGCACCCAGACCTTCGCCTTTTTGGAAGACGAATGCCGCAAGCTAGGCGTCAAGGCGCTTCACCTAGAAGTCATGCCCGAGAATGCGCGGGCCTATGCCCTCTACCGCGCCCTGGGCTATGAGGATCTGCACCGCATTGCTATGAATAAGTGGCTGTAGTGCCGGGCGGCGTCCATTAGCGCACCGCCGGCCCTCAGAACAGCCGCTACAGCGGACGATAGACTCGATAGTTGATGTTGGGGAAGATGTTGTCGATCGCTTCCACCTTGCCCAGCCAGCCCGAGTCGATTTTGCCCATCGGGATATCTTCCCAGAGCTTGTTGAAGCGCATCAGGTGCGATCGCGTGCGCCGCACCGCATAGGGCACCATCGTCCCCGTGCGCATAATGAACGCCCAGTCCGAAGACTGCGCCAGCAGTAACTCCCGCGCTGCCTGATTCAGCGCGCGCCACTCCAGCTCATCGGCGGGTTCGCGCTTCGCCAGCTCGATCATGCGCTCTGCCGCCTTGTGCAGGTGGGGATAGATCCATGCATTGGTTTCATTCAGCCAATACTCGTGGAAGCCCTTGTAGCCCCAGCTCGATTGCGACGGACGCGACACCTGCTGGGTGGGGTTGAGGCGCAGATAATCCGCCAGGTGCGTCATTTCGTAAGTGTTTTGGTCGAACCAGCTCTTGCGGAAGAGATAGTCCAAGAACCACGGCCCCTCATACCACCAGTGCCCATAGAGCTCGGCGTCGTAGGGCGACACAATGATCGGCGGGCGCTGCATGATGTTGTGCAGATGCTCGACCTGGCGCTCGCGGTTAAACATAAAGTTGCCCGCGTGCTCGGCGGCTTTTTCCCGCGCCCAGTAGGGGTCGTACCATTCCTTATCCGATAGTCCCAGCCCCTTGCCCGTGATTTTGTGGTACTTGATCCCCACGTTTTTGCGCTGGCCGTTGGGCATCACGTAGGGCTTGATGTACTCATATTCCGCATCCCACCCCAGGTCTCGGTAGAACTCGCGATACTCCGACGCGCCAGGATAGCCCACCTGGGACGACCAGACCTGCTGAGAGGACTCGTGATCACGACCAAAGGCGGCAACCCCCGTTTCCGTAAAGATGGGGGCATAGGAGCCAAAGCGGGGGCGCGGGCGGGCGTAGAGAATGCCGTGCCCATCGGTGAGGAAGTAGCGCAGCCCGGCGTCGGCGAGCATCCGCTCTAGCCCTTCGTAGTAGGCGCATTCCGGTAGCCAAATGCCCTTGGGATCGCGGCCAAAGTTTTCGGCGTAGCTTTCGCAGGCGACCTGAATTTGCGCCCACACGGCCTGTGGATACATCTTCATCAGCGGCAGATAGCCGTGGGTCGCGCCGCAGGTGATGATTTCGAGGTTGTTTGAATCTTGGAATTGCTTGAACGCTTGAACGAGGTCGCGATCGTACTTTTCCCAAACCTGGCGCACGTGGTTGAATTCGTTGGCGTAGTGCTCAGCCAGGTAGCGGAGGTGTCCGTTGTGGGCGTTGCGCTCAATTTCGAGCTCAATCAGTTCCTCAAGCTGAGCCAGGTGGGCGTCGTAGCGCTCTTGCAGGAGGGGGTCGCGGAGCATGGCCACCAGTGGCGGAGTCATGCTCATGGTGAGCTTGAAGTCGATGCCGTCTTGCTTGAGCCCCTCAAACATTGTGATGAGTGGCACATAGGTTTCGGTAATCGCTTCAAAGAGCCATTCTTCTTCCAGAACGTAGTCGCTCTCTGGATGTCGCACAAAGGGCAGATGGGCGTGGAGAACTAAGGCGAGATATCCAGTAGTCATGGCTTGGAGGATTCGCTAAGGGACGGCAATCCGGATCTGTTTCAAGCGGCGATCGCAACTGAAACATTGCCCAAATTGTAAAGCACAACTTAAATCTTCTCGGAACTGATCTGTAACCCCTGAGTATTTTTCGTGAAAACCAGGGGACACACTGATCCCAGCGATCGCGCCAATTTTCCCACACCCCAAAACCCAATGCCGCATCTTCCGAGCGGCTAGCCCTTGAACTGCTGTTGTAGTTTTTTCAGGGCTTGGTGCATGTCGGGCAGGCGACGATAAATCGCCGAAGCTTTGAGGTAAAGCTTGTAGGGCACGGCGGGACTCCCGGACACAATTTCGCCGGGGGCGACGTTGCCGTGGACGCCCGTTTGCGCCGTCGCGATCGCGCCATCGCCCACCGTTGCCTGGTTGGCCACCCCGACCTGCCCCGCCAAAATCACCCGATTGCCGATTTTGACGCCGCCCGCCAGGCCTACCTGGGCAGCCATCGCTACCCCCTGGCCCACCGCGCAGCCGTGGGCTACATGCACCAGGTTGTCGAGCTTGGTGTTGCGTTGGATGCGGGTCTCGCCCACCGCCGGGCGATCGACCGCCGCATTACAGCCAATTTCTACGCCATCTTCTAGAACGGTGATCCCAGACTGCTCCATTTTTTCCCAGCCGCTGGCGGTGGGCACAAAGCCAAACCCCTCGGAGCCGATCGCGGCACCGCTGTGAATCACGCAATCTTGCCCAATCTGTGATCGCTCATGGATGACACAGTTGGCATGGAGCACCGTGCGATCGCCAATTGCCGCACCGGGATAGACCACCACATTGGGGTGAATGCACACGTCATTGCCCACGATGACCCCAGCCTGAATCACTACATGGGCTCCGATAGAAACGTTGTGGCCCACGGTGGCGCTGGGATCAATCACCGCGCTGGGATGAATCCCCGGCGCAGGCCGAAAGGGGGTATAAAACAGCGCGATCGCCCGAGCAAACCCCAGCCGGGGATCCGCCGTGCTCAGCCACGCGATGCCCCGCTCCGTAGCCTGGGCTTGGAGTTCTGGCTGCTGGCTGGGCAAGATCAGCGCACTGGCCGCCGTGGTGGCCACAAGGGGGGCAAACTTTTCGCCCTCGATGTAGCTGAGTTGCCCCGCGATCGCCGTCTGCACCGCCGCCACGCTCAGAATCTCGGGATCGAGATCGGGGTGAGTGGTCAGGCTGGTGCGTTCGGTTATGCCGATGCGCTCGGCGATCGCACTAAACTTGAGGGCCGTGGAGGGGGCTGTCATCGCCTAGAACCGGGATCTGTGCAATTACAAGGGTACCGCCCCTCGTGACCTTCTTGGATCAGGCCCCATAGGCCCCATGCTGGCAGGATTCCACTGGGTTGAAATGGCACAGATGGAACCGCGATCGCCCCCTATTTTGCCAAAAACGCGACACACTCTACATGGGCAGTCTGCGGGAAAAAGTCCGCAGGCTGCACGTGCTGCAACTGATAATGCCCCTCTGCACAGAGCAGCTTGAGATCGCGGGCCAGTGTTGCTGGGTTGCAGCTCATGTAGGCAATGCGTCCGGGGTGCAGCGTGCGCAAGCCCTCAATCACGGCGGCGTCGCAGCCCTTGCGTGGCGGGTCAAGGACAACCACATCAGGATGGCGATCGGGGGTTTCTAACGCGATCGCGGGCAATACCTTCCCCACTCCCCCGACGCGAAAATGCACATTGCGAATGCCATTGAGCCGCGCATTTTCCCGCGCCAGATCCACCGACTCAGCCTGCACCTCTAGCCCCAGACAGTGCTTCGACTGCCGCGCCAAGGGCAGCGTCAGCGTACCAATGCCACAGTAGGCATCCACCACATTTTCAGTACCCGTCAGTGCCAGAGTTTGCAGAATGTGGTGGAGCAGCCTTTCCGCCTGTTCAGTATGCACCTGAAAAAAGGTGCTCGGCTGAATGTGGAAGCGCAACCCGGCGAATTCCTCCTCCAAATAGGGCCGACCCGCCACATAGCGCGTCTCAGCCCCAAAGATGGCATTTGTGCGATTGGGGTTCAGGTTCACGCAGACCCCCACCAGCCGGGGATAGCGCTCCTTCCACAGATCTGCCATCTCTTCAATATTCGGCAATTCCCAACGGGTGCTCACCAAGGTCAGCAACATTTCCCCTGTCCGGCGGCCAATGCGCAGGGCCAAGTGTCGCACCAGGCCCTGATGGGTCGTTTCGTCGTAGATTTCCCAGCCCTGAGCTTGGATATCCTGCTTAATCTCCGCCAACAGAGGATTCAGACGCTCGTCTTGCACCGGGCACTGATTCAGGTTCACCACCTGATGGGAGCCCTTGCGATAGTACCCGGCCTTGACGGTGCCCGTCTCTGAAAGCGCCAGGGGATAGGTGGCTTTGTTGCGATAGCCGAGGGGGTCAGGTGCGCCTAGGATGGGTTTCACTACAGCATCGCTGAAGCCGCCAACCCGCTGGAGGGCGTCGATCACCTGGCGCTGTTTGGCCGCAAGCTGGGCGACATAATCGAGGGGTTGCCACTGGCAGCCGCCACATTTGTCGGCAACAATGCAGGCGGGGCGAATGCGATCGCGCGATGGCTCTACCACCTCAAGCAGTTTGCCCCGGGCAAAGGTGGGTTTGACGTGTACCAGCCGAGCCTGCACGCGATCGCCCGGCACCGTATCCGGCACAAAAATCACCCGATTTTCCCAACGCCCCACGCCATCGCCGGTGCTGCTGAGATCGCCGATTTCAAACTCCAGGGTTTCGCCCTGTTCCCACTGTGGTGTTGCCATGACGAAATCCCCTCGGACAAAAACTGCGGGAGACTCAGCATAACCCCGTCAGCCCGAGATCACCACCCCCGCGATCGCCCCGTCCCACTCGCGAAGAGAGCCACTAAACGGTGGCGGGCTGGAGTTCGGCAAGGGGATCGCCTTCAAGGACAGAGCCATCCGGCGCTTCAAGGACAAACCCGGCATCGCGAATCATCTCAAAATCAGCGCGGGCCGCTTGGCCGGGGGTAGTGAGATAGTCGCCCACAAAGAGCGAGTTCGCGGCATACAGCCCCAAAGGCTGGAGCGATCGCAAATGCACCTCACGCCCGCCTGCAATGCGCAACTCTTGACTCGGCAACAGAAACCGGAATAGGCACAAAATCCGCAAACACTGGCGCGGCGTCAGGACATTCAGCCCGGCCAGAGGCGTCCCGTCGATGGGAATCAAAAAGTTGAGGGGCACGCTGGTCACGTTTAAGTCCCGCAAGGACAGCGCCAGATCAATCACGTCATCGTGGGACTCGCCCATCCCCAAAATGCCGCCGGAGCAGGTGGTCAGGCCCGCCGATTTTACCGCTTCAATCGTCGTGACCCGGTCTTGATAGGTGTGAGTGGTGCAGATCTGATCGTGGTGGGCCTCGGCGGTGTTGAGGTTGTGGTTAACACGATCGACGCCAGCCTCTGCCAAGCGGCGGGTTTGATCCTCATCCAACAGCCCCAGGCAGGCGCAAATCTTCATGGGGTAGCGCGACTTCACAGCTCGCACCGTCTCAAGTACACGGCTGAAGGTGGATTCTGACGGCGATCGCCCCGAAATCACCATGCAAAACGTCCCTGCCTTGAGGGTATGGGCGCGCTCTGCCGCCGCCAACACGCGATCCTGCGCCATCAGCGGGTACTTTTCGATCTCTGCGGTGGAGATTTTCGACTGCGAACAGTAGTGGCAGTCCTCAGGGCACAGCCCGCTCTGGGCGTTGAGCAAAAAGTGAAGCCGCACCCGATTGCCCCAGTGGTGTCGCCGCACCCGATAGGCTGCATCCAACTGCGCCAAGATTGCCTCATCCGGGGCAGAGAGCACCGCATGGGCTTGGTCGCGACTGATGCGATCGCCCGCCAGGGCAACCTCAGCCAAATGGTTCCAATCTGAATCTGAAAAGGTGGGCGCTGGGGTCATGGAGCATTCTGGAATAACAGAGCATCCTCTAGGCTAATACGCCACCGCGATCGCCAGACGAAGGAATTTCTCCCCGTTCACAGCATCGTCTAAGCCGCATCGTCGAGAATGCGCACGCCCACCGTACTGGTAAAGAAGTTGTAGAATTCACCCTCGATCTCAATCTGGGTGCCCACCTTAACCTTACTGTTGCCAAACACCGGGCCACTGTTCGTAATCGTGGCATTCCCTGTGAGGGTGATGAGCAGGTCTGTGGTGTATTGCAACTCCGGGCGCGGGTCAGGGAGCGCCACCACGCTGCCATCGGGCTGGGGAACGGCGGTGCTGCGGGGGAGTTCCACAACAGATTTAATGGCGACTTGGCCGTAGGGTTGGTTACGAATAATTACATTAGTGGTTTCGGCGGTGCTGAGCATTTCGTAAAACGCTCTGGGGTCAGACACCGTCAGACCCCGCACCATCACATCCACCTCAATGGGCTTTGTGACCGTGCCAACCTGGGCTACCGAGCCCCCGGTTCCCGGAAAAATGAAGATGCCCACCAGCACCATTAAGATGACCAAAGCAGCACCGATATCAAGCAGGCTCACCTTGCCGAACAGTCGGCCCTTCGCATCTAAAATGGTCATTTTCTTCAATCCTCTTTGCTGAACCGCGCTGGCGTTGGGGCACGCCCAGACTGGTAATCGTTAGTATTTAACCATCCATGTACGCAACTTGAAAGCAAAATTCACCGTCACAAAGGTTGGCGGGATTGTGTTGGGTCAGGGCATCCTAAGCACACCAAGCCTTTTGTTAGGACAAACGTTGGGAGACATCGAGAGCCATGCAAGGGCCTTTTTGGGAACGGGTGCGAAAACTGAGTCGGCGCTGGGTCTATGGCGCGATCGTGGTAGTGATGGCGGCTGGGCTGGTAGTCGGCACCCCAAAAGCCTCAGAGGCAGGGATTTTAGACCTGATTTTTGGTGGCATTCAATACCTCCAGTTATCAAACATTAACGACAACCAAGAGGTGCAACTGGGGCGACGTACCGACCAAGCACTGAAGCGCCAAGGCGTTCGTGTTTATACCCGCAATCCTGAAATCACCAACTACGTGAACCGGATTGGGCAGCGCCTCGCCCAGCGCAGCCGCCGCAAAAATATCCCTTACACCTTTCAGGTGGTACAAGACGACAGCGTCAACGCCTTTGCGACCTCGGGCGGCTTCGTGTATGTCAATACGGGGCTGATTCGGCGGGCAGAAACTGAGGCCGAACTGGCGGGCGTTATGGCCCACGAAATTGGTCACATTGTCGGTCGCCACTCGATTAATCGGATGCGCGAAATTGCCCTGGCCAATGGCTTGGCCGGTGCCCTGGGCGTTTCGCAGGATGCCTTGGTGAATATCGGCGTGCAGCTTGCCCTATCGCTGCCCAACAGCCGCTCGGCGGAGTATGAGGCAGACGAACTGGGCTTTGAAAATATGGGGCGGGCGGGCTATGACCAGCGGGGCTTCATTTCCTTTATGCGCAAGCTGGGCGAAGGACGGGGTGCTGCGCCGGAGTTTCTCAGTACTCACCCGGATCCAGGCAACCGGGTGAGTCGTCTTGAAGACATGTATCAGAATTCGGGTCGCCGCAACGCGACGGATGGCAGCGACCCCCAAGCCTATCGAAACAGGATTCGCGGCTTATAGTGAACGCTCGCGATCGCACCCGTTTACCCTCCTGCCGCTGTGATCTGCCGATAGCGCTGCACTCCCCGAAAGGTCAGCACAGGGTCTAGGGATACCAAAGCCGCGCGCTCGTCCAAACACCGCTGTATGATTTCCCCATCCCCGCCGGTCAACACCACCTGACCGGCGGGGAATTTTGTGCGCCAGTCGATCACAAAATCCCACACCGTTGCCACCAGCCCATAGAGCACGCCGCTGTGGATGGCGCTGGGGGTGTCTTTTGCCCAACGGGGCGGCAGGGTGGCCGCGATCGCCAGTTCTGGCAGCGTGGCCGTGTGCTGCCCCAGGGCTTTGAGCTGGGTAGTCAGCCCCGGCAGAATTGCACCACCCATCAGCCGCCCGCCATCCCCTGCTGTGAAGGTGAGGGCGGTGCCCGCATCCACCACTAGCACGGGCCAGCCGTACTGAGTGCCTGCGCCCAAAAGATTCAAGGCGCGATCGATGCCCAGGGTGGGATATAGCCCCGCCAATGGAACGGTCGCGAGACAAATCTCGTGCAGACCCGCATATCCTTGCCAGAGCTGGGTCTGGGCGGGAATCACTGAGGCTACATACAGCGCGATCACGGACGCGGGAGATGCTGCCCATGACTCCGCGATCGCGGGTGCATCTAACCCCAGCGATGCCCATGTGGTCGGTGCAAAACCTTCGACCCGGAAGCGGTGTACCTCTGCGGCGCGGAGGTGGCGGGTGTGCCACACGCCTTGCAACACATCCCCAGCAAAGCAGGCCCAGTGCAGGCGGGTGTTGCCGACAATCAACGCCATCCAAAGGGGGTCGGTCATGGTGAGGGGCGATCGCAACTCGCCCTATTCTCCCACTGGGTAGGGCGGAGCGAAACTGACGCGATCGCGCCCGCCCGACCCCACTCAAATCCTGACAATTGCGGTACAAACTTAACGCAACTCCCGCTGAAATTCAGGCTCCTCTCAGAAACCCCACCTTTAATGGGAACGACTAAATGGGGACGACCGCCATTCAGCCGACAGAATTTGCCAACCGCTGCTCAAAGCAGTCCGAAGGGCTGCTCATCCATTGATGCGATCAAAATGATGCGATCAACAATAAAGTTGCCAAAAGTCACATAAAGTCACTCAATACACGGTTACCAAGGATTGAGATAGCCCCGTCGGGTGCAAGGCATGTCCGCCAGAATGGCCTGCTAGCCGGGAGTATGTCGCCTTTGCGCCCCTATCTTCCGTGAAGATCATTGACGGTGTGCCTTAGAGGATGTTTGAAAAGATCTGGAGGGTCAAACATCATGCCAGTCGTCTGACCATAATACGGATCATAGCCAGGTAGATGAGGGTCTCTGAGGTTTCCGGTAACAGTTCATCATCTCGCCCCAAGCGTCGGCACCCCATCAACCCACCGAAGGTCCGCTCCACCACCCAGCGTTTCTTAGAGTACGCCAACTCATTCAGCATCCAAACTAGGCCCTTATCCCCCAACCCCTTCTCCCTGAGGGAGAGGGGCAGGGGTGAGGGCAAAGGGCCATGACAAATGGATAGCTATTTCTATGGAACACTCTTAAGCAGCACGAACCCTTTAGGATGGCATTGAGCACCTCCCATAGATCCACCTCTCGAGGTTGTCCGCCCGGTTTGGCCTCAGGCAGTAAGTCACTCAGTAGGTCGTATTGGGCTCGGGTTAAGTTGCTGGGGTAGTCTTTGCTCATCGCCTCACTCCGGCGTTGCTGATGACTATCTGCAACCTACATGGAGTGAGCTTTTTTACTCAAGCCCCAGCTTTTCAAACACCCTCTTAGGGCAGGCATGAATTCACGCCACAGTCCTTACCATAGAGTGGTCATCACAGGATGCATTTTGCTGGCGCGATCGCGCGCGAACCCCTGCCCCAGCAAGACGTTGCATCCTGGTATGATGCGCCTTCTGCCCGACTTATCTGGAGACTCTTGCCATGCAAACCATGCCCATCAATATTGGAATTGACGAGCAAGCCCGCCACGACATCGCCGAAGGGTTGTCGCGGTTGCTGGCCGACACCTACACGCTGTATCTCAAAACCCATAATTTCCATTGGAATGTGACGGGGCCCATGTTTCAAACGCTGCACTTGATGTTTGAGACGCAGTACACCGAGCTCGCCCTGGCAGTGGATGCGATCGCCGAGCGGATTCGGGCGCTGGGCTTCCCGGCACCGGGCACCTATCGCGAATTTACGGCCCTATCGTCCATCCCAGAGGAGGAGGGCGTCCCCACCGCAGAGGACATGATTCGCAAGCTGGTCGAAGGGCAGGAGGCGGTGGTGCGCACGGCGCGATCAATCTTTCCCCGTGTCGATGAGGCCAATGACGAACCCACTGCCGACTTGCTCACCCAGCGGATGCAGGTTCACGAAAAGACGGCTTGGATGCTGCGGAGTCTGCTGGCGCAGTAGGGGCGATCGCCGTCCCGTGCAGTTGCGGTGCAGACGCCAAAGCCCCTGTGGGACGGCGAAGTTGTTATAAGTGATGGAGAGGGGCGATCGCCCTCCCCGCGCGTAAAGGATGAGATGATGCAACTTGCCGATAGACTCAAGCCCCTGCAAACGAACGTGTTTGCTGATATGGATCGTGCTAAGGCCCAGGCCCAGGCCGCGGGCAAACCCATCATCGATCTGTCCTTGGGCTCGTCAGACTTGCCCACTGCGCCCCATGTTCTAGCGGCGATCGCCACCGCCCTACAAGACTCCAGCACCCACGGCTACTCGCTGTTTCACAGCACGCGCCCCTTTCGCGAAACCGCCGCCGCCTGGTACACCCAAAAGTTCGGCGTTCCAGTGGATCCTGAAACTGAAGTGCTGTTGTTGATCGGTTCCCAAGAAGGCACCGCTCACCTGCCCTTAGCGGTTCTGAACCCGGGCGACTTTGCCTTGCTCACCGATCCGGGCTATCCCTCCCATGCGGGGGGCGTCCACCTCGCCAACGGGCAAATCTACACGATGCCCCTACTCGCAGAAAACCAGTTTCTGCCAGACTTTGCCGCCATTCCATCCGTGGTGCTTGCCCAGGCCCGCATGATGGTGCTCAGCTATCCCCACAACCCCACCACCGCTCAAGCGTCCCTCGCCTTTTGGCAGGAGGCGGTGGCCTTTTGTCAGCAGCATGACCTTGTTTTGGTGCATGACTTTCCCTACGGCGACGTGACCTACACAGGGCAGCCTGCGCCGTCTGTGTTGCAGGCCGATCGCGACAAATCGGTGTCGGTTGAGTTCTTTTCAATGTCGAAGTCCTACAACATGGGTGGCTTTCGCGTGGGGTATGCGATCGGCAACGCGACCCTAATCCAAGCGCTGCGGCAGATTAAGGCCAATGTTGACTTCAACCAATATCGCGGCATCGTGCAGGGGGCGATCGCGGCCCTCTCTGGGCCACAGGACTTGGTGCAGCACACCATCGACACCTTTCGTCAACGGCGCGACGCCTTTGTCGCCGCCCTGGAAAGCGCGGGCTGGCAAGTCTCCAAACCCAACGCCACCCAATACCTCTGGCTCAAGCTGCCCGAGCCCTGGGCCGCAGACTCCATCGCGTTTTGTGTCAAACTAGTCGAGGCGACAGGGGTTGCCCTCGCCCCTGGCCGAGGCTTTGGGAAGCATGGCGAAGGGTACGTGCGAGTTGCCTTGGTGCAAGAGATTCCAACCCTCTTGTCCGCCGTCGAAAAGCTGGTTGGTTTTTTGGCAGAGCGTAGATAATTCCGCTCTAACCGGGAACCCTTGAGCAGGGCTTCGGCACCCCTTCGACCTTACCTGCACCCCAGTTTCTGCCCCCCTGGGTTGATTGACCGTGCCTCCCTGAGAAAATCCAGTAGCGCCTTGGCGACAAAGTGTGCAGACGTGGAGCACGACCCCTCACTAAACCCTGGGGGTAAGCCACTCGGTGGCCCTGTGGCCTGAGAGAGCCCTGTGCCCAAGTCTAGGGCATGGGAGTGTTATCAAGCTGAGCGCTCGCCCCCCGGCGATCGATCTCTATCTTGAGATAGACCCGTTGGCGCTAAAACCTTGCCTCGACTGATGCTTAACTTACTCCCGACCGTCGCATCATGCTAGCTAAGCTTTTTGCTGGGCATTGGTCACAGTCGCCAGTCCGATTTGGA
>JACYME010000171.1 GCA_015272155.1 Leptolyngbyaceae cyanobacterium T60_A2020_046
ACTTCGCGCTCGTCGCCCGGTTCAAAGCGGACGGCGGTGCCTGCCGGAATGTCGAGGCGCATTCCCTTAGCGCGATCGCGATCAAAGTCAAGGGCCGCGTTGACTTCAAAAAAGTGATAGTGCGACCCGACCTGAATCGGGCGATCGCCGGTATTGGCAACGGTCAGCGTAACCGTTTCGCGCCCTGCATTGAGTTCGATTTCGCCCTCGGCGGGCAGCAATTCTCCCGGAATCATCACACAGTCTCCAAAATCAGGGTTTACGGCATTCACGGCAGCGGGGAATGGGAAACGTCGGCTCTGAGGGTGCAGCAGTACGCCTTAATCGGTTTCCATCCCCGCGCTAGGGAATGGGGTTATGCACGGTCACAAGCTTGGTGCCATCGGGAAAGGTCGCTTCGACCTGCACTTCCGCTACCATTTCAGGAATGCCCTCCATCACGTCGTCGCGGGTGAGTAGGGTAGTGCCTTCATGCATCAGTTCTGCCACGGTGCGCCCTTCCCGTGCCCCTTCCAGAATGGCGGCAGAAATGTAAGCGATCGCTTCGGGATAGTTGAGCTTCAGTCCTTTGGCCTTGCGGCGCTCGGCTAACAGTGCGGCGGTAAAAATAAGGAGCTTGTCTTTCTCCTGGGGCGAGAGCTGCATAGCGGTGTCGGCACAGTACATCAGCCTAGACAATAGGGCCAGATAGGGCCGGAGACTGTCCAAAATTAACTGATATTTACGTTATGCCTGGTTTGCTATTGGCTATGAACTGAACCATTGCCGCGATCTCGACCTCGGCCAGACTCCTGTCTAGAACTGCGCCCCGTGAATTTGTGCCCCGTGAATTTGTGCCCCGTTGCCCTCACCCGAATATCCCTCCCTCCAAGGGCGATCGCCTCGGCTGCACTCAGCGTCGTCGCAGGCGTTGGGACTTTCAAATACAAATACCCCGAATGCTTAGAGAACGCCCTTAGAACTGGGAATCTGGGATGCGCGGCGGGGGTCAACTTCCGTCGCCATGCGCATTGCTCGGGCAAACGCTTTGAAGGTCGCCTCGATAATGTGATGGGAGTTGATGCCATCGAGTTGGCGAATATGGAGGGTCATCTGGGCATGGTTGACCACGGCCACAAAAAACTCGCGCACCAGTTGCGTATCATAGGTGCCGACTCGCTCGGTGGGAATGTCGAGGCCATAGCTGAGGTGGGGCCGCCCCGAGAAATCCAGAGAGACCTGAACAAGGGCTTCATCCAACGGGGCCACAAAGTGACCAAAGCGCACGATGCCCTTGCGATCGCCCAAAGCTTGCTTGAGCGCCATGCCCAGCGTAATGCCGACATCTTCATTTGTATGGTGGTCGTCAATTTCGTAATCACCCTGGGCTCGAATCTCTAGGTCAAAGAGTCCGTGGGCGGCAATCTGATGCAGCATGTGATCCAAAAAAGGGACGCCCGTTGCTACATGGCATTGGCCCGTACCATCAATATTGACGGTGACATGAACGTCAGTTTCGCCAGTGGTGCGGCTCACAGTTGCTGTACGGGGAGCCGCAACAAGATCAGAGGGAACAGAAGGGGCGCGATCGCGGATTTGCATATTACAGACGACTCCCACGGGCGAATCAATCACATCAGGTTCGGATCAGGTCAGAGGCCTAACTTCAACGTCCGTTGAAATTCCGTTGAAATTGGAAAACCTATTCTACTTATTCTAGGGGCTGATTATTCTAGGGCCTGAACGGATAGGGGTTGAACTCATCCGCGATCGCGGGAGCTGCCGATGGGGGCGCACGGCCCGAACGCAAGCGCAAGGCGATGCTTCTCAGATCCGTCAAGCCAGCTCTAAACCGAAACAAGGCCCCGCTGTCAGTGATTTTGGGCCGTGTTGTGAGGTTGCCGTTGTGCGATCGCGCCCACGGGTGTGCTCGTCGGGAAACGGATGGTTAATGGCGCGATCGCCATCCCCCTTCACCTCCCGCGCCTCTACAGAAAACACGGATTTCTCATCAAACCACCCAAATCTAAGAACTATCCAATGAAAAATCCGGCTCGATAAGCGCTGCTGTATGATTGAGGCAGAAGCTAAGAAATCCTTATTTTTCAATACTTCTATGGGTTCCGAGATTAATTACAAAGACACCTTCTCAATTACCACTCCGCTCTACTACGTCAACGACGTCCCCCACATTGGCAGCGCTTACACCACGATCGCGGCAGATGTCGTTTCGCGTTTTCAGCGCTTGCAGGGCAAAGCCGTTTTGATGATCACCGGAACCGACGAACACGGACAAAAAATTCAACGCACTGCCGAAGCGCGCGGCAAATCTCCCCAAGATCACTGTGATGAAGTTGTCGCAAGCTTCAAGTCTCTCTGGCAGCGGTTAAACATTGCCTACGATCGCTTTAGTCGTACCACTGCTGAGCGCCATCACGCGATCGTCCAAGAATTTTTTCAGCGCGTTTGGGACAACGGCGACATTTACGAAGGCCATCAGCAGGGTTGGTATTGCGTTTCCTGTGAAGAATTCAAAGAAGAACGTGACCTTTTGCCGGAAAAACGTTGCCCTATCCACGTCAATAAAACCGTTGAGTGGCGCGACGAACAAAACTACTTTTTTCGGTTGTCAAAATATCAGTCTCAGCTTCAGGCGCTCTATGCCGAACGGCCTGACTTCATCCAGCCTGAAAGTCGCCGCAATGAGGTATTGAGTTTTGTCGATCGCGGCCTCCAAGACTTTTCCATCTCACGAATCAACCTCGACTGGGGCTTTCCGGTGCCCACGGCTCCCGAGCAAACCCTGTACGTCTGGTTTGATGCGCTATTGGGCTATGTCACCGCGCTGCTCGATCCAGACGAAGCCCCGAGCCTAGACGCCGCGATCGCGCGCTGGTGGCCCATCCATATTCATCTCATTGGCAAAGACATTTTGCGATTCCATGCAGTCTATTGGCCCGCGATGCTCATGTCCGCCGGATTACCTGTCCCTGGGCGTGTATTTGGGCATGGCTTCCTCACCAAAGATGGTCAGAAAATGGGCAAAAGCTTAGGGAACACCCTAGACCCCGTCGATCTAGTTGATCGTCACGGGGCCGACGCCATTCGCTATTACTTTTTGAAAGAAATTGAGTTCGGTCGAGATGGTGACTTTAATGAAACCCGTTTTATCAATGTGCTTAATGCAGATCTTGCCAATGATTTGGGTAACCTTTTAAACCGAACCCTTAAGATGGCAAGTCGTTACTGCCAAGGACAGGTTCCTAACATCAATCCCGCTGAAATTTCCCCAGAAAACGATTTAAAGTCCAAGGGCGAGATACTTGCCCATACCGTGAAAACAGCCTACGAAAACTTGGCCTTCAACCAAGCGTGCGAAGCGATTTTGGGCTTAGTGCGTACTAGCAACAAGTTCCTTGACGAGAAAGCGCCGTGGACACTGTACAAACAGGGTCAACAAGCGGAGACAGAAGCTGTGCTCTACGCGGTTTTGGAGTCAGTGCGGTTAGCGGCTTACCTGCTTTCCCCCATTGTGCCTGGGCTAGCCAATGCAATCTATTCCCAGCTTGGGTTGGCCGTTGACTTCAACCACAAGGATATTGGCACTGTTTGCCCTTATGCTGAGCATTCTCGATGGGGCTATCTACCCACCCAACACCCCCTCGGGGAGGCGCAGCCCATTTTCCAGCGCATTGAACTCCCTGAATAAAGCCATTCTCGCGATCGCGGTTGGGGGCTGCCCAAAACCTCAAGACTAGGATCAAATTTTCTCCATAAAAGGCATTAGGAATACCAAAAACCATGCTCAACAATCACGAAATGCTGGGTCAAGATCCAATCTTTACCCCCGAGCAAGTTCTTGAAAATCGAGGTCGAGTTGCCATTTTCATCGACGGCTCCAACCTATTTTATGCTGCGCTGCAACTCGGAATTGAAATCGACTATACCAAGCTGCTGTGTCGCCTCACATCAGGTTCGCGATTGTTTCGCGCCTTTTTCTACACGGGGGTTGATCGCACGAATGAAAAGCAACAGGGCTTTTTGCTATGGATGCGTCGCAACGGCTATCGCGTTATTGCCAAGGATTTGGTGCAGCTTCCTGATGGCTCCAAAAAAGCCAACCTCGACGTTGAAATTGCAGTGGACATGATGGCCTTGGTCGGCTTCTATGACACGGCGGTACTGGTTAGCGGAGATGGGGATTTGGCCTACGCGGTAGATGCCGCCAGCTATCGGGGCGCGCGTGTTGAAGTCGTTAGCCTGCGATCGATGACCAGCGATAGTTTGATCAACGTGTCAGATCGCTACATTGACCTTGAAGCCATTAAGGACGACATTCGCAAAAGCCCTCGCCAAAGCTACACCTATCGCCCCCTCTCTGTCGTCCACGAAGAAGAGGAAGAAGTGCTTTAGCATCCTAAATCGGAGTTGGAAATTGGGCTGTCTTGACTGAGATTGCCTGGTGAGCGTCATCGATCATTGGTCATCAGCCCGAAACCTCAGCAGCATGTCAGGGTTATAGCCCTCACCCTTATCTCTTCAAGACCAGAACGGGAGAGGGACTAGAATCTAGTCTCCCTTTTTCCCGTTTTGAGCAGAGGAACTGAGGGAGCGGTGCGATTTGCCAAGGTGCCACGCTCCCCTAACCCTCACCTCTGGAGCCCGGGCATTTCCCCATTTGCCATCGGAGGCCGGGCATTTTCCGCAGCATCATTTCCAGATGCTTACCCTTCGTGATAAATCGCGATAGAAAACCAGACAATTCTTAGCGTGGTGAATTTTTTCAACGGAGGGAATCGCCTGAGTTATGACAGCGTTAATGTGAAGCTAAGGCAAGATCAATTCTGATCTTAAATCGTTGAAACCCTTCCTCTTCAAAGGGTTTGAGCGCCAACTTACTGTCAAAAAGGGGTGAATGATGACCCGTAAAGACGCCTTGGGCCTACGCAACGTTGCCATCGTAGGTCCCTATTCCAGCGGCAAAACAACCTTACTTGAAAGCCTGCTCTACGTGACCCAGGCGATCACGCGCAAGGGCAAGATTGAGGATGGGAATACCGTCGGGGACGGTACACCAGAAGCCCGCGATCGCGCCATGACTGCAGAATTGAATGCCGCCTGTACTGAGTACGGCGGCATTCGTTTTACGTTCCTCGATTGTCCGGGCTCCATTGAGCTTCAGCAGGAGACGATGAATGCCCTGGTTGGGGTGGATGCGGCGGTTGTGGTGTGCGAGGCCGACCCCAGCCGAGCGCTGAGCCTATCGCCCCTCTTCCATTTCTTAGATCAGTGGGAGATCCCCCATCTGATCTGGATTAACAAAATGGATCGCGCGGCTGCGCCGTTTCGTGAGGTGCTGGATGCCCTCAAAACGGTGTCGAGCCGTCCCATTGTGCCCCAGCATTATCCCATCCGGCAGGGCCATGAGCTGGTCGGTTTTATTGACCTGATTAGTGAGCAAGCCTATCACTACCATGCAGGCGCAGCGGCGGATCCAGTGCCAATGCCCGAGGCTTTACGGAACGAAGAACACGCCGCCCGGGCCGAAATGCTGGAGGTGCTGTCGGAGTTTGACGATCATTTGCTTGAGGAACTGCTCGAAGATATTGACCCGCCTCAGGATGAGATTTTGCAGGATCTCAAGCAAGACCTGGGTGCAGATTTGATCGTGCCGGTGTTGTTTGGGGTGGCGATCGCGGATTATGGCGTGCGGCCCTTGCTGGATGCGCTGGTCAGAGAAGCGCCAGAAACGGCGATCACAGCAGAAAATCGGGGCCTCATTGAGGAAGACAGCCCCGCGATCGCGCAAGTCCTCAAAACCTACTACACGCCCCAGGGCGGCAAACTGTCCCTAGTGCGAGTGTGGCAGGGCAGCCTGAACGATGGTGACACCCTCAACGGCGATCGCATGGGTGGGATCTATCGCCTGATGGGCTTGCAACAGCACAGCTTGAACAGCGCCAGCGCCGGAGAAATCGTCGCGATCGCCCGCTTAGAGTCTGCGAAAACTGGAGATACCCTCACCACAGACACCGGGGCCGACCTATCTGCGCTGCCCACCGCCGAGCGCTTCGACCCTGTCTATGCCTTGGCCGTCGTTCCCGAAAACCGCAGCGACGAGGTGAAACTCACCGCTGCCCTGAGCAAACTGTTGGAGGAAGATCCCTCCCTGCGCTGGGAACAGCACGGCGACACCCACGAGGTCATTCTCTGGGGGCAGGGCGACGTGCATCTGCACATTGCCCTCGATCGCCTGCGCCGCAAGTACAACCTGCCCATGAGCACCCACATGCCACGCATTCCCTACAAGGAAACCATTCGCAAGGCCCGTAAGGACGTACACGGACGCTACAAGCACCAAACTGGCGGCCACGGGCAATTTGGCGACATTTACCTCGATATTCAGCCCCTCGATCGCGGGGCCGGGTTTGCTTTCCAGGAAAGCATCGTGGGTGGGGTGGTGCCGCGCCAGTACATTCCTAGCGTAGAAGCCGGCGTCCGCGAATACCTTAGCCAAGGGCCGCTGGGCTACCCAGTGGTGGATGTGGCCGTGACGCTGACAAACGGCTCCTATCACTCGGTCGATAGCTCTGACCAAGCCTTTAAGCAAGCGGCGCGGCTCGCGATGCAAACGGGAATGCCCGACTGTGAGCCCGTGCTCCTCGAACCCGTGGATGCGGTGGAAATCTCGGTGCCCAACACCTTTACGTCCAACGTGCTGAAGCTGGTGAGCGGCAGACGGGGCCAGATTTTGGGCTATGAGGCAAAGGCGGAATGGCAGGGCTGGGATGTGGTGTCGGCCCATATTCCAGAGTCGGAGGTGCAAACGCTAATTCTAGAACTGCGATCGCTGACGATGGGGGTCGGCACCTTCCGCTGGACCTACGATCACCTGGATCCTGTGCCCGACAAACTCCGCGATCGCATCCTGGCCGTTAGCGACGGTTAACCGCGTCAACTCGCGTTCAGCAATGACGGTTCCACCCGCTCAGACCGTTCTCGTCCTTACCCAAGATGATGACCGGAGGCTGTGGCTCCCAGAGCTAAGGGATCGGGGATGCGGCTCCAACACCAACCGCGCCCCAAGCTCCCTGACCCGTGCCCCTCGCCGACCGGTCATCATCTCTGCGGCAGGCCGTGCGGGTTTCGTCAAAACACGATGGCGGCGATCAAAACGGGCGATCGCGAAAGTTCATCATCAATTCACCCCGCTCTTGGCTCAATATTAGGAATAGGATTCTCACACATCGACACGTAGGCCAAGGAATGCTAGGCGTTTCGGATATCGCATTATTTGCAGCTTTGGGGTTAACAGCGGGGACGCTGTCGGGCTTGTTTGGGATTGGCGGCGGCATGGTGATTGTGCCGGGGTTGTTTTACCTATTTCATCTCCTCGCCCTGCCAGAAGGGGTATTGATGCACCTGGCAGCGGGCACCTCAATGGGCATCATGATTTTTACGTCGGCAGCTTCAACGATCGCCCATCATCTCAAAGGCGATGTGCAGTGGGCTATCGTGTGGCGAATTTTGCCCGCGATCGCCCTCGGCGTCGCCCTCGGGAAGCTGTTTGCCACCCATCTTAACACTGCCGCCCTAGAGCTCATCTTTGGCCTGTTTTTGGTCGGCATCGCGGCAAAAATTTTGTTGGACTGGTCACCCCAGCCCAAGGAACCCAAACCACCCAACGCCTGGTTAACGAACCTAGTGGGCACGGTGTTGGGCCTGAAGTCGGGGGTTCTGGGCATTGGCGGCGGCGCGATTAGCGTGCCCTTTTTGCTTTACTCGGGGTTGTCGATGAGTCAGGCCAGCGGCACCTCAGCATCCTTTACGCTACCCATCGCGATCGTGGGCACCCTCAGTTGTCTCACCTTTGCCACCCAAGCCACCTGGATCCCTCTCGCCACCGGCACGATTTACTGGCCTGCGGTCGTGATGGTGGCCCCATTTACCATGATCGGCGCACCCTTGGGAACTCAGCTCTGCCACTGGGTGCCCTCGGCCCGCCTCAAGCGATGGTTTGCGGTCTTTCTGCTGTTGTTGGGGCTGCGCTTGCTGGGCGACACCACGCCGCTGCTATAGGAACAGGCGGGCTCCAAACGGCTCGGGGTGTGCTCTTCTCAGACCCGCTGAAAAATGGCGCGATATACGGGCAGGCCCTTGTCGAGGGTCAGGCGTTCGCGTTCTGTTTCCGCTGGGAAGGGACTTTGGGGCAGCCACTCGGCGGTGGTGCGGTCAAAGGCGGCATTTTCGGCAAAGCGATCGCACATCTCTTGGGCCACCTCTTCCACATCCGATTGCAGCACGACCCGTCCCCCACAGGGCAACAGATCCGCAAGCTGCACCACCAGCTCAGGCTGCACCACCCGTCGCTTTTGGTGGCGCTTTTTAAACCACGGATCTGGGAATTGAATGCTGACCTGTTGCAGAGGCAAGGGTGTCCCTCCCTGAAAAAGGGTCTTCAGGGAAGTATTGGCGTTGCAAAAGACAAAGTGTAGGTTACGCTGGTCGGCCTCGTCGCGCAGCTTGAGGGCATAGCTTACTAAGGGTTCCCGAATTTCGAGCCCAAGGAAGTTCCACTCGGGCTGTTGAGCCGCCATCTGCCGCAAAAAGTGCCCCTTGGCACAGCCAATATCGAGGTGTAGCGGCTGGGTGGGGCGGGCATAGAGGGCATCCCAAGGGGGAGGCTCAACGGTGTGCCGATACTTGTGGCTCAGGGGATTCACATGCTGTCGGACGCGCACAGCCGCCATACCAAACAACCTCCTCCACGGGCAAAAGGTTCGGGAATGCAAGAATAGCGTTTTAGGCGTGGAATGACTAGAGGCTGCTATCCCTGAAAGCCAGAAGCCCATTCCTCATGTCAGGATAGCCCCGAGAATGTTGGGACAGAACCCCAATTTCTGCGCTAAGGTTCATCTCATCTTGGCTGCCGACATTGCCTCAACCAAGTTTCTCGCCATATTTTGGGCCATACTTTAAGCCGCATCAATGTCGGCTCTCCTTGTCGGCAGGTCGTGGCAAATCGCATCAAGTAATATGTCGATAATTGCACGAAGTTTGCATGGTGAAACAGTTGGTAATTTGATCCACGACGAAAAAATCTTGATACAGCGTTTCCTTGCTTGGTGAGGTGCGCTTCATCCCCGGATGTCAATGGTTACGGGGCTGTTTTTTTACTTCACTGGCTTCAAAAACGCTGTAGGTAAATTGACCGAAATCTCAAGATACAAACTCCGTTGTGTGTGGCTTTCCTCTACGATTTTTTGGGGCACGATCGCGCTGCGCAGTAGGGGTATCGAAATATCACTGTCGCTGTAAAGAATCTCCTCAGGAACGAATTGCAGTTAACGCTTCAGACTAGGATAAAAGTGTCGGTAGAGTTAAGCGCTGAGCTTCCCACCATACCTCAAGACCGCTTCAAAGCTCATTGCTCTGCCTGCTTTGTACTTGAGATGATGAGGATTGCCAATATGAAAGTCTTCCAAGCTTTTGAAAACGTGGTTCAGTATTTTAGCGAAGCCTTTGCCCGCATCTTTGGCCCCAATGATGAGCCTGTGCCGAGCATTGGTGTCCAGCCCTTTGAGGGCGAACCTCTGTCAGACATTGTTGAAGATTAATCGAAGATGAGTGGCGATCGCTCACGCGAAATCAATCCCCACAATTCTGATTGTTCACTGTTCGTGTGGCGGGAGGCGAGTCCAGTATTCTGCTTGATTTGAATGGTGTTTCTCTGTGCTTTCCAGCGCTCGAGGTGTACCTCCGCCTCGGGCGCTGTTGCTTGCACTCCAGTGCTGAGACACAACTGTCGGAACTGCTTGCCGGGTTGGAGGCTTCCAAAAGTTGACCTCCTCCTTGCCCTCAGGCGTATTCCCCAGCAAGGGTTTAGGGGATGAGGGGTATGGGCCATCTTCACTCCATCCCCTACTTGCCCTAGGGCGAGTCATCCATTTGATGTTGAACCGCTTGACGGACTCCCGACAACACCTGCGGTGTATACATAACTCCTGAACCCCTTGTGCATCCCCCAACCCCTTCTCCCTCCCTGGGAGAAGAGGAGCCGGAAAGTCTGTCTGGCCTCCCACTCGCCCATTTTTGGGAGAGGAAGATTGAGGGGGTGAGGGCCAAGGTGTGTATACACGGTACTGCCAACACAGTGTCTAACTCTGAGAGAGACGCTGCACGGCTTTGCCGCCCAAGCGGGTGTGGGTTTCTGCCAACAGGCGAGGAATGCGCTGGGCGTGGGGGCTGCGGGCCAGCGCTGCTGACAAGTCTACGCGATCAAGCCGATCTGCCTTTTGACCTGGAAACCAGTGGCCGCCATTGCCCAATAGGTTATAGCGCGCTGTGGCATAGGCTTCCATGTCAAAGGCTTTCATCAAATTGTGCAGCCACAAAATGGTCGGGATATTGATGTTGCCGGGGGTTTCCTCAGGGCTGGGGAGGCCGAGCTTCCAGGTGCGCAGCCAATCTTGACCCAGGGCCGCGATCGCGGCATTTTCCAACCGCTCCAGAATGGGCGGCAGTAGCTCATCGGCCTGAGCTAACAGCGGCAATACCTTCAGATGCTCGTCAAAATCAGAGGGCCGCGCCGCGCCAATGCTGAGGGTATGCACCTGGGAATGGCTGAGGCAAAACAAATCGTTAAACACAATGGGGCTCAGGGGCGCGCACAGGTCAACCAGCTTCTGGGAGGGGTTGTAGAGGTGCCCGCCCTTATCTGTGGGGCTGATGATGAAAACCCCCATGTCTTGCTGCGTTGCCGCCGCGATCGCGGGCCAATTGTCTTGGTTGATGTAGTACCAGTGCAGGTTGACATAATCAAAGGAGCCCGTCGCGATCGCTGCCTGAATCACATGAAGCGGCGCATGGGTCGAAAAGCCAATGTATCGCACCCGTCCCTGGCGCTGAAACGCCCGAGCAACCTCCAAACACCCACCAGGACGCAGGGTAAAGTCCAGCAACTCCGCCGTATTGATCCCGTGAATCCCAAGCAGATCCACATAATCAAGGCTCAAGTTGTCGAGGGATTGCTGAAGCGTCTGCCGAAACTCAGCGGGATCAGAAGTCGGTGCGACCTTCGTTTGCACAATGACCTGATCCCTAGGCAGCGTCGGCAAAATTCTGCCAAGCTGCACCTCCGAAGTACCGTAGCCGCGCGCCGTCTCAATGTGGTTTATCCCCATCGCCAAAGCTTGTCGCACCACCGCCTCGACATTCTCCTGATTTTTTCGAGGAATTTCAGACTGGGGCACATCTTTCCACGAGTGCTGATAGCGCATTCCCCCGCAAGACAACACGGGCATCTGAAGTTCGGTGCGACCAAAGCGGCGATACTGCATCGGAAATAGGCAAGACAATCCAGTTTACGCAGCGATTTTAACGAATCCTGTCAAACCGTGCCGATCCCCAAGCCTAGGCCACTTCCGAGGGCGCGCACGATTTCGCGTCTCAGGGCGTAATCAAGATAGGAGCCACGGGCTCAACGGGTTGAACCGGGGACACAGGCTCGGCCCGTTCTAACCTGCGAGACAGGGTGAACTCAAAGGGCCGCTCACGGGTCGAAACCACCACCACCTCATAGAATCCGCTTTGGAACAGTGGCGTAGAGGCGATGAGCTGCCGCGAGTCTTCGAGAATCGGGCCAGCTTCGTTGAGTTTGGGCGGATACACCGAGAGCTGGGCAGCCTCCGGCGGCGCTGACAGACTCACCCAGAGCTGATCTGGCCCCTCTGGCAGGTTAAAAATGTAGGCCATGCCTTCCCCATCGGTGAGGCGATCCGAAACCTACATTTCCCCCGCTTCTGCCAACACACTGTCAGACTTTCGCCAGAGAGTACCTGCCGCAGTTCATCACTGGCCAGACCATGCCAAATCTGTCCCATATTGGAAATTGACTTGTGCTGAATGGATAGCCTCAAGTTTTGGGAGAGGGATTTTAGGGTGAGGGCCAATGGGTGAGCAACGTTACGCTGAGCAGCGGCCCTTGCTGATGGGGGAATATTGACGCCACCCTCTGCGAGAGAGTGGGTAAACCATTCGACGCTAGCAATCTAGGGTGTGCTCGCGTTCCCAAGGGGTAATCTGACTGGCGTAGTCTTGCCATTCTTGCCGCTTGAGCTTGAGATAAGAGGCCGTAAATCCCTCGCCCATTGCCGCCGATAGCACGGTATTCTGCGCGAGGAAATCCAGGGCAGCGGCCAAGCTTGTGGGTAAAGACCGCGCAGCCTCTAGCGAAAGCGGGTCGGTGTAGGTGTTGTTGTCATGGCGGGGGCCAGGATCGCGCTTTTGGGTGATGCCCTCCAGCCCCGCTGCAATCACCGCCGCAGGTAACAGGTAAGGGTTCGCGACTCCGTCGGCCAGGCGCAGCTCAAATCGTCCCGAGTCGGGAATGCGAATGGTGTGGGTGCGGTTGTTGCCGCTGTAGCTAATGGTGCTGGGCGACCACGTTGCGCCGGAAGTTGTCACGAGGGCGTTAATGCGTTTGTAGGAGTTCACTGTGGGGTTGGCGTAGGCACACAGTGCTTCAGCGGAGTTCAGCACGCCCGCAATAAAGTGATAGGCCAGGGCAGACAGCCCCAGTTCGCCCTCTGGATCGTGAAATAGGTTTGTGGTGCCTGCGTTGTCCCACACCGAAAGGTGGGTGTGGCATCCGTTGCCCGTCAGATGGGGGAAGGGTTTGGGCATAAAGGACGCACGAAAGCCATGTTTTTTGGCAATGCTTTTCACCATGTATTTGAAGAAGGCGTGGCGATCGCCTGTCACCAGTGCATCGGCGTACTTCCAGTTCATCTCAAACTGGCCGTTGGCATCTTCATGATCGTTTTGGTAAGGCTCCCAGCCCAGCGCCAACATGCCGTCGCAGACTTCGCTGATCACGTCAAAGCGGCGCATCAAGGATTGTTGGTCATAACAGGGTTTGGGCTGGCGATCGCGATCGTCTGAGAGCGATTCTCCCAAGGGCGACAACAAAAAATATTCACACTCCACCCCTGTTTTGACGCGATATCCCAGTGCCTCGGCCTGTTGCAGCACTCGCTTGAGCACCAAGCGCGGCGTCTGCATCACCGGCTGCCCATCCACGGTATAAAGGTCCGCTGGCAACCATGCCACCTCCGGTCGCCACGGCAGTGGAAAGAGACTCGCGGTATCGGGTACAGCCAGCACATCAGGGTCGGCGGGTGTCATGTCGAGCCACGCGGCAAACCCTGCGAACCCTGCTCCAGCGGCAGCCATTTCATCAATGCTCTGGGCCGGCACCAGCTCCGATCGCTGCACCCCCAAGAGATCGGTAAAGGAAATGAGGAAGTAGCGGATTCCGTTTTCGCGAGCGCGGTCAGACAAGAGGTGGGTCATGGTTACCAAAGATTCAGAAGAGGGGAATTGTGGGATCTGCCGCAGCCCAATCTTCTGGCGTGGGGAAGGCTCCTGTCGTAGCAGAGTTTACCAATAGAGGCGTGGGGAGTTTGGGATGGGGGGCACGTTATACTAGCGAGACTGACCCACAGGTTTCAGCTCTTCCCTCATCACCGCTCGTCTTTGAATGGTTGCCCTTCAACATGCACACAATCCTTCGCCGGAGTCTCAGTTTCGGGCGGCGGTTCGTTCTGGGGATTTTTTGGTCACCGCTGAGGTGATGCCCCCCAAGGGAGGTGATCCCAGCCATATGCTGACGATGGCCCACACCCTTAAGGGGCGCGTTCATGGCGTGAATATTACCGACGGGAGCCGCGCGGTAATGCGGATGTCGTCGATCGCGGCGGCGGTTCTATTGCAGCAAAACGGCGTTGAGCCCATCTGCCAGTTGGCCTGTCGCGATCGCAACCGCATTGCCCTCCAAGCCGACCTGATGGGAGCCTACGCCCTCGGCATTCGCAACGTTTTGGCCCTGACGGGCGACCCAGTCAAAGCGGGCGATCATCCCGATGCCCGCAGCGTCTTTGACTTGGAATCGGTGCGGCTTTTGCAGGTGATTCGGCAGCTCAATCATGGGTTTGACCTCCACGATCGCCCCCTTCCCAATCAGCCGACGGACTTGTTTGCTGGGGCCGCTGTCGATCCCCAGAGCCGCAGTTGGTCGGGCCTCCAGCGTCGCTTTGAGCGCAAGCTAGCCGCCGGAGCCCAGTTTTTCCAAAGTCAGCTCGTCGCCGATTTTGATCGCTTTGAAAAATTCATGACCCAGATCGCCGCAGGCTGCGATCGCCCCATTTTGGCTGGCATTTTCTTGCTCAAATCGGCCAAAAACGCCCAGTTCATCAACCGCAACGTCCCCGGCGTTCAAATTCCCGACGAGGTGATTCAGCGGCTCGCGAATGCCGATGATCCCCTGCAAGAAGGCATGAAAATCGCAGCGGAGCAGGTGCAAGCCGCTCGCCAGCTTTGCCAAGGCGTCCATATGATGGCAGTGCGCCGCGAAGACTTGATCCCGCAAATTTTAGACCTCGCGGGCATTCCGCCCCTGACTGCCCCAACCCCCGCTGGCGTTGCCGACTAACCCTCTTTCAAGGGCCGCGATTGTTCATCGCAAATTTGCGGAAAATCTTGTTTTTATCCCCCTACCCTGCAATGCAACTCCATGCTGACCTGAGCCAGCGCGCGATCGCCCATAGCCCCGACCTGGCCTGGCTCGACTCCCCCATGCCCGGCGTCCATCGTCGCCTGCTCGATCGCATCGGGGATGAAGTCGCCCGCGCCACCTCCATCGTGCGCTATGCCCCCGGCAGCCAGTTTGCGCCCCATGTTCACGGCGGCGGCGAAGAATTCCTCGTTCTCGATGGCGTCTTCTCCGACAAGCACGGCGACTATCCTGCTGGCACCTATGTGCGCAACCCCGTCGGCTCCCGGCATACCCCCCGCAGCGAACCCGGCTGCACCATTTTTGTGAAACTGTGGCAAATGCACCCCGCAGATCAACAGCGCATCGCGATCGCCACCCCCCACGTAGACTGGCAGCCCG
>JACYME010000095.1 GCA_015272155.1 Leptolyngbyaceae cyanobacterium T60_A2020_046
TATCCCATTTCATGCCCCCGCGATCGCGCAATTCTGGACAGTCGGGCTACAGGGGCACAGGGGCGTGGTGTTGGCGCAGGGTCTCGACATAGGGAGGGCGCAGAATGCCTTGGTCGGTGATCAGCCCGGTGACGAGGGTGTGAGGCGTCACGTCAAAGGCGGGGTTGCGGACGGCGATGCCTGCCGGGGCGGTGCGGCGATCGCCAAACTCCGTCACCTCGGCGTTGCCCCGCTCTTCGATCACGATCGCCTTGCCATCCGGGGTGTCAAAGTCGATGGTGGAATAGGGGCACGCCACATAGAAGGGAATGCCGAAGTAGTGAGCCGCGATCGCCACGCTGAGGGTGCCAATTTTGTTAGCGACATCGCCATTAGCGGCGACGCGATCGGTGCCCACAATCACCAGATCAATCAGCCCCTGACTCATCAGGTGGGCGGCCATGTTGTCGCAAATCAGAGTGACATCCAGTCCGCTCTGCTGAAGCTCCCAACTGGTGAGCCGTGCGCCTTGCAGCAGGGGGCGCGTTTCGTCGGCATAGACCCGAAACTCCAGCCCGCGATCGTGGGCCAAATACAGCGGAGCCAGCGCCGTGCCGAGTTCTGACGTGGCCAGTGCGCCCGCATTGCAGTGGGTCAGCACCCCCATCCCCGGCTGAATGAGCGGCAGCCCGTGACTGCCAATCGCGCGACACAGCCGCCGATCCTCATCGTGGATCTGAATCGCCTCCCGTTCCAGCGCGCTGAGGATTTGGGGCGCAGCGGCATCAGCCATCGTCTGGGCAAGGCGCACCAATCGCGTCAAAGCCCAGCGAAGGTTCACCGCCGTTGGGCGGGCGCTGTCGAGGTAGGCGGCTTGGCGCTCCAGCTCCGCGAGGAAGTCCGCCGTCGGCAGATCCATTTTACCCTTGAGCCCCACCACGAGCCCATAGGCTCCGGCAATGCCGATCGCGGGCGCACCGCGCACCTTCAGCCGTTTGATCGAGTCCCACACTTGTTCGAGGGTGTCCTGGCGCTCGATCACCGTTTCGAGGGGCAGGCGGGTCTGGTCGAGCAAATACAGCTCGCCATGTTCCCAGCGAATGCTTGGGGGCAGGGTTGGCATTGAGGGTTCCTCCAGCATCTATGATTTCCCCATGGAAATATTACTGAAATCAGGCAGGGCAAATCATGGAAAGTCTGGGGATCTGGGCCTTTGGGGGGCTAGCGATCGCGACTATTGTTGCCAATGCCCTGTTTCAATCTCGGTTTCGGGCTTCTCTGGCGCTGGCTCCCCGGCTCCGAGCCGAACCTGAGACCACTGCTTCCCTGCCCACCGTCAGCGTGATTGTGCCCGCCTACAACGAGGCCATCAACCTGCGGCCCTGTGTGAAGTCGGTGGTGAAGAGTGAGCTGCCTGACCCGACGCGGCTTCAGGTGATTGTGGCGGATGATGAATCGACGGATGACACCGCCGCGATCGCCCATGCCCTCGCCGCTGAAGACAGCCGCGTCCTGGCGTTTACGGTGCCGCCCCGTCCGACGGAGGTGCCTTGGCAGGGCAAAAACTGGGCCTGTGCCAATGCGGTAGAAAAAGCCACGGGGGATTACCTCTTGTTCATTGATGCGGATGTACGGCTGGAACCGGGGGCGATCGCGATCGCCCTCGCCGACGCCCAGCGCACCGGGGCCGATCTGCTGAGCTGCGCCCCCAGCATCGTGTGCGGCTGCCTGACAGAATGGCTGGTGCAGCCGATTGTGATCGCCATGATTGCCGTCGGCTTTGACTTCACCCCCGTGAATGATCCCGCCCAGCCCGACAAAGCCTTCGCTGCGGGGCCGTTCATGCTGTTTCGGCGCAGCGCCTATGACCACATTGGCGGCCACCGCGCCGTTGCCACCACGGCCTTGGAGGATGTCACTCTAGCGCGACGCATTAAGGCGGCAGGGTTGCGGCTGCGTTATGTCCTGGCGGGTGATCCGGTCAAAGTACGCATGTATCAAGATTTTGCGGCTCTGTGGGAGGGCTGGACAAAAAACTTCTATCTTGGCGCGAATCGCCA
>JACYME010000098.1 GCA_015272155.1 Leptolyngbyaceae cyanobacterium T60_A2020_046
TCCGCACCTGATGCCCTAAACCGTGAGGGAGAATGCAGGGAATTCAAAATTCAAAATTCAAAGTTCAAAGTTCAAACTGCAAAACTCTCCTCTTAGCAGTTCTTACAGCCTGGCCCAAGGTGGCAGCAACCTGCTTGCTTCAGTGGCGAGTGCACAAAGTTGGGCAAGTCGCAGCGGCAACACGGGTTTCTAGATGCTGCTATCGACAGTTGTGGGACTAGCGGATTTGCCCCCCGTTGCCCTTACAGTGGGAGGGGCAGTGATCCGAGTTCCGGGGTAGCCTTGTCCAATACGGGCTGGCGGCTGCGCGCCGGTTTGCCCGTCCGACACGGGGCAGAGCGACACTTGGGGTTCCACGAAAATTGGCTGGCACGATAGTTGGAGATTTGGAGGTAAGCGTACCCAATGGCATACGAGCAAGAGCGCGCCGTTGCAATCGAGGCTGTGGCCCTCGCGGCAAAGTTGTGTGAGGCGGTTCGCCGCGATATGGTGCCCGATGCGATGGAAAAGTCGGACAAAAGTCCGGTGACAGTGGCAGATTATGGGGCGCAGGCGGTGATTTGTCGGGCCTTGGCGGCAGCGTTTCCGGCGGATCCGGTGGTGGGCGAAGAGGATGCGGCGGACTTGCGCCAGCCCGAGATGCGCGATCGCCTGCAACAGGTCACGAATTTTGTAAAGGACGTGGTTCCTGAGGCCGAGCCCGATGCCGTCGCCGCCTGGATTGACCACGGCAATGGCTCGGTGGCGCGGCGTTTTTGGACGCTGGATCCCATTGACGGCACTAAGGGATTTTTGCGCGGCGATCAATACGCGATCGCCCTCGCCCTGATCGAAGACGGAGACATCAAGGTGGGCGTGCTGGGCTGTCCGGCCCTAGGCTTTGGGGACGGAGAGCCAGGGCTGCTCTTTGCAGCGGTGCGCGGTGAAGGCACAACAATGCAGCCCTTGTCGGGTGGAGCAGCGACAACCGTCCATGTGGTGCAGCCGAACGATCGCGATCGCCTGCGTTTTGTGGAAAGTGTGGAGGCCAGCCACGGCGACCAAGCCCAGCAAAACGCCGTCGCCCAGGCAGCGGGCATTACGGCCCCCTCAGTGCGAATGGACAGCCAGGCCAAGTATGGGGCCGTCGCAGCGGGCGAAGCGGCGCTCTATCTGCGCCTGCCTTCCCCCAAATATCCTGACTATCGCGAGAAAATTTGGGATCATGCGGCGGGCGCGATTGTTGTGGAAGAGGCCGGAGGCCGCGTCACAGACATGACGGGCAAGCCCCTGGACTTTGCTTCTGCTGCGAAAATGATGGACAACCGGGGCGTTGTCGTTAGTAATGGCGCAATCCACGATGCCGTGCTCTCGGCGCTGCAATAGCTTGAGGGCAAGGGTTCATCGTCTTGGGCTTGTTTCACCATCAGAAAGTCCCGCGATCGCCCACAAAAAGCGTGCGATCGCGGGACTTTCTACCAGTCCATGACAGCAGGAATCAGCCTAGGATTCAGGAGGCAAAGATATCAGGAATCATGGACTCGCCACCCAAGGAGCAGTGCGGCTCTGGAAAGGCGTAAGCAAACTTGAGAAGGCGCTGCACTGTGATGAATAGCAGCGCTGAGTTTTCCCTGTAGTCAACTATGTTCTCCCTGAGGTATGAGTTTTTGAATGATCTAGCCATTGATGAACTCCAAGGTAGGCTTGGTCTCAGGAAGTTCTAGAAATGCTTCTAGCATGAGTGGTTGTGTAGGGGTTGCCATCTGTCTAACCCTTTGTCAAGCCAGTTACTCCAAAATGCCAACTAATATTCGCACCAAGTCTTCTAAATCATCCGGCAGGGTATAAGACCCGATATCTTGAGTGATTGACTGGGCAGCGATATCCAAAACGCCAAAAATCCAGAGGTTGCCAATGGTGACAGCACCATACAAGTGGTCAGGTGTTCCATCGAGCATAGCCAAGGCAATCATTTATACTGCGAGCTGAGTAAAGCCACGGGTCAAATCGTCTCGCTTGGCCTTAACTACGACAAAACTATGATCGGCCCGAATCAAATAATCCCAATTGCCCTGCAACAGATTATTGACCTTCAGGGGATACTCAATTCGCAAAATCTGCTGGCAAATGACGGCAACTCGGCTCAAAATTGGGGCAATCAAAATTTCTCGCTTCGCTGTCTCACTCGTCAAGGGCACAAAGGGGAGCGTATCTTCAATCTGCTGCTGTAGCTCCTGTAAGCCTGCAAGCTGGCGATCGCTGCGGGGTAGTTGCAAGCGAGCGGTTCTGAAGCCGTAGCCAAATTCTGCCAAAATTTCGTCCGTGTCGTTTGGCAACTCAAAGTACGAGCGAAACGAATAGTTGGCATCCCCTTGCAGAATCTTGAACCGATTTAAATGAGGCATGGGGATCCTCGGAAAGAGGGCGTGGGTCTTCTCTTCATTATGATTTGTACCGCTGCGTTCACCAGACGATGCAGTCGCAGAGCTGAGCGAGAGCTGCGATCGCGCACGCCTGAGGCACTGGAGGAGGAACGCCCCAGGTCAGTTCTAATTTCTGCTGTTTCACTCGACTTTATCCAATCAAGCGGCATGGCAGCGTAACTCCGTCCAGGTGTCGAAGATAGGGCGAGGGACTTTAACGTACTCAGGGTCATCCCGTGATGTCTGAAAAAGCCGGGAAGCCCACAAATAGCAGCGGACAAAGGCCAAGGCATCGGCAAAGGTCGGGCATGGCTTGGTGTACCAGGCGGTTTGAGGTAAGGGGAAGGTAAATTGAGGGTGCAGCTGCTGGGTGAGGAGCACGACGAGGGAGAAGAGTGCGAGAAGAGCCGGTGTGGTGCATAGGATCGCTAAATCTGCCCACTGCCGCTGAGTTTCGCCCCCCAAATGAGCCCGCACCTCCTGGAAGGCGACAGGGTGAGGGTTCTGTAGGTCGAGTTTGGCACGGTCGATGACTGTGCTGCATAAACTAGCCGGCAGCCCTGCCGACTGAGCGATCGCACAGCCCCAGGTTCACTGGTGCGCATTGGGGGCTTTTAAGCTACGAGTTGACAACTGAAGCGTTAACTTTTCACAGAATTGGGACGGCTGCTCTGGGGTAAGTTGTGAGATCCTGATCCCAGCGTTTGAGTAGGAAGGAAAGCGCCTCATATCTGCCTCATATCTGTCGATGTTGCTAAGCTTGGCCCCGCCAGCACTGTTTCTGCGCAGTTTACCCCACGCTCGTTTTATCACTTCAAATCAGCGCGATCGCGTCACATTTCCGCGACTTTCGACACAGAATTTTAGGATCTCGGTTGTCAACGGTGTCGCATCATGCCCCCAGCTACCCTCCAACGTTTTAACAGCGAGGTTACGGTTTTGCTGAAACCGAAAAATCCTGCCGCTCGTTCGCTGCTGGCCTTTATTCGTCGAGACTTGCGGCAGTTTCATCTGCACGGGAACATTTCAGAAACCGACATCTTTATCCAGGCGTATTTGCGAGGGTTTGAGTATTGCTCAAAGGAGGGTGCGGAACCCATTCGGAATGTGCGGGCTTGGCTGCGGCAAACGGCTTTCAATATCATTCGTGAAGAAAGTCGGCGGCGACAACGTGCGCCCCAGGTTTCCTATGATGTGCTTGCAGAAAATGACTTGGGGCGATCGCAATTGACCCAAGCATCCGATGAGTGGGGACTTGACCCCGATATCGTGGAAGCCGATATGCGGGCGATCGTGACCGCTTTGGCGCGGTTGTCGGCTCGTGAGCAACGCATTATTCACCTCCGCACCCTGCAAGGGCTAGCCTGGAAAGACGTGCAGCAACACCTAGAAACGATGGGCGAACCACCGTTACGGCTAGATATCCTGCGTAAGCAAGGGCAACGTGCTCTAGAGCGATTGCGAAAGGAGTATCACACCCTGCGTCCACCCAAACCTTAGGATTAAGTAGGATTAAGTCAGTGCCTGGGGGCGTTCCGTCTTGGGCGCATGGCAAGTCTGGGAGGAGTCGCCGATGCTCCTAATTTGCAGCGAGCTTAGAAAGTTGCACTTGCGATCGCCTGCATTCTGTTTTTTGGATCTTCAGGACTGAGCCTGCACACCGCGATCGCGGCTTAACCGCCATAGTTTTCGCCAGTGACTTTGCCGCGAAACACCACGTATTGATAGATGTTGTAGGCCAACATAATCGGGATGAGAAACCCGATAAACACGATCATGAAGACGAGAGAGCTAGGAGCCGCCGCCGCATCGTAAATCGTGATTTCTGTGGGGATGATGTAGGGGAATACGATCAGCGCGAGGCCCAGAAATGTCAGCACAAAGATCAGAATTGTCCACACAAAGGGGGCGCGTTCTGCTTTGGCATTGAGGCTTTGGATGAGCTGCCAGATAAACCACACGCCCAACAGTGGAATGACGGCAAAAATGTAGATCTGTGGCGGCTGAAACAGGCGATCGCGGGCATAGTCGATAAACACTGGCGTCGTAATCGTGATCAACACCGCCCCAATTAGCGTCGTAATGGCCGCCAGTTTTGCCGTGCGATAGTGGGTTTCCTGAAGCGCCCCTTCAGTTTTCATAATCAGATAGGTTGAGCCGATCAGCACATAGCCCTGAATCAGCGTGAGCGCCATCAGCACCGACTGCCAGCTCAGCCAATCCCAAGTGCTGCCGATAAAATGGCCCTCCGCATCAACCTGAATACCCGACAATACGGCCCCAAGGGCAAAACCCTGACCCAGGGCAGCCGCAAAACTGCCCGCCCCAAAGGCCACATTCCACAGAAATTTGCGCTGGGCGTGTTCCCGAAATTCAAAGGCCACCGCCCGAAAAATCAGGCCGAAAATCATCAGCCAAATGGGCATGTAGAGCGCGTTCAAAATCGTGCCATAGGCGAGGGGAAATGCCCCAAACAGGCTGCCCCCCATGATCACAAGCCAGGTTTCGTTGGCGTCCCAGACGTTGCCCAGGCTAGTCATCAAAATGCCGCGCCGCTCCTCGCTGGAGGAGGTCAGTGACAAAATGCCGACCCCCAGGTCAAAGCCATCGAGCATGACATAGAGAAACAAAAACAGCGCCAGAATGGCAAACCAAACCTGGGGCAAAAAGTAGTCGAGGGTGTCCATTGTTCTAGGGCAAGTTCTGTGGAGGGCAAATTGGGGCGACTATTGCTGAGCTTCGACGGGGCGTTGATCGGGCTGGTGGGTGACGCTGGCAGGGGGCAGGCTTGGTGCATCGAAGCTGGGTATGGGCAGGTCGAGGTTGGGGCCGTGGCGAATGATGCGGCTGCCGAAGTACAGCGCGGTGACAAAGAGCACGATATAGATCAGCGCAAAGATGCTCAGGGAGGTGAGCACATTGCCGGGGGGAAGGTTGGTGGCGGCATCCACTGTGCGAATTTGGCCGTAGACGGTCCAGGGTTGGCGGCCAACACAGCGCACGACCCAGCCTGATTCTATGGCGAGGTAGCCGAGGGGGGCGGCAAAAATCCAGCCTGCGAGGAGGATTCGTTGTTGGGCGATCGCGTCGGCCTTTAACTTACCGCGCAGCCATTGCAGCACGGTGACACCCATTAGCCCGGCGAGAAAGAAGCCGATGCCGACCATGGTACGGAAAGCGTAGTAAATTAGCCCAACCATGTGGGGCCGATTTTCGGGTGGGAAGTCGCGCAAACCCGGCACCGCCTCAGACAGGGTTGGCTTGAATTCCAGAATGTAGCCTAAGGCCTTGGGAATCTTGAGTTCCCAGTCGTTGCGCTCGGCTTTGTCGTTGGGTAGGGCCACCAGGCTCCAGTCGGCGGCTGTCCCGGCGGGGATGCTCTCCCACTGGGCTTCCATGGCGGCGAGTTTGGTGGGCTGCATGTGGCGCACCTGTTCGCCGCTGAGGTGGCCGATATAGATTTGCAGCGGGGCAACGGCGATCGTGGTAGCCAACACAATCTTGAAAGAGCGGCTAAAAAACTCCGGCTGGCGATTTTGAATCAAATACCAAGCGCTAATGCCGCCAATGACAAACAGCGAGGTTTCCAACGTTGCCATAAACATATGGGCCACGCTGTTCACCATAAAGGGGTTGAAAATCGCCTCAAAGTAGTCGCGGACGATGAACTTGCCGCCTTCGGTAAAAGTGCCGCCCGCCGGGGTTTGGAGCCAGGAGTTAGCGGCCAAAATCCAAAAGGTGGACAGGTTTGCGCCAAAGGCGACCATGATGGTGGCGAAGTAGTGGATCACGGGGGGCACGCGGTTCCACCCAAAGAGCATAATCCCCAAAAATCCCGCCTCTAGCATGAAGGCCATCGCCCCCTCAAAGCCAAGGATGCTGCCGAGAAAGTCGCCCGTCGCCTCGGAAAGGGGAGCCCAGTTGGTGCCAAACTGAAACTCCATCGGCAAGCCAGAGGCGACGCCAATGCCAAAGTTGAGGACGTAGAGCTTGGCCCAAAAGCGGGCGTGATGGTAATAGATGGGGTTTTTGGTCTTGAGCCAGAGCCCTTCCACGATGACGAGATAGATCGCCATGCCGGTGGTGAGCACGGGCCAGAGCATATGAAAGATGGCGGTGAGTGCAAACTGCATGCGCGACAGCGCAACGGTATCCATTCCGAAACCTCGTGTGACAGCGGGGGCCGTGGGGCGGGGCAGATCGGCAAAACGGCGGAGGACCAGTGGCGGGGGGTTCTGTCACGATCGCTCGCCCCACCCCTCTTAGAAGATAACGAGTTCGTTCAATTTTGCGGGGCTGCCCAGCATACTTCTTAGCCATGAGAGAAAATTCAAGGGGTTGTGGCGTGATTGTGGCGCACCGTTATCATTCATTGGCATGGCTGCCAAACCGTTCCACTCTCTCCTATTGGGGTGCTTGCTTTCCAGCGTGCTGGCTATCCACGGCGGTACCGTTGCCCTGGCACAAACCCCAACCCCGGCTCCCACACTCCGAGAGCGGGTGGAAGCCCTGTGGCAATAGGCTCTCAGGTTTCGAGTCAAGGAGCTTTTCCTCGATTCAAAAAAGGGAAACACGACTTCAAGACAGGGGTTCTTATAGGGCGTAACGCTGAAAGCCTGATCGCGAGGCAGACCAGGAAGACTGTGGGTCAAGAGCATTCAAGGGTTGTAGGGCGCGATCGCCCTTAACCGTCGCCGCTGATGTCTTGGGTGAGCACAGCCATCGACTCCGCCAGTTGGACAGCCTCTTCGGCGGTGATATCTTGGCAAGGCTGTGGGAGCGATCTCGTGGCGTTGAGATAGCCTGTGCTCCGGCAATGCGATAGAGACCATCGTCGCCGTTCAGCTCGTCAATCATCAGGGCTGGGGAACTTGACATGGAGGGTTAGGACGGACGATCGCCCGTGAGGCGGTTGAGATACCGCTCAATCAAAAGGATGGCGACGATATCGTCGATGGGGCGTGGCGGCTGGCGAAATCCCTTGGGCATCAAGCATTGAAGCCCTTGGGGGGGATACATTTGCCAGTAGCGATCGCGGGCTTCGAGGGTGGTGTAGCGCTCATCCACCAACATGACGCGGGGGGCGTCGGGTTGGTCGGCCAGTTTTTCTTTCCAGTCGCGGGAGGTGGTTTGATCCCCCATGACGACGAGGGATATCGGGTAGCGCTGGCGGAGGGCGGCGATCGCGGCGATCGCATCTGTGGACGCAACGACTTCGTGATAGTACAGGCTGCGATCGAGCCCCATCACGGCTAAACCACACTTTTGTCGTCCGGGGTCAAACCCCAAGATGACGGGCTGAGAGAGGGACTCGGTCGTTACAGTCACAGGGCAAGGGCGATCGCGTCGTCCACAAATCGGCAAGGTGCTGTTGCGATCTTATCCACTGAAGAGAGGGTGAGGGGTAAATCCTGGCACTAGAACGCCCCAAACCCCTAGAATTTCTGGGAAAAATCCGCAAAATTACTCGCATTTCCACCATTCTGGGAGTACACTGGAGCGTCAAATCCCGTAGGGGTGACAGATGGTCTTCAGGTTCATGTTGGGCACTGTGACGGGACTGGCGTCGTCTAGCGCTTAGCTTGGGGGATTGACCACACGCCACCACCATCTATCGTGTTTCAAGATCTGTCGGCAATCCTCGGCTGACCCTAAGGACACCCAGTTCCCTGCGATCGCGCCCCACGACACCGAATGCCGTGCCCCACCGAGGCAAACATCGGTGCTATCGTGAATAGTACACCTGTTTGTGCCCTTTACAGCTCTGCCAGTGCACATCAAACACGTTGAGCTTTCCCACTTCAAGTCCTTCGGCGGTACGACGGCGGTGCCCCTGCTGCCGGGGTTTACGGTGATTTCTGGGCCAAATGGGTCAGGTAAATCCAACATTCTGGATGCGCTGCTCTTTGCCCTGGGGTTGGCGAGTTCCAAGGGGATGCGGGCCGATCGCCTGCCCGATCTCGTCAACCAAAATCATATTGGCCGCCGCGCCACCGCCGAGGCCAGCGTCACGGTCACCTTTGACATCAGCGACGTGCCCCCGGAACTGTTGATGGGAGATGAGGAGGATGCATCGGCGAATGGAACCGCTGCCCCCAGCGATGATGCGCAACCGCCGGCGGCGGCGGTTGCCGCTGACACAACCCAGCCAATTTCCGAGGATGGCAAGGTGGTGCCGTTGCCCTGCCAGGGCAAGGAATGGAGCGTGACCCGGCGGCTGCGGGTGACAAGCCAAGGCACCTACACCTCCAGCTACGCCATCAACGGCGTGCCCTGCACCCTCAGCGAGCTGCACGAGCAACTGCAACGGTTTCGCATTTACCCCGAGGGCTACAACGTGGTGTTGCAGGGGGATGTCACCAGCATTATTTCGATGAATGCGCGGGAGCGTCGCGAAATTATTGACGAACTGGCGGGGGTCGCCTCCTTCGATCGCAAGATTGACCAAGCCCGCGAAAAGCTGGACGTGGTGCGCGAGCGCGAAGAACGCTTTCGCATTGTGGAAAAGGAACTGATTGCCCAGCGCGATCGCCTCGCCCAAGATCGCCTCAAGGCAGAGAAATATCAGCGCCTCAAGGCAGAACTGCATATCCGCGTCCAGTGGGAGCAGGTGCGCCTGTGGCAGCAGCAGCAGCGCCAGGTGGAAAGCGTGCGCCAGCAGATCGAGGCCGATGAACGGGCGATCGCGGACTTGGCGACCCAAATTCAGACCACAGATGCCACCCTGACCACGGCCCAAACCACGCTGGATCAGCTCAACGCGCGGGTTAAAGCCCTGGGCGAAGAGAAGCACCTGGCCTTGCAATCTCAATTGGCGACCCAAGATGCAGAACTGCGCCAGATTCAGCGGCAGATGCAGAGCCTCACCACCGCCGCCGAAACCACCGCCGCCGCCCTGCGCCAGAGTCAGATTGCCCTCCACGAACAGCGCCAGACCCTCGCCACCCTAGAGTCCGAAATTGGGGTGCTCACCCAGGGCGAACTGGTGACCCTGCAACAGGCGTGCCAAGCTGCCCAGGCCGCCCTGGGTGAAAAGCGCAACGCTACCAGCGAAATTGCCAGCGCCTCCCAAGCCTGGGTGGAGGAACAAACCCAGCGCCGTCGCCAAATCGAAGCGCTGCTGAGCCAACTGGAGCCCCAACGGACGGAGCAAGTACGCCTGCAAGAGCGGGTCAGTCAACTGACCCAGCAGATTGAGGCGATGGAGGAAACCCTACGCACGCTGACGGCGGATATGCCGATGGCGGATGACCCAGAGCCCGCTGCTGCGTCGCCCACAGAAGCGGATGTGCAGCAGGCTGCCGCCGCCCTCGCCGCTGCCGAGCAAGACCTGAAAGTTCAGCGCGAAACCCAACAGCGGCTGATGCAGGAGCAGCGCGATAAACAGCGCCAGCTCGATCGCCTAGAGGCCCAAACCCAAGCTATGCAAGAAAGCCAGGGCACCCAGGCCACGAAGGTGCTGATCGAGAGCGGACTATCGGGGATTCATGGGCTGGTGGCCGAGCTGGGCCGGGTCGATCCGCGCTTTCAACTGGCGCTGGAAATTGCGGCGGGCGGACGTTTGGGCTACCTGGTCGTGGCCGACGATCGCATTGCGGCGCGCTGTATTGACCTGCTCAAGCAGCGCCGGGCCGGGCGCGCAACCTTTTTGCCCCTCAACAACCTGCGGATCCCCAAATTCACCCCCATTCCCGACTGGAAGCGCCCCGATGGCTTTATTGACTACGCGGTGAACCTGATTGAGTGTGACGATCGCTTCCGGCGTGCCTTTGAGTTTGTCTTTGGCGGCACGGTAGTGTTTGACACCCTCAACGCCGCGCGATCGCACCTGGGCCAATTTCGCATGGTCACCCTCGATGGCGACCTGCTGGAAACCAGTGGCGCAATGACCGGGGGCAGCCTGAACCGATCCCAAGGGCGGCTGCACTTTGGCACCGTGGAGCCCAAGGAATCTGACGAAGCGATCGCCCTGCGTCAGCGCCTGACCGAACTCGACACCATTTTGGCTCGCTGCGAGCAGCGCGTCGCCGCCGCCACCGAGGCCGTCGCGATCGCCTCCCAAACCCTCATTGAAACGCGCCAGCACCACCGTGAAGCCCAGCTTCAGGCCACGCAGCAGCAGGCCCAACTGCGCCAGATCCAGCAGCAGCGCGCCCAAGGGGAAGCCAAGCTGGCCCAGTACCAGCAAGAGCTGACCACCGCCCAAACGCGCCTGGCAGATCTAGCGCGATCGCTGCCAGACCAAGAAGCACGCCTACAATCGGAACGCGATGCCCTAGCCCAACTGGAGCGCTCCCAGACCCACGGCGAATGGCAGCAGGCCCAGGCGGCGGTGCAGGCCCTGGAGCAAACCCTGAGCGATCGCCAAGCCACCCTGCAAGCGGCAGAGCGTCGCCTGCAAGACTATCAAGGTCGGCGCGATCGCCTGCACGTCACCCTAGAACAAACTCAGCAGGCGATCGCCGCCGCCCAGACTCAGCAAGCCCAGCACGAACACCAGCGCGCCACCCTCGCTCAGCAACAACAGGATCTCGCAGCAACCCGCGCAGAAACCCAACGAGCGATCGCCGCCCTCGACGAAACCCTCGCCGCCGAAAAAGCCCAGCGCGATGCTGCCGAAGCCCAACTGCGCCATCAGCAAACCCAAAAACAACAGCTTGAGTGGCAGCGCCAAAAGCGCATCGAGAGCCGCCAAGAGCGCCAAGCCCACCTTGCCACCCTAGAAGCAGATCTGCTCACCCAAGCGGCCCAGCTTCCCGAGCCGCTGCCCGAGATTCCCGACGAGGTGGATCTAGAACACGTGCGCCAACAACTGCGATCGCTCCAGCGCCGCCTCGAAGCCCTAGAGCCCGTCAACATGCTGGCCCTGGAGGAATACAACCGCACCCAAGAGCGCCTAGAGGATCTGTCTGCCAAACTCTCGACCCTAGAAGAAGAACGCACCGAACTCCTCCTGCGCATCGAAAACTTCACCACCCTGCGCCAGCACGCATTTCAGGAAGCCTTTGATGCCGTCAACGAAAACTTCAAAGCCATCTTTGCCCAACTGTCAGACGGCGACGGATACCTCCAGCTTGATGATCCCCAATCGCCCTTCAACGGTGGTCTAAACCTCGTGGCACACCCAAAAGGCAAGCCCGTGCGCCGTCTGGCCTCCATGTCCGGGGGCGAAAAATCCCTCACCGCCCTCAGCTTTATCTTCGCGCTCCAGCGCTATCGCCCCTCGCCGTTCTATGCCTTTGATGAAGTCGATATGTTCCTCGATGGGGCGAATGTCGAGCGGCTGTCTAAAATGATTAAACACCAGGCTCAGCAAGCTCAATTTATTGTCGTGAGCCTGCGCCGCCCCATGATTGAAGCCGCCCAGCGCACCATCGGCGTCACCCAAGCCCGAGGCGCATATACCCAAGTCTTGGGGATTAACCTTGAGGCCAAAAGCGCCTCCATGTAGATCTGTTAAGATAGCTGTTCTTGAGTAAGATGAATCCTTAGGTTAAGCCACGGCTCACTTGCTGGCATTAGGATCGACCCATGACTTCTTCCTACGACCAATTTCGTCAACGCTTAGACTTTTTGGGCACCCAGGTGATTACCCGCACCGGGGGCAAAAAGTTGGGCGTCGTCAGCCAGCTTTGGGTAGATGTCGATCGCGGCGAAGTGGTGGCCTTGGGCTTGCGCGATGCCATTCTGCCAGGGGTCATGTCTGGGGATGAGCGCATCATGCTGCTGAGCAGCATTCGCCAGATTGGCGATGTCATTTTGGTGGATGACGATAACGTCATTGAAGATGGGGTGAGCCTCGCGCCCTACAGCAAGATGATCAACTCCGAGGTCATTACTGAATCTGGGGAAACCCTGGGGCGCGTGCGCGATTTTAAGTTTGACGTGGTGACGGGCAAGCTGGAATCCATTGTGGTGGCATCCTTGGGCCTACCCCAAATTCCTGACCAGGTGATCAGCACCTATGAGCTACCCGTCGAAGAAATTGTCAGCAGTGGTCCCGATCGCCTGATTGTGTTTGAAGGTGCGGAAGAGAAGCTGGTGCAGCTTAGCATCGGCATTCTCGAACGGCTCGGCATTGGTCGGGCTCCCTGGGAGCGCGATGACGATAACGAGTACATCATGCCGATTTCAACGGCGAATCAACTGCCCTCTGGGATGCAGCCTCCGGTGGAGCCGATTCGCGATCGCACCCCTGCCCCCGCTGAAGAACGGTGGACTGAGGACGATTGGGGAGAACCGGAGCCGATTCCAGCCGAACCCCTGCCCCAACAGCGCGCAGAGATGGCCTACCGCCAAGAACCTCTGGAGCCACCTGCGGCGTGGAACCGTCCCCCAGAACCTCCGCAGACCTCCGACTATGCAGACTACGACGCCGATTATAAAGAAGTCACGGAGGATGTCTGGACGGATGAGGATGCAGCGGAACCCTATGACGCCCCGCCCGTAAATATTCCTCAAAAGAAAAAGGTGACGGAGTACGAGGAAGAGCTGGATTATTGAGCCCTGCTGAGCAGCAATGAATATCCCGAACTCGGGCACTGGGCGTTCGTTTGGAATGTTCGGTGGTTCGTTTGACCCGAGTACAGCGGCGGAGCTTCGGGTTAGGTTGAGGTCGGTACGGAGTTCGGGTGTGCTCAGGGCGTGCTCGACTTAACCCAGATTCGACCCGAAATTTCGCACCAATACCCTTGACACTGTTTTCCACAGACTGACGAGTTGCCTGTGGAAAACTTTTTTCGAATCGATCGCGGATGTCACCTAACGTTCAAAACTGTTTTATTTTGCAATTTCGATGTTAGGGACTGCAATTCCTTGTGTATCAGGATGTTCACCATTTTCATCGCGATCGCGGATTGACTTATTTTGTGGTTATCTCAAAATCTTTAGCATCATTTTGGATATCCCCAGTCAAGCCTTGATCTGTGGAATACGTTCGCCTTTGGAGCGATGTGGCGACGAATTTGGAGGACGATCTGAGGTTCAAGCCCCGGTGCAGCATGGCGAGAAATCTGGGATTCTATACCGCTCTTGGATTGGCCCGAGATTGCTTCCTGTGCCGTTTCCCATCCGTCCTTGGGTCTCCTCACACCGTCTGCGCACACCTGCCCCTTAAGATAGAGAGCGCTACTGATTTCGCGATCGCTGGAGCAAATACTCGACGAGGAGCCAATGGGCGCATTAGAAACCCTCTCAATCATGGGAATGCCAGTGCATTCAGGCACCCACTATGCAGACTGGTTGCTGCTGCGCCAACAGCAGGGCTTGGGAGCGCAGGTCATCACCCTAAATGCCGAAATGGCCATGCAGGCCGATCGCAATCCTCAACTCAAGCACCTCATCCAAACCATTGAATTGGTAATTCCCGATGGGGCGGGGATTGTGCTGTACTTTCGGCTCAAGGGCAAACGTATCCGTCGCAGCCCAGGCATTGAACTGGCCGAAGCGCTGCTGTCCGCCCCGGGAGAACGCACCGCCTTCTTTTTTGGAGCTGCACCGGGCACGGCGGAAGCGGCGGCTCGCGTTTGGCAACAGCGATGTCCTCACCTATCCGTCGTCGGTACGCAGCACGGCTACCTCACCCCAGAGGATGCTGATGCATTGGTCGAGCAACTTCAGGCCAAGCAGCCCCAGTTGATTTTTGTGGCCCTCGGTGTGCCGCGCCAGGAATTTTGGATCGCGGAGCATCGCCACCTGTGCCCCCACTCAATTTGGGTAGGTGTGGGTGGCAGCTTTGATATCTGGGCAGGCACTAAGGATCGCGCCCCGGCGTGGTTTTGTGAGCATCATCTAGAGTGGCTCTACCGCTTGTATCAAGAGCCCTGGCGGTGGCGACGGATGCTGGCACTGCCCAAGTTTGCCATTCGGGCCTTGACCTACTCGGGTTATAGTGATTCTACTTAAGAATGAGAATCAGACTTGCTTTAGGTACATCGATAGTTAGCAACGACTTCATCCAGCGTGGTGCCGTCAGGAGCATAGGCCAAAATCTTCTTCAAAGCCGCAAAGTCATGCTCACTCTTATTGAAATCCGGCGAGTAGGGAGGCAGGA
>JACYME010000179.1 GCA_015272155.1 Leptolyngbyaceae cyanobacterium T60_A2020_046
TACTCCATCCACTGCCCCTTATCCCCCAAATCGTTCCTCCCTGGGGAGAAGAAAGTCGGCTCGGAAATCCCAGATCCTGTGGAGACGCTGAGTACAAAGCATTTGCTGCGCAACGCGAGCGCGGCCATGCCGGAGACAATATCCTTTGGGAGAGGGATGTCGGGTGAGGGCAAGCAGAGCAAGAATTTGCGCCGGGCTATGCTGAAACTGACTGCCTGACACACTTGGGTGAAAGGCTGAAACCCTCGTTATCGGGGGGAAAGAGGGTGATCTGACGAGACACTGAAATTTGCGTCACCTCAGGGGCTAGAGGATGTCAGCTACAACCCGCCTTTATGATCGAGGGCTGCTATCGGTGAGTCAATATGCCATCGCCGCAATCTGCGGCACCTCAAAGTGCTGGCCTGAATCGTCATGGCACAAAGCTTACCCCCTCACTCCGGCGTTACTGACAACGATCGCAACCTACACGGCACAGGCTACAGCTCAAGCTTTTTGACTCAAGCTAATAAGGCTTTCGAGGTTTTGCGCCATCCAGATGGGGAAATGGCGCATATTCTGCAACAACAATTCTGAGATAACCTCCACAGCACCCCAAAAGCTCATTCTCTATTGATTCGGAGATTCTGTGAAAATACGGAACTTTTATAAATTTGCCCCTTCTGATCTTGACAGGAAAAAATTAAAACTGTAAATTCAGATACAGAAGTAAAATCGTTCATCCTTCATAAGTCCATATCGATTGAAGGACGGAAGTAGGGGAATGTCCCTGAAGGAACGCGCCTCTTTTCCCTTCACGTTACGAAAATCTGTAGTGATTTTGAGGCGAAATCCATGAGCTTACGTTATCGCGGTGCTGAGTATGAACCCAGCCAAAGCAATTTTGAGGTGATCGAAGAAGTGATCGGCCGGTATCGTGGCGCTGTCGTCACCCGCCGTGTTGCCAAGCAGGTGCCTAATCAGCACGTTGATGGTTTGAAGTATCGCGGTGCTTCAGTGCGCTAGGTTTTGAACTTCAGTTTGGATGGAAATTGATGCAGCTCTTCTGTTGAGGTTTCCAGCTTTTCAGTCACATAAACCGAAAGAGCACCCGCAAGGGTGCTTTTTTTATTCGCGGTAATTCTACCGATCGCGGGGATTGCGATCGGCTATTGGGCGTTGAAGTGGATCTTAAGCGAGGCCCAACCAGTGACAGAGACTATAGGCTAACAGGGCACTCCCGACGGGAACGGTGAGGTTGTCGATACCCATCCAAGAGAAAGCTTCGAGGCTGGTGGCCACGATCGCAACCACAATTGCAATCGCGATCGTGGTCGCCCCGACCCCATAGGCAACCCCAAGGGTAATGAGTGCAACGCCACCGCTTACCGTTGCCATGGTTGCGGATCCTTCCCAGCTTTTTTGCGATCGCCACAATTGATATCGATGCTGCCCCCAGCGCTGCCCTACCAGTGCAGCAAGACCATCGCCCCAGGTCATGATCAAAATTCCGATGGCCGTAAATTGTGGATATCCTTGATCCCAAAAGGTAGCCGTAAGCACCCCAACACTAACCGCATAGAAGAAGGTGCCGAGGCTATGGCGACCAACGCTGTTGATTCCCGGTAAGATCGGCAACCAGTAGGACAGCAATGCAATGCCGCTAAACAGCAGGGCCGCTGCGATCGCGATCCATCCAGGAATGCGCAACATCCAGGCCAAGATAATGACGTTACCTGCCCCAATATGGACAACCTTGCGGGTCACTTCGGGCGACACATTGGTCGTGAGGTAGAGCCCCTCTGAAATCGCGCCAACAATGCCTAGCCACCCACCGACAATGGCGATTTGAATCGCCGCCACTGGCCAGCCCGTCATCTCAATCAGCGTTGTTAACAAGAGCAGTGCCTCACGGTTGCGCGGTTCTCCTTATCCCTTTTACCAAACGGCGGTTCCCCTGATGCCAAATTTGGGTGATTGATCTCTTATCTAGTTGCGCTGGAGATGAGATGAGGCAATGGATTTCTGGGATGCCCAGGGACAGTAATCTCTGCTCAGGAGACTGGACTGGGCGATCGGGCATACCACCCATTGACAATGAAACGAAGATCAGCCAGATTACCCCGTCTGCTCTGTCACAAGTACGAAGGGCTGTAACCCAGCCATAAAAATGGATCTGGATGAATCTAGGCTGACGACATGACAGTTTCTTACAGGATTCTGCGATCGAGACTCAGGGTACAACGCGCCTGAAATTCTAGGCTACGGAGGATTCCTCAATGTCATCCAAGTCGTTTGGCACGATGGGGCAGTGACAATCCTGCTGCTGAAGCCATGTCTCCCCTAACTGTTTGAGGGTACTCATCAGCGGTTGAATTTCTCGCCCCTTATCGGTCAGAGAATATTCAACCCTAGGGGGCACCTCGGGGTAGACCTTACGCCGGATCAGTCCGTGTCTCTCAAGCTCGCGCAAGCGCGCGGTGAGGGTTTTCGTGCTGATGCCAGGGAGCGCATCAAGAAATTCATGGGTGCGACGCTGACCCATAAAGAGTTCGCGGAGAATCAGGATAGACCACTTGCTGCCAACAATATCCAGAATGAACTGAATTGGACATTGAATTTTTTGGCAGTTACTGGTGTCAAACATAATCCCTTCCCTCGCTGGTGAGTAATGGCCGCATGGGGGTATTTAAGCCAAATTAATGAGCAAAGCGATCAGCGACCCTTAACCCATTCTTGTTTTTGATGCTATGACACCTTGCTTCAATGGGTTAAGAAATCCAGCGTTGTTTTAATTTTTCGAGACAGAGTCTTGGGAAACTTCAGGAGAAGAGAGAACCTGACGGTGCCAAGTTTGGCTCCCATCTGGAGCGGCGATGGCCGTGAGCACCTGCCACTGAGCGGGCGTTGCGCTGGGTTGGAGCACTACCTGAAAGGGCACCCGAGTTTGGGTGACGCGGCGTGACGGATAGCGTAGCTTCAAACGATAGGTGCCCGAGACCTCATAGGCGCGTTGCCCCAAAAGCGTCAGCGTCCGAGTGCGTTTCACTGTCACCGCCTTGACCTGGAGGGTAGGTGCAGCGGTGGTGCGATCGCCGAGTTTTTGCCAAAGCGTTGTTTCTGCCTGCTGTGCTTGAGCCTGTACCGCCTGAGCCACCACCTCCGTCGTTGGCCCTTGGCCAGGCCCATTGCAAGCGGCCAGGGTGAGTAGCAACAACGCCAAGCCAATCACTGTCTGAAGTCGCGATCGCAGCGCGCGTCCAAAATCCATCATTGGGGTTAGTTCAACGAGCGAAGACTACGGGGATCGAGGGCGTCACGCAAGCCATCACCCAGGAGATTAAACGCCAACACCGTCAGGACGATGAGAATCGCCGGGGGCCACACTAACCACGGGTGCAGCACCAAAATGGAGGCATTGGTAGACAGCGAGAGCATGTTGCCCCAAGAGGGATCAGGCTGCTGAATGCCCAACCCAATCAGACTCAACACAGCCTCCGCAATGATGAAGCCCGGAACCGCTAAGGTGGCAGAAATGATGACGTAGGTCGCCGTCTGAGGCAGGACGTGGCGCAGGATGATGTAGAGCGATCGCCCACCCATGGCCTGAGCTGCCTGCACATAGGTTTGGCTCTTGAGAGAAAGCACCTGGCCGCGCACGACCCGGGCAAGCCCTGTCCATCGTACAAAGGACGTGATGAGGACAATCAGCAAAAAGCGCTGGGAACTGCTGAGCGTTGGCGGCAATACCGCTGCCAGTGCCACCAATAAGTAGATGTCGGGAATGGTCATGATGACCTCCACCAAGCGCATGAGCACTGCATCCACTGCGCCGCCGAGGTACCCCGCAATGCCGCCCACCACCATGCCCAGGGGAAAGGAAATCACGATCCCAATTAGGCCAATGCTCAGGCTGACCCGTCCGCCGTGCACAAGGCGACTAAACTGGTCGCGGGCTTGTTCATCGGTTCCCAGAAGGTTGAGCTTGCCCGGGCCAACGGTACCAAAAAGATGGCGATCGCCCTGAAATCCTGGAAACACTTCCACTTCCTGAAAGTTCGGCTCGCTCCAGGAAAACTGCGTCGGCAACGGCAACTGGATGCGTAGCCAGCGGTAGGCGTCACCCCGCACCAAGAGTCGAATGGGAGACGGTGCGTCAAAGTCTACCGTCACTTCGCGATCGCCCGTTTCCAGCGAGACAGGGCCTTGCGTTGTGGGGTACACATGGGGGCCTATCCACGCGCCCGAGGTTTGATCCCGCCAGTAAACCCGAGTCGGAGGCAGCAAGGACGCATTTAGGTCAGCTTGGTAAGGGTCATAGGGGGCCGCAAACTCAGCGACCGCCACTAACAGATAAAACACCAGCAGCACCAGAGCCCCCAACCGAGCCAGGGAATTTTGTTGAAGCTTTTGCCACCAGGTCATATCAACTCAAGCCATTGGGCACTAAATTTACACGCAGAAAGCCCAGAGGAATGCGCTGTGAAAAAGCGAATGAGGATTCCAGCGCGCGCCGTACCACATCTCCAAGCTGATCTGGAAGAGCAAACCGACTCAACAATCGTGCAAAGGATAAAATTCCCTTGCATTAGGTTGGGATCACGCTGTCTTCCTTCTCCACCATAAACACATTGGAGTAAAGGTTTGCAATAATCTGCTTGCCTTCTTGGGTCAGGGAAAGATAGCGCAGCCCGTCCTGAATGTAGGGATGGACAACGTTCCAATAAAACTTGGGGTAGTTGCGCCGCAGGTCGTCAGGGTGGTTGTAGTTGAGATACTTGTTTTGGCCGGTTTCTTCAAATTCGTAGAAGAGGGCACAGATTTTTTTGAGATAGCGCGGGTCGCTTAGCTGCCCGATTAAGTCCGCTGCACGAACGAGGCCGGGAAAATGCCGCGTGTCTTGATGGTCTTCTTCTTTGGGCACCGGGAATCGCGTTAGCTCGACGTTGCGCTTGATGGCCTCTGCGTCGATGATGCGATTGCCGCCAAACCGTTCTTCAATAAAGAGCTTGCCGCGATCAACATGGTACGGCGTGAGTGAGGCGTCAGAGGCTCCGGGGCGCAGCTTCACCATTTCGTCACCATTGCCCGTGGCGTAGAGGTGCTCGCGATCGCGATCGGAACGACAGACCCCTTTCACATAACCAATGTCGTGGCACACGAGGGAAATAATGAAGTGCAGCCAGTCTTCGCAACTGACTCCACCTTCGCGGATGTGCTTGCCCCGCAGTATCTCCTGACCCACGAGGGCCACGAGAATCGTGTGCTCAACGTTGTGATAAAGTGCGTCGCTGTTGGCAATATTCTCCAACGCCATGCTGCCTGCCCAGGCGATGATGTCTTCGTAGTCGGGCTTGAGGCCGCCATAGGTGCGGTGATATCCAGCGCGCAGCTTATCCACAAAGTCTGAGATTAAGATCTCGGTCGCATTAAACATGCTCGATGCTCACCTAAACACGATGGAGAATGTCACGTTGGCGTTTGCAGCAGAACGGAATGATTTTGAGTATAGCGATGGATTTTGCGATCGCGACGGGTTATTCCTGAATCCTAGGTCAGGGATGCCGCGATCGCGGATTGAGCGGCAGGGCCAGTGTGACAGCACACCGACTGCGATTCCCTGAGTGATGCCCCAGCAAAGAACCCCGCCACGCCTGTGGAAACCCGGCCAAACCGTCGTGACGCAAACCCGTTTCACGGATAAACAGCCCTGTTGCTAGCTTAGCGATAATGGATGGGTGATGCCCAAAGCTTGCCGAGCCTTACCCAAGACTTCGGAAGCACGCTTGAGTCTGGCCTCAAAGTACAGTTTTTGGCTGAGGAGCTGGCGTAACTGCTGGTGCCGCGCGATCGCCTGACTCACTGCACCGAGTTGATCGGGTGGACACAGTTGACACTGAATCTGCCCTTCTGCGTCCAAGCTACAGAGCCGATACTGGGTCGGGGCTGAGGTCGAAGTGGCAGGACGCGATCGCGACACCTGCGAAATTTTCTCTACATAGGCCGCCACCTGAGTTGCATCCCCATGTCGCAATACGCCTGCATCGGGTACCAGGGCAGCAGCGCCCTCTGGTACAGCTTCTAACCATCCTTCCACAATCGGCCCTGAAAGATACACTGCCTGGATTTCCGTCAGCGTCTGCCGGAGTGCCTGATGCCACGACTCTACGGTTTGCTGCACATCACCTAGCAAATCGAGTGCCAAGGCAGCGTTAGCATCATTGCGGTGGGTGCTAAAACTCACCTTCTTCGCCTTTGGAAAGAGGGGCAACGCAGCTTTTTCAACAACTGGGCTCCGAGAAGTTTGGGAAGATCTCGTAGGATCTTCACCGGAGGCTGCGGAAGAAACCGAATCCGCCGACATCTCCTGAGACGTAGGGGCCATTGCGGGGTGAGAAGACTGACCAAAGGTGGGAAGTTCTACAGAAGCCATGCTTAAATCCTTCAACACCGAGTTCAATGAGTTGGGATGACGGCGATGGTGCCAATTTTAACCAGCTTGGGTGAATCCACAACACTTTGCCGCGATCGCACCCTTTGCGCCTCCATCAAACCACTTTTCCCGTTGCCTGTAGCGCCATAGCAAAACACCGCAACAAACCCATTTCACAAGGCTGATTGATGGAAAATATTGTGGGCGATCGCGATACAACCCCAAACCCCAAACGCGATGGCAAAGAGGAAGATCATCAGGGGAATCGCGATCGTCTAGCCCTTGCCCCTTGCTGGCTACTGCTTATTGAGCGACAAACATTGCCCGACTCAAATCCAAAATTGGGCAGATCAGATCCGCCTCTTCAGGGGTGAGACACTTTCGCACCACAGCCTGCATTGCCAAATAGGTTTCGTGGCAGCTTTTCTCTGTTTTGAAAGAACGCATGATGGTTTGAAACCAGATCAGCATTCGTTCCTTAAAAATATCTGGGTCATCAATAAGCAGCGCGGTTGCAGCGTAGCGTAGTGTCCGCACAGTATCACGCTGCCACTTGGCCGTCATATCCGTCGTACCCATCCGCAGCAGCATGGGATCCTTGGCTTGCAGTGTGGCTAAAACCTGCTGAATAATCTGCGGTTCTAGCTGCTGAATTTTTTGATATAGACCGAAGCGTAGCCGTGCTGTTTTGAGGTAGTCCTGAAAAAACCGAAGCTCTGCGTCGGTGGCATATCGTCCATCGGTTACGGTACAAAGGGTTTCGAGCTGGTGCAGCATAGGATCGTGGGACAGATGAGTAGGTCAAGGTTGGGGCTAGGATGCCCATTTATTAAGCTTTCTAACGGAGAATGAATGCTGGGCGGCCCAGGGCGATCGCCCCAGTGTTGGCTCAATGCGCTCTATCCGCCGATAATCTCTCGAAGACGTAAATTCAGCCAAGAAAGTTGCAATGGGCATTACAATGCCAAACATTAGCATCCAGTTAGGTGCCTGAGTCGTTTTACTCAGTACAGAACTTGCGCCGTCATTCTGTGTCTGCTCTGCACCATCTGGCTATCCACGAGCAAGCCCCCCCTTACGAGTGCGTGACGAGCCCAGATCCTTCGGTTTCTAACGTTGACCCCTTTGACGCTGATTTTGAAGCGGTGTTGTCTCGCTTGAAGGTGAGTTCCGCTGATCGCGTCTTGGTCTATCTCGCCATCAGCGCCATGAAGCTTGGTGGTCATCGGTATGGTGCGTTTTTAGACGCTGCGACAACCGCCGCCAAGTTTGCCGTCTACCTGTCCTATCTTGAGCAGGCTAAAAATGTCCGTAAAACCAGCTTTTTGCACCATGTAGAGCCGAAGCGGGTACGGGCCATCATTAAAGAAGTTGAGGAGCTCTTGGCGGATGGGCGATCGCTGACGACCCTGAGCAATCAAGAACCGTACTACCTCATTGGCCTGCCCTATCTTTGGCAAGAAAAATACCCGTGGCAGCCTGGCAGCCCGCGCCTCCTGCGCCACGAACTCACCCCCAACGAGCAGGATCAGCTTGCGGCCCAGCTTCCCCCAGAGATTCCCAATGCTCGCATTTTGGATCTCTTTGAATTTCTCGACCTGATAAAGCTGCTGCACACCACCTCCCAAGAGGAATATCCCCCCGCGCGCCAAATGCCCCTCAGCGATGCCCTAACTGAGCACATCAAGTTTCGGCTCATTCACTCGGGCACGGTGATCCAGCTTGATATTCCGTTTTTGTCGATTCCGGTATTCGCCTTAGCACGCAACCACTACGCCCCTCGGGGTACCCGAGAGCGTGCCTCAACCATGATGGACGATGTGGCACGCTTCTATAAGCTGATGCAGGGTTGGGTCGCGGAGAAAGCTGGGATCTTGCGGGCGTTGGAGGTTTTCGATGTGGAGCCGGATCAGCGCGATGAAGCGTTAGCAGAGCTTGATCGCCTTTTGCAAGCTTGGGCCGACAAATATCACCGTGATGGCGGATATCCTATGGTCTTGCAGCTCGCGGCAGGTACCCGCGAACCAGGCGAGGCTTAGGGGCATAAAACAAAGCCCCGCCTGCGCTTGGGGCGGCAGGCAGGGCTTTGAGATATCAACCAACGGTTCTCAGGCTTCGTCGGGGGTATCACTAGATGGTGTCGTCACCGTATCTGAGGCTGCGTCTGAGGGTTTGTCTTGGGCTTTTTCTGCCAGCGCTTGAGCGCGTTCTTCGCGCTTTTTGCGATCGGCGGCCAAAATATCAGCCATCACGGCCTTAGCCTGGACGAGCTTATCGAGGTTGCTGCGATATAACTCAACATCCTTTTGCAGTTTGTCAAAGGAGATGGGCAGCACTTCACAGGCTTCCTTCAATAGCGCCATTAGTTTGTCTTTATCTTGGGTGAGGTCAGGCCCAACCCTTTCGATGACTCGGTATAGCCCGACTCCAAAGGCGCGGCTGTATTTGAAGCGATCGCGCTGGGCAATCTCTTTGATCAGACTGGGAAACCCATCTCCCGTCGCATCAGCAGGGGTTGTCAAAATTTGCTTAAGGCGATCGCTCGTCAACCCTTCAAGGCTGGCAAGGAGTGCGTCTGCATCAGCCCGATACTGGCTGGGGGATGCCCCAATAGCTTCACACAGGCTGTTGAAGATTAGATCACGATCTTCCTCAGGGCGATAACCATCCATGAAGCGATCAAAGGTTGTGACAATGCCCAACGCATAGAGCGCGTCATAGACGAAATCTGTGCTCACCGAGAGCAGATGCATTTCAACCATCAGCTCTTCAACAACGCGCCGATAGACCGTTGTAATGGGACGGTTGAAAGCGCCGTAGAAAGCGCGCTTGGTATCAGAAACAGTACGGACGTTATTCACAGAGCGGCAAACAATGCAGTGACTACATTCTCGTATGTCCTAGGCGCTTTGCCAAGTTTCATGCGCTGGGCGGGTCTTTGCACCCTACAAGTTTGCGCCGCAGTTCATCCGGAAACCGTTATCCGGTGAAAACTCTACGGTGCAGGGTTGATAGTTCACGGCGGGCATTGAAGCGCACCTAGGGTCGAGTTGGGGTGTTGTCATTTGGGGATGCGGGAGGATTGGTACTGGCTAGAATGCGGCCATTGCTGACGGCAATCAAGTCAACCCGCAGCGGCCCCGTGGTGAAAATTGGCTCTGACGCGATCGCTTGGATTTGTACCTGTTGCTGAATATTGCGCAATTCCCCAAAAAAGTTGGACAAGGTTTCGGCGCGACCATCGGCAAGGCGTAGAGTATCGCCCACAATGCCGTCTTGTCGGGCGCGAAATTGAAGCGAGGCAATCAAGAGATTAAATTGCTCAACTAAGCCCTGACTGGTAAGGGTGCGGGTATCGACGGTAATAGTAGCGAGGCGATCGCCCTCGTTGTAGATGATCTGATTCGGGGCGACATCAAAGAAAACCTGGATGCACGGATCCCCCTGGGCAACAACGCAGGGTTCACCAATGACATAGTTGGCAGCGGAAAGGAGACGAATCACGTATTCGCGATCGTCGTCAATGAAAGCAACGATGCGTCGCACTTCCTCTTGAGAAACAAGCAAGACCTGGCGATCAGGAGAAATACCCGGTGCAATTTGCTGAACTGCGATACGGTTGGCGTCTCGCAGAAGACGATCAACCGCTTGCACCGCCTCTTGAGCTGTATCGACCCGCACCAAGCCAGACAAGAGGGGTTGATTTCTAGCTAGCACCACATTTCCCCGAAACAGCCCTTCAAACTGGCGTTCGAGCCGGGCCACATCTTCCTGCAACTGGGTTTGCTGGGCCTGCAACTGCAAAAGACGCTGTTCCTTCAGGGCGATTTCGCGTTCCTTTTCGGCAAGTTCTTGATCCTTGGCCGCGATCGCCTGATCCCGCTCTGCCTCAAGCTGGGTCACCTCCGCCTGCAAACTAGCCGTTTGTCGGGATACGGTGGCCAATTGTCCACGGGTTTGGTCAAGCTGGGCCTGGGCTTGGTCGAGCAATCGCTGACGTTGGCTCAGATCCCCTTGGGTTTGCTGCAACTGGGCTTGGGTGCGCTGTTGTTGCTCCACCGCCGACTGCAACGAAGCATTGATCGTTTGGAGCCGTTGCTGGGCATCCTGCTGTTCTTCGCGAGCTTCTGCCAGGGCACGCTCAATGGTGTTACGTTCTCGCCGGGTTGCCTGTAATTCGGTTTTAGCTTCTGCCAGATCGGTCTGGATCTGCTCTAGCTCAAAGACCCCTGTCCGCAACTGGCGGCTCACCCCAAACAACAGGGCCAGGGTTGAGGCAGAAATCACGCTGCCCGTCAGGATACTCACGAGTGTGGCGGTTTGCCGGGGTCGCAGGTTAAACAAGCTGAGACGGGCCTTGCCCACCCTCATGCCAATGCGATCGCCCAAGGTGGCAATAAAACCGCCCAGAAGCAGCACCGCCAAGACCAGGACATACCCTGTCGCCATGCCGAATTAATTGCAGTTCAGAACCACTCTACTGTAGGAACCCAGCATCAGGTGAACTGTTGACTCAAGCTGACTGGGTCGTGGACGGTGATCTTCTTCTTATGGATGGAAATCATGCCATCCTGGCGCAAGTCCCCAAGCAGACGGGTAACTGTGACGCGCGTTGAGCCGATGGCCTCTGCGATCGCTTGGTGAGAGAGCTTGAGATTGATGGTGATGCCATCGGGACTGGGAACCCCAAAGTCGCGGCACAAAATCAGCAAAAAGCTCACGAGCCGCGACCCCATATCGCGATGCGCCAGCGTTTCGATCATCATCTCAGTTTGCAAAATACGAGACGACAACCCGCGTAATATCACCATCGACAGGTCAGGATTTTCTTCTAGTGCCTGCTCAACCTGATCGATTGGGAGCGACAGAAGCTCTACTGGGGTAAAGGCAACGGCGTGATAAAAGCGATCGGAGCGTTGCCCCGTAATCAGGGACAGAACGCCAAAAACGCTGTTTTCTCGCAGCAGGGCTACGGTAATTTCTTCCCCCGCTTCATAGACGCGCGAAAGCTTCACCGCACCCTTCAGCAAAAAATACACGCGCTCAGCGGGATCCCCTGGAAAGAAAATGGTCTTTCCCCGTTCATAGGTCTCCACCATGGGCGGAAAAGCGCCGCCGGCAAGCTGCCGAAAGGCATTGGCGAGGGGCTTATCTTGCGTCACCACCATACTCACAAACTCAAGGGAAAGGAGAGCTAGGCTCTAGGCTTCGCGATCGCAGGGCCGATCATCGGATAAAAACCGCTGAATCAAACGCATCAAGCCTGGCTTAGCCGTGATTGAGACCAATTAACGCGACTCCGAAGCGCTTTTTTGTATCTGTTAATACGCAATTATGGCAAAGCGCTTCAGAAGCGGCGGGATTTTCACAATTTCTGAAACTCAGGACACCATTTTCCTCAAGCAGCCGATCAATCCAGGGCCAGAATTAAGGCTTCAGCGAGGACGACGGAGAATCCCGACTTTTTTAGTCGGGCATATTTGACGGGGTTTTGTGGCCTGTGTTACTATCCGCGAAGCTTGTAGTGCAGCAGGGTTTTTGTCCCGTGATGCTGGCTCTACCGCGAACCCCAGATGACTTGAGTGGAAGAGAGACCCATGACCCAGGCGATAGACAAACTGCAAACTAACCTATCGACTCAGCCCGCCTTTACTGCGCTGCGCTGTCGCGAGTGCGGTGAAACCTATGAGCTGGGTGCCAAGCACGTTTGTGAAGATGTGTGCTTTGGCCCCCTAGAGGTGATTTACGACTACGACCTGATTCGCCAGCGGGTGAGCCGGGCCAGCATTGAGGCAGGGCCAAAGTCCATCTGGCGGTACAAAGATTTTTTGCCGGTCGCAAATGACCCCATTGACGTGGGCACTGGCATGACCCCGCTGCTGAAGGCCAATCGTCTGGCTCGTCGCCTGGGTTTGAAGTCTCTTTACATCAAAAACGATGCGGTGAATATGCCCACCCTGAGCTTTAAGGATCGGGTAGTGTCGATCGCGCTGACCCGTGCCCGTGAGCTGGGATTCACCACGGTTTCTTGTGCCAGCACGGGCAACTTGGCAAACTCCACCGCTGCGATCGCGGCCCACGCTGGCCTCGACTGCTGCGTCTTCATCCCCTCTGACCTGGAAGCAGGCAAGGTGCTGGGTACACTCATCTACGCGCCGACGGTCATGGCCGTCAAAGGCAACTACGACCAGGTCAATCGCCTCTGTTCTGAAGTGGCAAACACCCACGGCTGGGGCTTTGTGAACATCAATCTGCGCCCTTACTACTCTGAGGGTTCCAAGACCCTGGGCTACGAAGTGGCGGAACAACTGGGCTGGAAGCTTCCCGACCATATCGTTGCGCCCCTGGCTTCGGGTTCTCTGTTCACCAAGATTTACAAGGGTTTCCAAGAGTTTGTGAAAACTGGTCTGGTGGAAGATAAGGCCGTGCGCTTTAGCGGGGCTCAGGCGGAAGGTTGTTCCCCGATTTCCCAGGCGTTCAAGGAAGGCCGGGATTTTGTTTCCCCCGTGAAGCCCAACACCATTGCAAAATCCATCGCGATCGGCAACCCCGCTGATGGAATTTATGCCCTCGATATTGCTCGCAAAACCAACGGCAATATTGAAGATGTGACCGACGCCGAGATTGTCGATGGCATTAAGCTACTGGCTGAGACTGAGGGCATCTTTACCGAAACCGCAGGCGGCACCACCATTGCAGTGTTGAAGAAGCTGGTGGAAGCGGGCAAAATTGACCCCGATGAAACGACAGTGGCTTACATCACCGGCAATGGCCTCAAGACCCAAGAGGCAGTGCAGGGTTACATTGGAGAGCCACTGACCATTGAGCCCAAGCTCGATAGTTTTGAGCGGGCGCTAGAGCGGGCTCGCACCCTGGAGCGCCTCGACTGGCAACAAGTCCTCGTCTAAATCAGTTTGGGCGAGTCTGGCTGTTGATGCGGGCGCGATTGCAAGAAGCTGAGTCAGTCAGGCATTCGCTTTGCCAGCGCTGCCTGCGATCGCGCCCTACTCCATTGATTTACTTTGCTTCGTTTCTAGAATTTGTATCGACGACCCATGAGCATCAAAGTCCTAATTCCAACCCCTCTGCAAAAGTTCACCAACAACCAAGCCACCGTTGAGTGTGCGGGCAACACAATCGTCGAGCTCCTAGAATCCCTAGATGGTCAATGTCCGGGCATTAAAGCACGGCTCTGTGATGAACAGGGTGACCTGCGTCGCTTTGTGAACTTCTACGTGAATAGCGAAGATATTCGGTTTTTAGACGGCAAAGAAACGTCCTTGGCCGATGGTGACGAAGTCAGCATTGTGCCTGCGGTTGCTGGGGGCTAAAGCCTCGACAATTGCCTCTCATTCACTCAATTTGTCACCACGTTTTGCCCGGTAAGCATCGCCTATCGGGCTTTTTTTCATCCTGATCTGGCCTGATTGCGAGGCTGTTCACTGGTTCATCCCAATTCTCTGAATCACAGTACCGCATGTATCCATCCGCCATTCCTAGGGGATGCATACGCGTCTTTCAGGAATTGACTCCCTTGCCGACGACGATGGCCAGACCGTTGCTTGGATGAGTGGCTTGTCGGGCGCTACAGCGGTAAGCAAATGGTAAGCTCGGTTCCTTCACCCACGGCTGACTACACCTGAAGCTAACCCGCCATGATTTTCTTCGATAATTTGCCGCGCGATCGCGAGTCCAAGACCAGTGCCTTTTCCCACTCCCTTAGTCGTAAACAAATGGTCAAACATCCTGGCCTTCGCTGCATCCGTAATCCCTTTGCCATTATCCCAAATCCGAACCTCAACGATAGGATCTTCGGTGACAGCCGTTTGAATTGTAATCCTCTGCGGATCTGCCTCTAGGTCATCAAAGGAGAAGTGCTGAGTCGCTTCATCAAACACATCAATTGCATTGGCCAGAATGTTCATAAAGAAATATTCACAAAGATTTGGTTCAGTTGTCCCGGAAAACACTTAACGGGTGGAAGCTCCTCATGGGAGCATATCAGGCGACTGGAGTTAGAGGTCGTCTTGTCCATTTAT
>JACYME010000090.1 GCA_015272155.1 Leptolyngbyaceae cyanobacterium T60_A2020_046
AGGGTGACGGTGTCGCCCTGGAGCTGAAACAGTTCGCGACAGGTGAGGGGGCCAGTTTCGGTGTAGGCGGTTTCGCCCGCGCGCAGGGGTTCGTCACAGTCTGATAGGCTGGCGTAGTCGCTCTCAAACTGGCTGAAGCGAAGCTGCCAATAGGGGCCCCAAATGTCGTGGATGAGAACCATTTCGGCATCGGCGCGGGGCAAAACGCCCACACTTTTGGACAGCATTTCGCGCACCTCTGAGGCGGATAGGCCCGTGCGATCGCACACCTGCCGCACCCAGCGCCCATCAATGGTGGCAGGGTCACAGGGGCCAAAGGTGGGAAATCGTCGAAATTTGCTGAAGTTGAAGGTTTGGATCTGGTGATGGAGGTCGCGCAGGCGGCTCTGGTGCTCTGGCACGCTCAGAGCTTGCCAGTCTTCTGCGCGATCGCCCGTGGGAAAATCCACACAAAAGTAAATCTGCGTTGGCGTAAACAAGCCATCCAGCTTGTCGGGGTTGAGCAAAATACCGCCAAACAAGACCTGGAATAGGGCCGCAAAGGCTTCACGGGGAGGAACTGCATCGCCTTCCACCGTGAGGTGAACGGTGTCGAGCACGGCGGCAATGAGGCGGCGCTGGACAGCGATGTCGGCATCCACATCGCTGAGGTGGTGGCGCAGGGTGTCGTGGCAGTCGTCGCCAAGCTGAAAGCGATCGCAGAGCTTGAGCAGTCGGTCGGGGGTGTGCCAGTCGGGCGGGACTGGATCGGGACAATACTGGCTCAGGGTGGGCGATCGCAGGGTGCCGCGCCAGCCTAGACCGCCCACGGTGAAGTAGCGGCTGACTAACATCAGCGCCTGCACAAAGGCTCGCCGCACCGCTAGGGGAATTGCTGACACGGGGCGGGCATCGCGATGCACCGGATGGGTCTGAGTCTGGAGGGCGTGCTGAATTTCTCGGATGCGATCGCGTCGCCGCTGCACCAAACTCGGATCCGCGTGCTCGGCCCCCTGACCAATCAGAAACCGCGCTAGATACAGCGCCTCAGCCATGAGCGATCGCTGAGCCTCGTTCAAATGAAACTCGGTCACCGCGTTGTCCTCATACCCCACACTCCCCTGCCTTTCCCGTCCATGGGTGGGCATGTCAAAAAGTCGATGCCCTGCAAAATCGTCCAGGCATCCCCAAGGGACAGATCCCCGTCTTCGGCCACTTGGGTTTGGAGTTGGGAGGCATCGCGCACATTGGCATCAATGCGGCGATAGTAATGGGTCAGCAGGGTTGAAATGACCTCAGGGTTGCTTTGAATCAGGCGATCAGAGGCGACCATCACATCCACGATCGCCCCCGGGGCATCCTGACTCGACAACACCACCGTATAGCCCTGCTGTTGGGCCTGGGTCACAAAGGGCTCCCACAAAACGGCCACGGCCACGGCTTGGCTCGGGTCTTGCATCAGGGCCCAGGCTTCTGAGGCATCGGCCACCCGCACCACCTCAAAATCCGCTAGGTTAAAGGCTTCAAATTTCGTGTCCAGCACCAGCGCCAGATATTCACTCGGAGTGTCGCCCGCAAAGGCAATTTTGAGGGTTTGCCCCGGCGATCGCGTCTGCTGCACCAAGGCATTCAAATCGAGCAAGGATCGGATGGGATATTGCGGCGTATTCAGCACCACAGCGTCGGCCCCAACGGTGCGATCAATCAGGCCCACAATCCGCCCCTGGGGCTGCTGCTGCAAATACTGATCAAGGGTGGTCACAATCACGTCCGCTTGGCCGCGTTGCAGGGCGTCGGCCCGCAGCCCTTGGTCAAACTCGTCGCGGTATTGGATAGTGATGCCCGCCCCAGCTACGGCCTCTTGAAAGGCAGCATGGCGAAAGGTGCTGTAGCCGCTAAAGGTGTCGCCCAACACCGTCACCTGAGTTCTGCCACGGGGCACTGGGGAGGTGACGCCGACTGGCCCAAAGCCCAGCAGACCCGGAGCAGTCTTGTTGAGGTACCATACCCCACTGCCGACCAGCCCCACCGTAATCACCAAGGTGCTCACGAGGGCGGGATAGTTGGTTTTCGTCATCGCGGTGCCAAAATCCGTGGAAAGGACTACATCTGTTGTACCCAGAACTCGCGATCGCGGCGGTACCTTGATGTAACAGTCTGATAATCTTTGGCAACCTTAGGGCATTGGCAAAGCCCCCAAAAACCTGACCCTAGAATTCCCCAGCGATCGCCCCAGGAAGACGACGACATCTCAAGCCGAGCAGCCACATCGGCAACGTCTGCACGAATGTGCCCCTGACCTCACAGCACAAACCGCAGGAAGGGCTACAGGGTCTCTAAATACTTCAGGAGGTCGGCCATGTCTTGGGGAGCGGGCTGGAACTGGGGCATCGGCGGGGTGGAGCCGCTGACGACCTGATGCACCAGGTCAGCCTTGGATTTGCGCGCCGAAACGCCAAGCAAGCTGGGGCCAATTTCGCCATTGGCAGTAATGCCGTGACACACGGCACAATTCATCTGAAAAATGGCTTGCCCACGGCTGCGATCGCCCTCCAGGGAAAGCACATCCTGGGTGTAGGGATCTAACGCCCAAATCTGCCTCACCGCCACAACTGCAACAGCGATCGCGACAATCAGCCCCAGCACAACAAGCACTGCACGCGGAAATGCAGAAGTCGAAGATTCCACTGAATTGTTTAAGGTGTTCTCAGCCAAGGCGGTGGAGTGAGATACGTTTCGTCATTAACATAGCTTAAAGATGTCTCATCAAACATCGCCGCTTGGTTTCATTTAAGGTTTATCTTTGCTGTGATCGCCGATACATCTCGTTAGATCGCGCCACCGTCGCGACAAAACATTACAGTCTGGGGGCGATCGCGGCAGAAAATGTCCCCGCACGCCCGAGAAAAGTGGGATAATGACAAACTAAGCGAAAAGTTGTGTTGTGCTGTCTTTAAACAAGGAGTTTGCGCGTGGTTGAGCCTCTCTTGAGCGGAATTGTGCTGGGATTGATTCCGGTGACGCTGGCCGGCCTATTTGTGGCTGCGTACTTGCAGTATCGTCGCGGCAACCAGTTTGATCTCTGAGCGATCGCCGCGCCAATCCAAAATCATGATTCTGCGGTCAGCCCTTGGGTTGGCCGCATTTTTGTGGCAATGATGCCCCTTGCGGACACTCAGACACACAGGACAGAACTGTTCTGTGCAGAGCCCTGTCGGTGTTGTGGACGGTGAGTTGAGGCGGTGAACCCGCGAGCCCGCCGCTTTAGCCTGCTTGGCTGTCTTAGGCGGGGGTGCCGCGATGGCGCACAAAGAGCGCGATCGCGCTGAAGACGATCGCGATCGCCGATAGCCCATGCACCGGATTAAAAGGCGTACCGGGGAAAAACCACGAGTCGGTGCGCAAAAATTCAATAAAAAAGCGACCCAGGGGATACCAAATCAGATACATCAACGTGATGTCACCGGGTTTGAGCGACGCCCCAAACCGCCGCGACAGCCAAAAAATCACCACAAAGCCCAGAAAGTTCCACAGCGACTCATAGAGAAACAGCGGGTGAAAGCGCGTACTGAGGGGGTAGGTGGCAAAGTCGTTGTAGGGCGCGATGCGATGTTGGGGATCAATGCGCAACCCCCAGGGCAGCAGGGTGGGCGGGCCGTAGAGTTCTTGGTTGATAAAGTTTCCCCAGCGCCCGATCGCTTGGGCGAGGGGCAGGGCCAGGGCGATCGCGTCGAAATATTTCAGGGCGTCGAGCTTGCGAATGCGGGTAAACACCCACAGGGCAATGCCGCCAAAAATAAAGCCCCCAAAGATGTGGATACCGCCGCCCCACACCTGCAAAATCGTGCCCGGATTTTCCAGATAGTAGCCTAGCCCCTCTGGGCCGCGCGGCGACTGAATAAACACGTAGTACAACCGCGCCCCCAGAAACCCTGGAATCAAAATCCAGAACAGCATGTCCCACAGGTTGTCGGGGTCGTCGCCTTGGCGCGCCACCTCGCGGCTGGCGATCTGGGTGGCGACCAAAATGGCGGCCAGCATCAGCAGCCCATACCACCGCAGGGCAAAGGGGCCAATTTGAAAAATGATCGGGTCAACGGGAGAATACATGGCGGCAGTTCAGCGGACGTCGTGAGCGGTTGAGGATGAAAGTGTTGGAAAGTCTGGTGCCAAGCCGATGCACTGGACTCAGCACGTTGGACGCTTGGGGTATCGCCCTGGCGACTAGTCTTCGAGGTAGCCCAGTTCCTGAAGGCGGCGCTGCACCTCTGGATCATCGTAGCCTGGGGCACGGCGCAGGGCTGTGGCGGCTGCGCCATATCCAGCAATCTCGCCCGCAAAGGCTGCCAAGCATTCCTGGAGGGCTTCTACATTTTCGGGCAGAATGGCGCTGAGGTTCAGGTTCTCCTGGGGATCTTCCTGAACGTCGTAGAGTTCCACATGGTCGGAACCCGTTTCAATCAGCTTGTGGCATCCCATCCACACGGCGCGGCGGGGTTGGTCGCAGGCGCGATCGCGCACTAATTCGGGCTGCCGACGCTGCATCAGGTTGACGACATTCTGCGGCGGAATCGCCTCTGAAAACACATAATCCGTCTCGCGGGGGTTGGTTGGGGTTGCCAACAGGCTCAGGGCCTGTTCCTCAGGGGTCGCGATCGCCGCCGCATCCAAGACCGTGTGGAACAAGCGCCGCGTTGAAACCACTGCCTCAGGCACCGCCCCGTGGCCTAACCGCTGGCGAGGATCACGCACAATCAGCGGCACCCGCACTAACTCGTTGTAGATCGACAGACTATGTCCCATAAACTGCTTTTCGCCCAGGTGTTCACCGTGATCTGCACAGAGAATCACCAAGGTATTGTCGAGGCAACCAGCCCGCTCTAAGCGGTCAAAAAAGCTGCCAAGCAGCGCATCTTGGTAAGCGACCTCGGCATCGTACATGCCATCGAGGGTTCTCTTCTGTTCCTCATCCAGTGCGCCCGTCAGCGGTGCCAGCCACCCGTAGACATCGCTATTAAAACGCTGCAAAAAGTTGCGCGCGTCGCGGTCTTGCAACACATGGGGCGCAAACTTCTCAATATAGGCACGGGGCGGGTGGTAGGGCATGTGAGTGCCCATCAGGTTGACAAAGGCAAAGATAGGCTGGTCGGCTTTGGTGTGGCCTCGATTGATTAGCAGGTTGGCAGCGTCGTCAAGGGATTTGGCGGTATTGCCCTTAAAGCTCAGAGCCGTTTGCCACAGGGGCACCATCAGCGGCGTAAAGGACAGGGCTAGCAGCCAGTCCGATCGCGCAAAGGCATCTTGCAGCTTGGTCATCACCCCAGACAACTGCCGCTTAAACCATTGCCGATAGCGGCCAATCACCCCGGAGGACTGCCCCGCTTGGTTGGGCCGCGAGGTGAGCAGGCCGCTGTAGTTCAAAAAGCTGCTAAACCCGCGTCGCAGCCCATTGTTAATGACGCCAACGAGGGGATTGTTGCAAAACCCGGCGGTGTAATAGCCCGCCTCCCGCAGCCGCTCGGCCAGGGGGGTCGTTTCGTCGGCCATGACAGAATAGGACTGCACCATGCCATGTTCTGACGGGTAGAGTCCGGTAAACATGGAGGCATGGGAGGGCACCGTCCACTGGGCCGGGGCGATCGCGCTAGCAAAGCGAGTCGCCTGGGCAGCAAAGGCATCAAGGTTGGGGGTGGTGGGGAGGGGATACCCATAGCACGAGAGCCGATCGACGCGCTGGGTATCCAGCACGATGAAGAGGATGTGCGGTCGCGGGCTAGGCATGGCACTCATATCCCAATCTCAGAAAACTTATTCCAGTTCCAGGATAGCGGTCGAGATGCTGCTCCCGATGGGCGATGCTCAAGGTTCTCTCGGGGGATAGAGGCCCAATGGGGAAAGCGGTCGGCCTTACTCAGCCCACAGCCGGAGCAGATTTGAGGCAGTTTTGGCGAGCAGATCCACCTCGTCGGTTTTGCCCGCTTGACTAAAGAGCGATCGCCGCACCACCTCTAGATCAAACAAAATTTCCCGCTGTTCTGCGCTGCGAACTAGACTTTGCACCCAACCCACCACCACCAGCCGCGTGCCACGGGTCACAGGCTCCACCCGATGCAGCGTCGTTGAGGGATACACGATCGCAGCCCCCGCTGGCAGCTTAAAACTTTGCTCATCGTCGGCTCCTTCGATCACCAGTTCACCACCGTCGTAGGTGTCGGGCTCGCTCAAAAACACCGTAAAAGACAAGTCGGTGCGAAACATCTCGCCATCAACCGCCATCAGCGCGTTATCAACATGACGCCCGTAGGCCATACCTGCGTCGTAACGGCTAAACAAAATAGAGTGAACGGCACGGGGACGCGCTGCCGCATGAAAGAGTTCCGATCGCTGCAAAGCGGCGATCACCAGGCGACGCAGGTGCTGTGCAGCGGTGCTGTTGGGCTTGAGTTGGCGGTTGTCTTTGACGAGCTTGGCAAGGTTGCCAGCGGTGACTTTGCCATCCACAAAGTCGGCCTGGGCGAGGGTTTTGGTGAGGGTGTCGAGTTCTTCGGGGGTGAGCAGTTGGGGGATTTGGAAGCGCATAGAAGGGGTCAGAGGGGGGGGGGAGGATGAGGGGACGAGAGTGGAAGAAACGGGGGACAGGGGAAGATCTGGGGAAAATCGGGTCGCGATAGGATAATAGGCGGAAGGATGGGGATGCGGGTTGGTTTATCCTTGGGGGGGCTCGGATGCCCCTCAGAAACAGAGGTTGACCCAGGAAGCGTTATCCGGCGTTATGGAGGGAAGGAGCGGCAATGGCGATCGCGTTTCAGAAGTATCACGGCTTGGGGAATGACTTTGTGCTGATCGACAATCGGCACCAGACGGAGCCCATGCTGACGCCAGAACAAGCCGTGCAGTGGTGCGATCGCAACTTTGGCATCGGAGCCGATGGCGTGATTTTCGCGCTGCCCGGTCAAGATGGCACCGACTATACCATGCGGATCTTCAATTCCGATGGGTCTGAGCCCGAAATGTGTGGCAATGGCATTCGCTGCCTGGCTCAGTTTATCGCTGCGTTAGAAACTGCGGATGGTTTGCCCGCGACGCCCCCCAAGGCTTACACCATTCACACCTTGGCGGGGGTGATTACGCCTACCCTCCAGCTTGACGGCCAGATCACGGTGGATATGGGAGAGCCGATTTTGCGGGCGGGGCAGATTCCGACGACCCTGGCCGAAGCTGAATCCAAGGTGGTGAATGCATCGCTGGCGGTGGCCGGGCAAACCTGGGTCGTGACCTGTGTCAGCATGGGAAATCCGCACTGCATCACGTTTGTGGAAGATGCGGATGCCATTGATCTAGCGACCCTGGGGCCACAGTTTGAGCACCATGCGGCCTTTCCCCAGCGCATCAATACGGAATTTATTGAAGTGAAGGCGCGCGATCGCCTCAAAATGAGAGTTTGGGAACGGGGAGCCGGAGCCACCCTCGCCTGCGGCACCGGAGCCTGTGCGTCTTTGGTGGCGGGTGTATTGACCGATCATTGCGATCGCGCAGCCACGGTAGAACTGCCCGGCGGGCCGCTGCATATCGAGTGGTCGCTGGCGGATAACCGAGTCTATATGACTGGCCCCGCAACGCTGGTGTTTTCTGGCGAAATGCTTTAGCAGACGATTGCCCATGACCATTGTCTTAACCAACGATGACGGCATTGATGCCCCAGGGATTCAAGCCCTGAAGGCGGCACTGCCCCACCTCGACACGGCGATCGTTGCGCCGGATCAGCCCCTGTCGGGCTGTAGCCACCAGATCAATCGCGGTGGCCCGATCTCGATTCAACGTCGCAGCGATCGCGCCCACGCGATCGGCGGCACCCCAGCAGACTGCACGCGGGTTGCGGTGAGCTATCTCTACCCTGAGGTGCAGTGGGTGCTGTCGGGCATTAATGCCGGGGGCAACCTTGGCTCAGATGTCCATGTGTCGGGGACGGTGGCGGCGGTGCGGGAGGCGGCGCTACTACGGGTGCCGGGAATCGCCATTTCTCACTACATCCAGCGCGGGCGGGCCATTGATTGGGCGGTGGCGGGCCGATTGGCGCGCAAGGTGATGGATCGCCTCATGGCCCAGCGGCCCGACCCAGGCCGATTTTGGAATGTGAATTTGCCCCATCTGACGGCGGATGACCCAGAGCCAGAAATCGTGCTGTGTCGGTGTTGTACGCAGCCGCTGCCGACGGCGTTTGTGGTGGAGCAGGATCAGTTTCGCTATGTGGGAGACTATGGCAGCCGCGATCGCGACCCCGGCGCTGATGTGGATGTCTGCTTCTCTGGCAACATTAGCGTCACGGAGATTCAGCTTTGGTAGCGGTGGGCGATCGCGCCAATGGGCCTTGAGTACCCCAGCGCTGATCCCCAATTTAAGCCCCCCGGCTGAGGTCATCGAGCCCGCGCATTAGTATAGGGAAATGCTTAATTTTGGTATCGGCCCTATCGAGCGGCTGCCGATGTCGATGTCAATGGCGGACGGAGGGCGAATTCGCCCGTGCGTTCGATGTCGTTCAGTGAACCGCGATCGCCCATGTCTCAGTTAAACCAAGGGGTGACCCTCTTTCTCAGCTTGCTGGTTGAGGCCGCACCGTTTTTGCTGCTGGGGGTTATCTTTTCTAGCGTGCTGGCCGTCTTTGTAGACGAACGCAAGCTGATTCAATGGATGCCCAAACATCCCGCCCTAGCCGCGTTATCCGGCAGCTTGTTTGGCTGCCTGTTTCCGGTATGTGAGTGTGGCAACGTGCCCGTGGCGCGGCGGCTGCTGATGCAGGGTGCGCCGCCTGCGCTGGCGATTGGTTTTTTGCTGGCTGCGCCCACGGTCAACCCCATCGTGTTTTGGGCAACGTGGGTGGCCTTTCGCGAACAGCCTGCGATGGTGTTCTGGCGGGTTGGGCTGACGGTGTTAATCGCGGTGGTGATTGGCTGGGTCTTTAGCGTCCAAAGGGACGTGCGCCCGATTTTGCAGCCCATGGTGGCGCGGTATCTGCCGAGTCCGCCGCCACGCCCAGCAGCACGGGATGACTTTGATCTGCTGTCTGGGGGCACGTATCTGCTGCAATCTGGGGGATCTGCCCTCAAGCTGGATATGCCGATCGCGGCGGCAGCGGCGGTGGCGGCTCCGCCCCAATCGTGGTCGCTGCGCCTGCGCACACTGTTGGAAATGATGTTCCAGGAGTTTCGCGAACTGGGGGCGGTGTTGGTGATTGGCAGCGCGATCGCGGCCACGGTACAGGTTGCCATCCCCCGCGAGTGGATTCTGGAACTGGGGCAAGGGCCAGTGACCTCTATCGTCGCCATGATGACCTTGGCGTGGGTGGTGTCGATTTGTTCAACGGTAGACTCATTTTTTGCCCTGTCCTTTGCATCGGTCTTTACCAGTGGATCCTTGCTGGCATTTCTGGTGTTTGGCCCAATGATTGATCTCAAAAATATTTCGCTGTTGATGACAACCTTTCGATCGCGGGCCGTGGTCTATCTCTTTTTGTTGGCGGCCCAGCTCACCTTTGTGAGCACCCTAGTCGTGAACCTATACACCAACTGGTAGGGTAATCGCGATGGCACCCAAACGATTCTTCCTTCCCAAGTCGTTGCCCTGGCCCGTGGTGCTAGACATTCTCGCGCTGCTGTTGTGGGGGCTGATGATTTTGCGCTATTGGGTCACGGGGCTCATGGCGGTGTTGCTCCACCCGGATTATCACTGGCTGGCGATCACGGCGGGCTGGCTCTTGCTGGGCATGGCGATTTGGCGCGCGATCGCCCTCGTGCGCCTGCGGCAGACCGTCCCCACAGAGCACATTGCCCTGCTGCCGCGCCAGTGGAGTTTGGCGATCTTGCTGGCAGTGGCGGTGTTTGGGCTGATTTACGTGCCGCGTCCCTTCACCAGTGATACGGCCCTAGCGCGGGGGATTGCCGAACCAGCGGGCCTGACGCGATCGCAGCCCCAACGCTTTGTGCGCAACACCCCACCGGAGGAGCGCTCGATCATTGACTGGATCCGCACCCTCAACGTGTACCCCGAGCCCGATGCCTACGCCGATCAGCCCGTAAACGTAGTGGGGTTTGTGATTCATCCGCCCAATTGGCCGAACGATTACCTGATGGTGGCGCGGTTTGTACTCACCTGTTGCGCGGCGGATGCCTACCCGGTAGGGTTGCCGGTCAAGCTATCCGGCGATCGCAGCACCTATCCGTCAGACTCGTGGATTCAGGTCATCGGCACCATGACAACCGAAACCCTTGACCAACAGCGGCGCTTGACGATCGCAGCAACCACCCTAGAAACCGTTGAGGAGCCCAGCAATCCCTATGAGTTTTAGGCAAAGTTTTAGGCAAATTCAAGCGGCGATCGCGACACTGGGCCACAACGCCCTCGACCGGGTGGCGCTCGCCCTCTCCAGTGTCTTAGCGGTGGCGGCGGCGGCGTTGATTCTTTCGGGAGATCACGCGATCACCCGCGTCCAAGAGTTTTCCTGGGAAGCGCGGGCCGTCGGGGCTGAAAACACGGCCTTTTTGATGACCTTTAACCGCCCCATGAATCCTGAAAGCGTCACCACTAACCTGCGCATTACCCCACCACTGCCAGGGAAGGTGAGCTGGTCGGGGCGGCGCATGGTCTATACGCTGACAGCTCCGATACCCTATGGCGAAACCTTCGCCGTGTCCATCGACCAAGCCCGCGATCGCCTGTCCGATGCCGCCGAGCCCGCCCGGTTTGAACCCTTTGTGGGCCAGTTCCACAGCCGCGATCGCGCCTTTGCCTACATCGGCGTCGAGGGCGAAGAAGCGGGGCGACTGGTGTTGGTCAACTTTTCCCAAGACGGCAAAAAAACGCTGCTCACGCCGTCTGACCAGCGGGTGCTGGATTTTCAGCCCTATCCCCTGGGCGATCGCATTCTCTTTTCAGCCATCCCCACCGCCGACCTCACCACGGGCAACTTCAACCCCGTGCTCTACAGCGTCGCCACGGGCCTCGCGCCCACCCCACCCGACGACTTTTCCCGCGCGGTACTCCCCACCTCTCGCCAACCGGATGTCGCCGGGGTGCTGACCCCCATTTTGCCAAGCGACGACTATCAAAACCTGGCCTTTGACCTCTCCGCCAATGGCCGCACCATCGTGGTGCAGCGCGTCAGCCGCACTGACCCAGCGGACTTTGGCCCCTGGGTATTGACCGAGGGAGAAGACCCCATACCGCTTGAAACCGAGCCCGGCGGTGAGTTTCTCATCGCGCCCGACAGCCAAACGCTGCTGATGCTCCAGGGGCAGGGGACGGCGGTCATCCCCCTGGAGGCAGTGGCGGGGGAAGACCAGCGCGAACCCCTCGACTTTTTGCCAGAATATGGCCGCGTATTTGATGTCACCAGCAACGGCACCACCGCCGCCATGGTGGACTTTAACCAAAACAATCCCGAGCGCCGCTTTACGGAGTCGCTCATGCTAGTGACGAATCAGGGCGAAGAAACGGAGTTGCTGAATGTCTCAGGTTCGATCAACGGAGCCCAGTTTGACACGAGCAATCAACTGCTCTTTGTGCTGGCTAGCCAAGTGTTGCCTGGTGAGAATTATGTGGAACAGGCGTCTCTTTTGGCGGTACGCCTTGCAGATCGGGAGATCGAGCCGCTGGTGACCTTCTCGCCCCAGGCCCAGGTGAGTTTTAGCGTTGCCCCCGATGGGCTGGCGATCTTGATTTCAACGACGAATGAAGGGGCGATCGCCGATGCCACAACCGCCGACCCCATCTGGCTGCTGCCCCTCTACACCACCGCCGAAGAACGCCTCAACGCGCGGCCTGTTGCGCTGTCGCCGGAACCTTTGCCCTATCGCGGGCTTCAACCCACTTGGCTACCCTGAAGGACAGGGCGTTTGGGGCAGGCGGGGAGCGGCTGATCCAAAATCCAAGGAGTATCATAGGGAACGTGGATTGGCCCGCTGCGATGCCCCCCATGCGTACTGGGCGCTGAAGTTCAGATCAGGTCGGTGACAGGGTTGCTATCTTGGGTCTAGCGCCGTTCCTGACGCGATCGTAATCTGCGGTAGCTTATGTACTCTTTTCGTCCGCGCTCGTTTCGCCGCATTCTGATTACCAGCCTGTTGGTCTTGGGGATTCCCGTTTTGCTGGCAGGGCAATATGTCACGATGCGCAAAGGGCGCACTAGCTTATTGGATACGGCGCGCCACAACCTGTCGAGCAGTGCTGTGCGCAAGGCGGAGGGGTTTGGGCAAAATGTTCACCTCCTATCCAAGCAGTTGCAGGCACTTGCGCTGAATCAAGCCCTACAAAATGGCGATCGCGATGCTATTGAGACAGTACTCACAGCCTTTACGGCCCAGTTCTCGCCTACCAAAACCTGTTTACAACTGAATGACCAGGCTACGGATGCGCTGGTGTTTAGCACCTGCCCCACGCCGCTGGTGATCGCCCAAGGTGATTTGCCGTGGTCACAGGGCAGCGTGCCCAATTCGACATCGCCCCATCCGTTTCAGCTTGTATCCGTGCGATCGAGCACCGACCCAACCTCGACCGAAGATGAGAAGCGCTACGCCCACATCGAAGTCGTATTGGCCGCACCAGTGTTTGGCGAAGATGGTGCGGCCAAATACACTCTATCGATGCAGGCGGATCTCATTCAGCTTGAGAATGTGGAGCCGCGATCGCTGGTAGGATACACCGTCATCATCGACGATACAGGGCGCGTGCTGACCCACCCCGACCCTGCCCAAGAAGGCAAACTGGTTTCACAACTCCCTGGCGAAGATCGCCTCGACAACATCATTCGCAACGCCACCGAAGGGCGCAGTGCCACTCTTCACCTGTTCCAGTTCTTGCAGGGCGAGCCTGAATGGCTGGCCGGATATGCTGGGTTAGACGTACCCATCAGCCCAGGTCGTACAAAACGCTGGGTCGTCCTAGCCGTTGCCCCCCTCGATCACGCCCTTCAGGGATTGCAAGACATTCGCGCCGTGCTTATTGGGTTTACCCTGGGGCTACTCGCGACCCAGGTGCTGCTGGTATTGCTGATTGCGCAATGGCTCTCCCGACCTGTTGAGCGCCTCTGCCAGTACGCCCAAGACATTCAAGATCTCTCACAGCTCAAAGAAGTCCCCCAAGATTTTCGGGTGTGGGAGCTAAACCACCTTGCCCAGGTGTTGAATCGAATGCTCAAACGCCTCGAGCAGCGGGCGGCGGATCTCCAGCAGGCCTGGCAAGATGCCCAAATGGCAAACCAGCTCAAAAGCGAGTTTTTGGCGAACACTTCCCACGAGCTGCGCACGCCCCTAAACGCCATCATCGGCTGCGTGCGCCTCGTGAAGGATGGCTGCTGCGACTCCGACGAGGAGGTGGAAGAATTCCTCGATCGCGCTGATCAGGCCGCCATTCACCTGTTGGGGATTATCAACGACATTCTAGACATCGCCAAAATTGAGTCGGGCACCTTGGAAGTTGATCTGACGGTAATGGATGCTCGCTCCGTTATTGATGAAGTGCTTGACCTACAGACCCTCCAAATTGAGCAAAAGGGACTCACGCTGCATCGTCCCCGGATGGATCATCCCCTCTGGATTAAGGCAGATCCAGCAAAGCTCAAGCAGGTCTTGCTCAACATCATTTACAACGCCATCAAGTTCACCGACACGGGCCACATCATGGTGCAGGCGTGGGTCGAGGGCAATGTCGAGCCCAGCACCCAGTCTTCGCCAAGTGGGTCTTCTGCGATCGCCCTGCCAACGGCTCTGCCCCGCGTGATGATCAGCGTGTCAGACACTGGCATTGGCGTTCGCCCTGATCAGCAGGCCAAGCTCTTTCAGCCCTTTGTGATGGCGGATGGTTCGACCACGCGCCAGTTTGAGGGCACCGGGCTGGGGCTGGCAATTTCCCGGAATTTGATTCAGCTCATGGCGGGTAGCATCACCTTATACAGCGAAGGGCTAGGTCACGGAACTGAAGTGGTGATTGCTTTGCCCCTTGTTGCCGCGCCAGCGACCGAGGCAGACGAGGCCGCGATCGCGCTACACACAGCAGAATCTGCCATTACAGACGATGCAGCGGAGCCCCGTTCTGTAGAGTCGCTGTCGTCATCAATGCGGTCAAACTGAGGCTGTCGAACGGATGCGTTTCAATTCAGAGTTGAGTGCAGGTTCAGCCTAAAACGTTTAGACAGAAACCCGGTGTCTTCAAGGGCGAATTCACAAGATTAGGCAAATCGCCGAGGAGAAACCAGGTTTCTCGCCAGGCTGTACCGATCTCCCTAGGCTGTGTAAGCCTCCATGGGTAAACAGGCGCACATCAGGTTGCGATCGCCGTAGGCTTGGTCAATGCGATTCACCGCAGGCCAAAATTTATGATCCCGCGTCCACGACGTCGGAAACACTCCCTGCTGCCGCGAATAGGGCCGATCCCATTCCATCACCAGATCTTCGGCGGTGTGGGGAGCCCGCTTGAGCACGTTGTCATCGCGATCGGCCTTGCCCACTTCCACCGCACGAATTTCCTCGCGAATGGCAATCATGGCATCACAAAAGCGATCAAGTTCCGCCTTCGATTCACTTTCCGTCGGCTCGACCATCAGCGTCCCCGCCACCGGCCACGACATTGTCGGCGGATGGAAGCCATAGTCGATTAACCGCTTCGCCACATCCTCTACCCCAATTTCCGCAGACTTTTTGAACGGTCGCAGGTCAAGAATGCATTCGTGGGCCACCAGCCCCGCATTCCCCGTATAGAGAATGTCGTAGTGCCCCGAGAGCCGCTGGGCGATGTAGTTGGCATTGAGAATGGCCACCTCCGTGGCGCGTTGGAGCCCCGCCGCGCCCATCATTGCGATGTACATCCAGGAAATCGGCAGAATGCTGGCGCTTCCCCAGGGTGCGGCACTCACCGCCCCAATCGCCTGCTCGCCGCCCACCCCCGACACCAGCCCATGCCCCGGCAAAAAGGGCTTGAGGTGTGCCTGCACGCCAATGGGGCCGACACCGGGGCCGCCGCCACCGTGGGGAATGCAGAAGGTCTTGTGGAGGTTGAGATGGCACACATCCGCCCCAAAATCCGCAGGCCGACACAGCCCGACTTGGGCATTCATGTTGGCTCCGTCCATGTAGACTTGGCCGCCGTGGGCGTGAACGATCGCGCAAATGTCGCGAATCCCTGCCTCAAAAACGCCGTGGGTGGAGGGATAGGTGACCATCAGCGCCGCTAAGGTGTCGCGGTACTGCTCGGCCTTGGTGCGCAGGTCGGCAATGTCGATGTTGCCCTCGCGATCGCACTGCACCGGAACAACCGCCATCCCCGCCATGACCGCACTGGCCGGATTCGTGCCGTGGGCCGACTCGGGGATCAAACACACCTGGCGATGGGCTTCGCCGCGCTGGTGATGATAGGCTCGAATCACCAAGAGCCCCGCATATTCGCCCTGGGCTCCTGCATTGGGCTGTAGCGAAATCCCTGCAAATCCCGTAATTTCTGCCAGCCATGCCTCTAAATCCGAAAACAGCCGCTGGTAGCCTCGGGTTTGTTCCAGCGGTGCAAAGGGGTGAATTTGCCCAAACTCAGGCCAGGTGATAGGCACCATTTCTGCCGTGGCGTTGAGCTTCATGGTGCAAGACCCGAGGGGAATCATCGCCGCCGTGAGGGACAAATCCTTCCCCTGGAGGCGATGGAGGTAGCGCAGCATCTCCGTCTCGGAATGATAGGTGTTGAAGACGGGATGGGTGAGGTAGGGGCTGGTGCGGCAGAATGTGTCGGGAATGGGGACAGCTCCCAGATTGGGCGATGGGTCTTTGCCAAGGGGGGCAGGCGCGCCGGTGAAAACCGCGCAGAGGTCTTGCAGGTCTGCCGGGGTAACGGTTTCATCCAGGGAAACGCCGAGGGTGTCGCTATCTATAACGCGCAGGTTGATGCGGTGCTGGGCCGCACGGTGCAGAATCTCGGCTTGGCGATCGCCGACGGTGACACGTAGGGTATCAAAATAGGGCGCAGCGCCAAGGGTAAAGCCCGCCTGAGCGAGCACCTGTGCCAAGGTGGCGGTGTGGGCATGGATGCGGGTCGCGATCGCCCGCAACCCCTCTGGCCCGTGATACACCGCATACATGCTGGCGATCACCGCCAAGAGCACCTGCGCCGTGCAGATGTTGCTGGTAGCAGCGTCTCGACGAATATGTTGCTCACGGGTCTGGAGCGCTAGCCGCAGAGCCGGCTTGCCGTAGGTATCCTTGGAAACACCGACGAGTCGCCCTGGCAGCTTGCGGGCAAAGGCTTGGCGCGTGGCGAAATAGGCCGCATGGGGGCCGCCGTAGCCCAGGGGCACGCCAAACCGCTGGGTGCTACCCACGGCGATATCGGCTCCAAATTCTCCCGGCGGGGTGATCAGGGTCAGGCTCAGCAGGTCGGCGGCGACGGTCACAAGGGCCTTGGCTTGGTGGGCCTGTTCCACAAAGGCGCGGTAATCGTAGAGGGCTCCATCGGTGGCGGGATATTGCAGCAGCGCTCCAAAAATAGGCGTGCTGAAGTCAGCGCTGCGGTGGTCGCCCACGACGACCTCAATCCCCAGGGGCAGGGCACGGGTGCGGATCACCTCCAGAGTCTGGGGATGGCAGGCCGCTGACACCCAAAAGGTTTTGGCAGCTTTTTGCTTGCGCAGATTGAAGCTCATGGTCATGGCTTCGGCGGCGGCGGTGCCCTCATCCAGCAGGGAGGCGTTGGCGATTTCGAGCCCGGTGAGGTCGATCACCATCGTCTGAAAGTTGAGCAGCGCTTCGAGACGACCCTGGGCAATTTCGGGTTGGTAGGGGGTGTATTGGGTATACCAGCCAGGGTTTTCGAGCACGTTGCGCTGGATCACGGCGGGGGTCAGGGTGTTGGCATAACCGAGGCCAATGTAGGAACGCCAAACGTCGTTCTGTTGGGCAATCGCGCGGAGGGTGTCGAGGGCGGTGCGTTCATCTAGGCCCGTTGGGAGATTCAGAGGCTGCGATCGCCGAATATCGTCAGGCACGGCGGCGGCAATCACGTCCGCTAGCGTGTCATAGCCCAGGGTCGCGACCATCGCCTGAAGGTCAGCTTCGCGGGGGCCAATGTGGCGGGACACAAAGTTGCTGGCAGCGATCGCATTGGGTGGAGTCGGGTTCATCCCCAAGGCAGCGGCCTGATCGATCCCCGCCTGTCCGTTTTGCCCAGGGTTGACTCGGGGTTGGGCAGAACTCAGGACATTCCGCAACTCTGACATAGCCTTTTCCAACGTGCCTCCACAAGGATTCAAGAAAACGCCATCCTTAACCTGAATGGACGTTACGGTCTTGTTCCATTGTGTAACAAAGCTTTAATACTTTCATCACAAGCCATAGACGACTCGTATGAACTGCGATCGCCGTCGATGGTATGAATAGACTGAGTCAATGGTTTCCCCAAAAACGACTGGCTAACATGGGGCCAACTCCGCCGCGTTGATCGGGTTTTCTGCCCGCATCTTGTCGCCTAGCGGGATGCTGAGGAATCGCGAACATACAGCCCGTGAAGCTCCGACAAGGTGAGTTGATGTCCCCCGAGATGCAGCAAATCTGGAAACCTGACCTGTATCAGGACAAGCACAATTTTGTCTGGCGCAACGCCCAGGGCTTGGTAGAACTGCTGGCCCCGCAGCCAGGGGAGACTGTGGTGGATTGGGGCTGCGGGACGGGGCATCTCACCCACGCGATCGCCGCGAGTGGAGCCAACGTATTGGGTATTGACGCCGACCCGACAATGATCAACACAGCCCAGCAGCAGTTCCCGCACCTGCGCTTTCGTGTGGATGATGCTTGCACCTTTCGGCTAGAGGCTCCCGTCGATGCGGTGTTTTCCAACGCGACGCTGCACTGGGTACCCGAGGCCGATCGCGCGATCGCGTGCATCCGAGCTGCACTCAAACCCGGTGGGCGCTTTGTGGCTGAGTTTGGCGGTCATGGCAATGTGGCGACCATTCTGCGCGCCATCCATACCGCGCGGCAGCAGTTGGGGTTTCGCACGTCTGACGCAACTCCGTGGTTTTTTCCGACCATTGGTGAGTATGCCACTCGTTTGGAGCGGTACGGGTTTGAGGTACAGTTTGCCACCCTGCGCGATCGCCCGACGCCGCTGGAAGGCGACAACGGCTTAGAAAACTGGTTGCGCATGTTTGCTGGACGCTTTTTTGCGGATTTGACGAAGGCTCAACAGGCGGAGTGTGTGGCCGCTGCGATCGCGATCGCCCGCCCCGTGTTGCACCACAACGACCAATGGTTTGCCGACTATCGCCGCATTCGCCTTGTGGCGATCAACTCCCCTCGCCCTTGACGACACCCAGCCCCCCGAGATCAAACACCGGAAGCCAGAACCACATCCGTTCTATCTCCCTACGTCCCAGACATAAATGATCCCAAAGCAAAAGGCACAGGGCTAAGCCTGTGCCTTTCTCAATTCTCAGATACACCCAAATACGCAAGTTAAAGGCTGAACTGGAATGACCACGCCATCCGCCGTCAGCTACGGCTCAGTTTGAAGGGCTTGGGGTTGTAGAAAGGTAATCATTTGGTCAATGCCGCGCTGAATGCGCCGTGTGACCGTCATGGGGCTAACACCGATGCGCTCCGCCACTTCCTTCCGAGACAGCCCTTTGAAAAACACAAACTCAATGGCAGAGCGGGTCTTGTCTTCGAGTTGACTCATCGCCCGCTGGAGCTGTTGGCGATCTTCCTCCAGGCTTTGCATCCACTGGTAGCAGGTATCGGGCAAGGTGTCGCCCAGGGTGATGCTGGAGTCAACTTGGTGGCAAACGGTCGCGTCAAGACTTAAGGGCATCCGGTTCTTGTTCGCTAACTTAACCTCGCGCCACTCTTCGATAGAAACAGCCAGCGCTTCTGCCATTTCTCCATCACTGGGCTGGCGACCCAGGTCACGAATCAATTCGGACTGGCGTTTTTGGGCTTCTTTTTGAAGATCTTGCCAACGGCGGGGAATTTTAATCGTAGTACCGCGATCGCGCAGGAAGTGCAGCATTTCACCCCGGATGTAGGGCACTGCAAAGGAGCTGAATGCACAACCTTGGCTGGGATTAAAGCGCTCAATGGCACGAATCAGGCCGAGATAACCAATTTGCTCTAGATCCTCGTAAGGCTCCGAACACTGATGACTGACACGGTGGGCGATCTTGCGGACGAGGCCAGCATTGAGGCGGACAAGGCGATTCCGAAGTTCGATGGAAGGCTCCTGCTTATAGGCCATGAGCAGTTCCATGCCGCGAGAACGAAGGGTGGAGGTTTGGGTAGCCATATTTCTCTGGATTAACCTTGCACTTAGAGCGATGTGTTCCGAGAACTAGTTTTATTGTCTGGATCTGCCCCCGCTGCAACCATCGTTGTTTTACGAGACTCCAAAACCCACCCTGGGAGATCCTCCGTGTTTTTGCGGAATACACTTTGGTCGATCTACGCTCAAGACTGATACATAAGGGGTTCAGCGGTTTGTGGTTTCGTATCACAGCGTACGTAATCTTGCTGAGAGCACGGCTCATCCCCCCAAATTCCGTCGAGTTTTGCAACAATTTTGCAACGAAACTTTGTTTTTGCGCAGCACAAAATGCTGATGATGGCTAGGCTCCGTAACGGACGCGATCGCGCTTTTGGCGATCGGCTCTGGAGCAAGCAAGCGAGTCAGTGCTCCTCCCGAGTGTCTCCAATGCACGTAGTTAGCCTCACCTCCGGCTAAGATCTGCACCCGGTTGCCTGGGGATGGCAGGGGCAGAGTTGATGGGAAGGTCGCGATCGCTCTAGATTAGAAACCAACAACTGCGGTTCGTTTTTCCCGACACAATGCTCGAAACTACTGATTTGAAGCGCAATTTCACCACGCTAACTGAGCGCCTGGGCAAAGCCCAGGACTATCTTTGACGTCCCCGCCCTAGAAGCCAAGATTCAAGATCTGGAGCAGCAAGCCGCGCAGCCTGAATTCTGGGACGACCAAGCGCGTGCGCAGCAAATCTTGCAAGACCTGAACGAGCACAAGGCACAGCTTGAACAGTTGCACCACTGGCGCGCCAGCCTCGAAGAAACTGAAGCCATTTTGGAGTTGCTTGAGGAAACTGCGGATGCAGCGCTGTCCGATGAAGCGAGCACCCACCTCAGCACTTTGACCCACGACCTCGATCAGTGGGAGCTGCAACAACTGCTGTCTGGCCCCTATGACAAGAATGGTGCGGTGCTCACCATCAATGCTGGGGCAGGCGGCACCGATGCCCAAGACTGGGCCGAAATGCTCCTGCGCATGTATACCCGCTGGGGAGAGCGGCAGGGCTATCAGGTCAGCTTGGTAGAAATTTCGGAGGGTGAGGAAGCTGGGGTAAAGTCTGCCACGCTAGAAATTGCGGGGCGCTATGCCTTTGGCTACCTCAAGGCGGAAAAGGGCACCCACCGACTGGTGCGGATTTCTCCGTTCAACGCTAACGGCAAGCGACAGACTAGTTTTGCCGGGGTTGAGGTAATGCCCATTCTGGATCAGACGGTGGAAGTTGAAATCCCCGAAAAGGATCTGGAAATTAAGACCTCGCGATCGGGCGGTGCGGGCGGGCAAAACGTCAACAAAGTGGAAACCGCTGTGCGGATAACGCACCTTCCTACGGGCATTTCCGTGCGCTGCACCCAGGAGCGATCGCAGTTGCAAAACCGAGAAAAGGCGATGGCCTTACTCAAAGCCAAGCTGCTGGTGATTGCCCAAGAACAGCAGGCCCAAGCGATCGCAGAAATTCGGGGCGATATGGTCGAAGCAGCCTGGGGCAACCAAATCCGCAACTACGTGTTTCACCCATACCAAATGGTGAAAGACCTCCGCACCAACGAGGAAACGACAGCCATCGACGATGTCATGGATGGCGACCTAGAGCCGTTTATTCAAGCTTATCTGCGCCAGGGCACCCGCATGGAAGCCGTGGACGCAGTGTAGCCTAGGAAATATCCGCGCAGACCTTCTCCCCTTGATTATCCTGAACTCGTGTCCTGTCTAGAGCCTTGCCTGATCCCATGACTGATGACGTAACCTCAAAGATTTCACCGGACGCTGATCACGATGCCGAAGCCGCGATCGCAACCCCGTCTGAGCCCCCACCCAGCTACGTCAAGCTGGCGATGCGCAATATGGTGCGCAAGGGGGGTAAGTCGCTCTTCCACTTTGGGCTAACGGTCACGGCGTTGATTGGGCTGCTGGTGGGCCTGTCCTACCTGACACGATGATCACCTCCCCCGTCATGGCTCCCACACTGGAACTCACCCTCGCCGGGGAAATGGCCGATCGCGTTGCCGAGATGACCGACCCAGCGCAGTGGCAGCAGTGGTTGACCCAGTGGCTCGGGTACATGCAGGTGGACTGGTCGCCGATTGGAGCCTATGAACTCAGCCTACAGTTCACCTCCGACGCAACGATTCAAACCCTCAATCGAGACTATCGTCAGCGTGACCAAGCCACGGATGTCTTGTCCTTTGCGGCGATCGACGATATTCCACTGCCAGATGATGTGCTGGCGACGATTCCCTTCAACCTGGGCGATTTGATCATTTCTGTGGAAACCGCTCGTCGTCAGAGCCAGGCCCACGGGCATACTGTGTTGGAAGAACTGGTCTGGCTAACCGCCCACGGCTTTCTCCACCTCCTGGGGTGGGATCATCCTGACGAAGCTCAGTTGCAAGCCATGCTGTCTCAACAGTGGGCATTGCTGGCCCACATTGGCATCTCCTTGAGCCAGTCTGAGTATCGCGCTGAAGCGGAGTCGATGAATGTGCAGTGATAGCGTGCAGAGGCAGCCTGGCGTCGGGATATTCCCGCGATCGCCCATCAGCGCTAGACTGCCTGACAAGCGATTTTCACCCCTCTGACGTTATCCACTGCGGGAAGTTTATATCCCCGTGCTTGCAGATCCCATGCCCAACTCCCCGAAAATTCATCCTTCCTCCCAGTCCTCCGTTGAGCCACCCGTATCCGGCGATCGCCGCTATGCCTGGCGGGTCGCGACCAATCTCTTCAAAAGCTTTTACTACGCTGGACAGGGGATCACCTACAGCTTTCGGACACAGCGCAACTTCCGCATCCATGTAGGCGTAGGGGGCATCGTCCTGAGCTTGGGCATACTGCTAAAACTATCGTTTCTAGAACTAGCGGTGCTGGGGTTAACCTGTGGCGCAGTGGTCACTCTAGAGTTGTTGAATACCGCACTTGAGGCCGTGGTTGACCTCACCGTGCAGCAGGCTTACCACGAACTCGCTAAGATTGCGAAAGACTGTGCTGCTGCTGCCGTTTTGGTATCGGCGTTAGTGTCTGTCTTTGTGGGCGGATGTCTTCTCTTTCCGCCATTGTTGTCTCGCCTACAGGGGCTTTGGGTGGCCGGGTCATGATCGTCATAATCGACAACTACGACAGCTTCACGTATAACTTGGTGCAATATTTGGGCGAGTTAGCGGCGGATTACCCGATTGCGCAGCCGATTCAAGTCTTTCGCAACGACCAGATTACGGTCGATGAAATTGCCGCCCTCAACCCCGACGGTATCTTGATTTCTCCTGGCCCCGGACGGCCCGAAGATGCAGGGATTTCGCCCCAAGTCATCCGTGAGCTTGGCCCCAAAATTCCGCTGTTGGGTGTGTGTCTCGGCCACCAGGGCATCGGCCAGGTTTTTGGTGGCACGGTGACCGCCGCACCGGAGCTCATGCACGGCAAAACCTCCCCCATCCATCACGCAAACGTGGGAGTCTTTGAGGGCCTGGAGATGCCCTTTCAGGCCACGCGCTATCACAGCCTGGTGATTGACCGGGCAAGCTGCCCCGAAGTCCTGGAAATCACGGCATGGGTTGAGGATGGCACCATCATGGGCGTGCGTCACCGTCAGTATCCGCATCTCCAAGGCGTTCAGTTTCACCCAGAAAGTGTTTTGACCCACGCGGGTAAGCCGTTGTTGAGCAATTTTTTGAAAACGCTGACCCCTCAGCCTTCCCTAGCGCCGGTTTAAGCCGATCGCGCGATCGCCGTCTGTGACGCTCCGTTTCTCCGTGGAGCTACGGAACTTCAGCAGACCGCGATCGCGTCAACAGGGTAGGATAATGCTGATTTGACCATTGAAACCTGGCAGCATCATAGGCAGGGAGTTGAAAACAACAATGCAGCGACGACGGTTTGTAACACAACTCGGTGCAGGCTTTATTTCGGCGCTGGGGATGGGCGTCGCCTCGACATGGCAACGCGCCCAGGCCCAAACCAACACCCTGCGCGTGCAGTGGCTTGGGCATACCTGTTTTTTGTTTGAGGGCAGTGGTCGCCGCGTTTTAGTGAACCCGTTTCGGGCGTTGGGCTGCACGGCTGGGTATCGGGTACCCACCGTTGCCTCTGAGGCGGTGCTGATCAGCAGTCGGCTTTTTGATGAGGGGGGCACCCTCGAAGGACTTCCGGGCTCTCCCCGCATTTTGGCGCAACCCGGCACCTACGAACTGAACCCCCTCCAGTTTCAGGGCATTGCGACCCCCCACGATCGCGAAGGGGGACGACGATTTGGCACCAACGTGATCTGGCGCTGGCGGCAGGGCGGGCTGAATATCGTACATATGGGCGGCGCAGCGGCTCCCATTGAAATCGAACAACAGATTTTGCTGGGTCGCCCAGATGTGCTGCTGATCCCCGTCGGGGGTGGGCCAAAGGCTTACAACGCCGAGGAAGCGATCGCGGCCATTCGCACCCTGCGCCCCCGCATCATCATCCCCACCCACTTCCGCACCCAGGCCGCAAACCCTGAGGCGTGCGACATTGACCCCATCCAGCCCTTTCTGGAACTGATGCGCACCACCCCCACCCAGCAGGCCAACGGCGATTCCGTTACGCTGAGTACAGCCAATCTGCCCGGGGGAGATGGCATGATGATCCAACTGCTGACCTATTCCTTCTCATAACGCCTCATGGATACGGTTTATCAACGGCGGCGACAGGCGCTGATGGCTCAGATTCCGCACGGGACGGCGATTTTTACCAGCGCTCCCCACGCGGTTATGCACAATGATGTCGAGCATGTCTTTCGCCAAGACAGCGACTTCTACTACCTCACGGGGTTTAACGAGCCTGACGCTGTGGCCGTCCTTGCACCCCACCATGGGGAACATCGGTTTGTGCTGTTTCTGCGGCCCAAGGATCGCGATCGCGAAATTTGGTCAGGGCGTCGCGTCGGCGTTGAGGCTGCCAAGGAGCAATTTGGAGCCGATGTTGTATTTCCCATCCACGAGCTGGACGAAAAACTGCCGGAGTATCTGAAGACCGCCGATCGCCTTTATTATCACCTCGGCCGCCACGACGGATTTAACCAAAAGGTTTTGCGCCACTGGCAGCGGCTGATCGCCACCTATGCGAAACGCGGCACCGGCCCTGTCGCGATCGAAGATGCACACCTGCTGTTGCAGGGGATGCGGCGGGTCAAAACCCCCGAAGAAATTGAACTGATGCGCAAGGCTGTGGCGGTTTCTGTCAAAGCCCACAACCACGCCCGAGAAGTCGCGCAGCCTGGTCGCTATGAATACGAGGTGCAGGCCGAGATGGAGCACCTCTTTCGCCTAGCGGGGGGCACGCCTGCCTATCCCTCCATCGTGGCCTCGGGCGACAATGCCTGCATCCTGCACTACATCGAAAACAATCGGCAAATGCAGGCCAAGGATCTACTGCTGATTGATGCCGGGTGCTGCTGCGACTATTACAACGCCGACATTACCCGCACCTTTCCAGTAGATGGACGGTTCACCCCTGAGCAACGGGTGCTGTACGAGCTGGTGCTCGAAGCCCAGTTGAAGGCGATCGCAGCGGTGCAACCCGGTCAGCCCTTCAACGCCTTTCACGATGCGGCAGTACGCACCATCACCGAGGGCTTGGTGGAACTGGGCCTGCTGGCAGGAGATGTGGATACCCTCATCGAGGAAAAGAAACACCGCGCCTTCTTTATGCACGGCACCGGACACTTCCTCGGGCTCGACGTTCACGACACGGGCATTTTGCGCAACGCCGATAAAACCTGGAAGCCCTTTGAACCGGGGAATGTGGTCACGGTGGAACCGGGCATTTACATCACGCCAGACTATGAGCCTGCCGAGGGCCAACCCGCGATCGACGATTGCTGGCGCGGCATCGGCATTCGCATCGAGGATGATGTGCTCGTCACGCCCGAGGGCAACGAAGTGCTCACGGCAGGCGTGCCGAAGGAAATCGCTGCTCTCGAACATTAGCCGCGCACCCAGAGCCCACCGGACTCAGGCCGAAAGCGACTTGGGCGGGTTCAGGCTACCAAAACGGCGATCGCGCTGTTGAAAGGCCAGGATTGCATCATGGAAGGCTGCGCGATCGAAGTCTGGCCAAAGGATAGGCGTGAAATTACAGTTCCGTATAGGCCAGTTGACACAGCAAGAAGTCGCTCAGCCGCTGCTCGCCGCTGGTGCGAATCAGCAGGTCAGGGTTAGGCGATTGAGGGGTGACCATTGTGCCCAGGCCAGTTCGCAGGTCATGCGCCGGAGAGTGTGCAGCAGGCTGCCCTGGGTGTCGGGACGGCGAGACTTTTAGCGCATGGCTTGGTACAGCGTGCGGCTGATTTTCCCGAGGGATGAGTCAGGATAGGCCCAGACTCCAAAGCCCCAGAACTTCGTCATGTGGTTGACTTCATCGATCAACAGCTCCCCCAGGGCAGCTTGGAGGGGGCCGGTGGTGTGGGCCATTATCCACAGGTAGAGGCAGGTTGCGCCATATTCGGTCGCGATGCGATGAAGGCCATGGCGATAGAGGCGATCGCGGGGATGGCCTTCAGCTTGATAGGGGCGGGCTGGGTGGGAAATCACAGCGGGAGGCTCGCCCTGAAGCTGGGTGTATAGCTTGATCAGTGCAGGGGTGTGGCGTTTTTTCTCCCGCTCCCAGAGTCCCAGGGAAACAAGGCTGCCGCTGGCATCAACGCAACCGCCCACAAAGTTAGCCATGTCGGGATATAAGGCGGAGAGGTATTGACGGCTGCTCTGGGTATCGCCGCGAATTGGAGCCTCGGTGTTGATTGCGCCCGCCAGCAGGGCACAAAAGGCGTCGCGCTGAAAGCCCAACAGGTGTTCTGGGCTAATGGCATTCCAGGCAATCAGGCTCCAGGGCCGGACGTGGGGCTGTTGAAATTGCTGGGGCAAGTCTTCAAGACGATCGCTACATCGCCAGGGCGATGTAGCGATCAACTGGGGTGCGAATGCGCCGGGTGAGGTGCAGTGGGCTGGGGCTCGTGGTGACAGCTCCAGCAAGGTCTGGGCGGTGGAAGGCGGTGGCGAGGGTCATCGCGGGGTTGGGGTGAAGGTCCTCCCCAGGGTAGCCGCGATGGACGCGATCGCCCGTCGGCAAAGGTCGGCAATTTGCCCCTGCCCTTCGTCGGAAAAGGCCGGAAAAGGTCTGCGATCGCGTGCTTCAAGCCTCCCAAAAAACTACGCCACGGGCTCTAAATCAAGCCTGTGGCGACAAGATCAGCGATCGCCCCATAACGAATTCGCGGGCGATCTCAATGCTGGAACGGGTTACGCTGCGACCAGCCCCCGATGGCGAAGCAGGGCCGCCGTGCTCGGTTCCCGACCCCGGAAGGATTTGAACACCTCCATCGGGTGACGACTGCCGCCCAAGGACAACACCGTGTCACGGAAGCGACGCCCCGTTGCCGCGATCGCCGATTCATTCTCCAAGCCCGCATCCTCAAAGGCCGCAAAAGCGTCAGCACTCAGCACCTCTGCCCAAAAATAGCTGTAGTAGCCTGCCGCGTAGCCGCCCGAGAAAATATGCCCAAAGGCGCAGAGGAAGGCATCTTCCGGCAGGGGTTTGAGGACGGTGGTCTTTTCGGCGAGGCGATCGCGCACATCCGCGATCGTCTCTGGGCCACCGGGCACATACCGATGGTGCAGCTCAATATCGAGCCAGCCAAAATTGACCTGCCGCAGAATGGCCGAGCCCGTCATAAAGTTGCGCGCTTTGACGATTTTTTGAAACAGTTCGTTCGGCAAAGGCTCACCTGTTTCATAGTGGCGCGCCAACTGTAGCAGGGTGTCTTGGTGATAGCACCAGTTTTCCATGAACTGACTGGGCAACTCCACCGCATCCCACTCAATATTGTTGATGCCAGAGGCACCGGGATAATCCACCGTGGTGAGCATGTGCTGGAGCCCGTGCCCAAACTCGTGGAACAGGGTTTCCACATCGCGGAAGGTCATCAAGCTGGGCTTGCCATCCACCGGGGGCGCTTGATTACAGGTCAAATAGGCCACTGGCAGGTGCAGCTCACCGCCGATGCGCCCTCGGTTCACACACTCATCCATCCACGCGCCGCCGCGCTTCTCAGCAGGACGGCTGTAGGGATCGAGGTAAAAGTGGGCGATCGCGGTTCCCGTCTCGTCCGCCACCTGGAAATATCGCACATCCGAATGCCAAACCGGGGCCGCTCCATCAGCAGCGGTGATCGTAATGCCAAACAACCGATGGGCCAACGTAAACAGCCCCTCCAAAACTTGGGGCAGCGGGAAGTAGGGCCGCAACTCTTCCTCATTCAAGCCGTAGCGCTCCTCACGCATCCGCTCCGACCAGTAGGGAATATCCCAATGCATGAGGCGATCGCCCATTTTGGGATCCTTTTCCTGCGCAAAGGCTTGGAGGTCAGCCAGCTCCTGCACGGCAGCGTTGTAACTGGTGCTGCGCAATTCCTCCATCAGCGCCTCAACCGCATCCACCGAAGGAGCCATCTTGCGCGCGATACTGAGTTCCGCATAGGTGCCGTAACCCAAAATCTCAGCCATTTGCTGGCGCAGGGCAAGGGTGCGCTCAATGATGGGGGTGTTGTCCAACTCGCCCGAGGACGCCCGCGTAATAAAGGCGCGGTAGACCTGTTCCCGCAGATCCCGGCGGCGGCTGTGCTGCAAAAACGGCACATAGCTCGAGTAATCCAGGGTGATTACCCAGGGGCCAGCCTCCGCTGTGGCCGCGTCATACCCCGCATCCCGAGCCGCTTGGGCCGCTTGGGCCAGGAGACTGTTGGGCAAACCCGCGCGATCTTCCGGCGTTTTGAGCACCAGTTGAAACGCCTTCGTTGCGTCCAGGACATGGTTGGAGAATTTTGTCGAAAGCTCAGCCAATTCTTGCTGAATCTGGTTGAAGCGGGCTTTCACCTCGCCCGTCAACCCGACGCCAGACAGCTCTGCATCTCGAATGGCGGCTTTGACGATGCGCTGCTGGGCCGCATCCAGGCTATCCCACAGGGGGCCAGTTTCTATCTGCTTAAAGGCATCATAGAGCGGCTTGCTTTGTCCTAAACGAGTGGAGAATTCTACTAAAGCGGGCTGCACCGATTCGTAGGCTTGGCGCAGTTCTGGACTATTTTTGACGCCCATTAGATGGCCCACAATGCCCCAAGTCCAGCGGAGGCGTTCCGCGATCGCGGTCAAGGGCTCCACCAACCCGGCCCACGTCGGCTCCACCGTGGCTTCCAACTGTTCTAGATCTTGGGTGAGCTGCTCCAGCAGGGTTTGAATACCCGGCACAATCTGCTCTGGACGGATTTGGTCAAAGGGCGGCAACCCTGCACCAATGAGCAGCGGATTCTGAACCGTCGGGGAACTCGTAACCATTGCAATTACTCCAGCGCAAATCAAACTTCAAGGCGGCGAAGCGCGTCGGCCTGAAACCGTCAGTTGTCCAACGTTAATGACAATTGTCGCGAAAATACGGAAATCGGCGAGGGCACAATCGCAATCGCCCTCCTTTATGCGAACTCATTTCGAGTACGATATTAGCGCATTTTGAGGCGTCGTGTCCGGTTTGTGGTTGGTTGGGGGCTAGGGCAGGCCTGCTGCGCGATCGCTAGCGTGCCGGTCGGGCACGACGGCAGCAACGGGATCAGTCTCTGGTAAAACCGTGACATTGGTGTGAGAATGTCCTGAATTTTTTTCAATCCCAAGGATTGGTGACCGCCATGGGGCACGGCGCAACGTCGGTCGCGCCTCACGGCTGCACCAGCGCCCACCCCACGAGATCTCCTCCTGTCTCGCCCTGCGATCGCTTCGCACCCCAGCCCATGTTGACCACACCCCACCACAGTTCCGGGGAAAGCGAGGTTTAAAATAGCGACACGCTCAAGGAGGTTGGAATCCATGTCACTAACCGTTGGGGACGTTGCCCCCGATTTTGAACTGCCCGATGCCGAAGGCAACATCGTCAAACTCAGTGCCCTGCGCGGCCAATGGGTTGTGCTGTACTTCTACCCCCGAGACAACACCCCCGGTTGCACCAAAGAAGCCTGTGGCTTTCGCGATGCCTACAGCGACTATCAAGGGCAAAACATTGTTGTCCTCGGCGTCAGCACCGACGATGCCAAGTCCCACACCAAATTCATCACCAAGTACGACTTACCCTTTCCCCTATTGGTCGATGCCGAGGCCGAAGTCGCCACCCAGTACGACAGCTACGGCCTCAAAAAATTCATGGGCAAGGAATACATGGGGATCAGCCGCAGCACATTCCTAATCAACCCCGAAGGCAAGCTGGCGAAAATTTATCGCAAGGTCAAGCCAGAACCCCATGCCAGCGAGGTGCTCGCCGACATTGCTGAACTTACCGCCGCCTAGGGCACCCCAACCCCCATGAGAAAGCGATGGCGTCCGGTGCGCGTTCTCCTTGGTCTGCTGCTGCGTCGCCCCCTGTTGGGGGTGAGCGCAATCCCCATCTTGCCTAGCGGACAGGTGGTGCTGGTGCGCCGGGCAGACAATGGCCTCTGGGGCTTACCCGGCGGTCTGGTGGATTGGGAAGAAGATATCGCCACTACGGCCCGCCGTGAATTAGCCGAGGAAACGGGACTCTCGGTTGAGCGACTGGGGCGTCTTGTGGGAATCTATTCCACACCAGAGCGTGATCCCCGATTTCACTCGGTGTGTGTGGCGCTGGAGGTTTTCGTTCAGGGCAGCCCTCGGGTGAGCGATCCGTTAGAGGTGCTGGAGGTTCGGGCATTTTCAACTCAAGATATTTTGATGTTGTCGCTGTCCCATGACCACAATCGCCAACTCCAAGACTATTTGGCGGGCGCGCTGGTGGTGGAGTAGGGCAACTGGTACTCACAATCAGGTTCGCACGTCACATTCATGGCTCTACCACTGCGCAACGCGCGTCTTCGCATTTCCCACGGCACTTTGTTTTGGCGTGAGGTTGGGCATGGCCCCACACTGGTCTTTCTCCACGGCAGTTGGTCAGACAGCAGTCAGTGGGTGACGCTGATGAAAGCGTTGGGGGGAAGCTATCACTGCCTTGCTCCTGACTTATTGGGCTTTGGAGAATCGAGCCGATCGCTTAAAAGCTCATACTCCATTGCGCTACAGGTGGAGAGTTTGGCGGAATTTTTCACGGGGGTGCGATCGCAGTCCTGTGTTGTGATTGCCGACGAAATTGGCGCATGGGTCGCCACCCGCTACGCGCTGCAACATCCGGACCAAGTGCGGGGGCTGATTGTGTCGGCTCCTGAGGGGGTATCCGTCCCCGGCCTCAAGCGAGATTGGGAAGCATGGCGCTGGCTGGCTGGCCGTTGGTCGCTGCGGGTTGGGGGGCTGTGGCTATTGACGCCCGTGATTCGACTCATGGGTGGCAAGGGGTGGCTCCAGCGGCTGTGGCAGCGGCGGCGGCTGTTGCGGCGGTTTGTGCCCACCTGCCAGCTTTTGTTTCAGCGATCGCGCCAGGCCATCCAAGGAGAATTGCTCAATCGTGACCTCGACCGTCTTACCTGCCCAGTCTGGATTTTGCAGCCAGAAGCAACTTCCGAAACCATCGCTGCGGTCAACGAAACCTATCAACAACTCATTCACAACAGCCGACTGATTCCTACGCCCGGCAGCGACCTCACCCTGTGGGATCAGGCGGCCCCCATTGTGCAGGAATTTGTCCAGGCCCAAGTGCAGCGTGCTTAAGGTCTGGGGGTAGAAATACGCTGTCGCCCTTGAGTGAAGGGCATACTGGCTGCTTCGAGCGATCGCGTCCGGCGTTTACCTTCATAAACATTCACCTGATACACCTGCTCGCTGTCGATATCCACAGCCGTCAACCATCCGCTGCGGGGATGGTAGGCTCCGGTGTCGATATCGAGCCAACCTGGGCCAGAAACGATCTGCCCCGGCGCCACGTCTGGAAAGGTGAAGGTGATGGTGTGCCCAGTAATGATGAGCTTGTTGTCAAAGTAGGGCTTGGGGCTGCTGTGAAAGGAATCGCGGATCCAGCAAAATTCTTCGGCGCTTTGTTCTGCGATCGCGAGATCCGGCGCAACTCCCGCATGAACCAGCCACACATCCTGCAAATCTATGTAGAGAGGCAACTGACGCATCCATTGAACGTGGTCGGTCAAGCGTTCAACATTGCCGTCATAGCTGGCAAGGGTAGCCTGCCCCCCGCTATAGAGCCACGCATGGAGCGCAACGCCATTGTTGCCATCGTTGGAAAAGGCATCCAGCAAAAGCTGTTCGTGGTTGCCCAGGACGCAGCCGCTGGCGTGATCGCGCACATAGTCCACGACTTGGGCGCTTTTGGCCCCGCGATCAATCAGGTCACCCACAAAGTAGAGGGCATCATCACCAGCGGGGGCGATCGCCTCCAAAAGATGCATTAACCCATCATACTGACCGTGGACATCTCCAAAAAAAATCCGGCGAGCCATTAATTTTCGCACCCAAGAACGAAATGTTGTAAGCCCATCAATTTCGGCACGATGCTGTGTACTCCTGTGTGGCAAGCGATAATGGGTATTTTTTACCCTAACAAAACCCACATGCCTCAGTTGCGTGGTGAAACGCAGGGAAAGGGGATTTGGGGTCAACTGCGGCGATCGCGGCGGAGGTCGTAAATGGCCTTTTCGACACACCAGCGCCGAGAGCGATGGGGGTAATTAAAGGCAATGCGCTCAATCAGCCGCTCAGAAACCCGGCGATCGTGGGTGAGCCGATGCAGCTCTCCCATTAGACGAGGCGGCACCGACTCACCACCACCTACCATCGGGCGGCTCAGGGTTGCCCCAACAGAACGGCGCAACCCCGGACGGCGGCGCTTGCGGCTCCACCACCACACTGCGCCGAGCAACAGCCCCGCCAAGATAAGTGCTTCCATAGATTCAGATTGCCCAACTTGCTGGTCGATAGCACGTCACAATTTGGACAGCGATCGCCCTGGCAGGGTGTGAAAGGGCGACCGAGTCAATCCCGAGGACAAGCACCATACCGCGAATGCGACTCAGTCAATCTTGCGGGGGATCATCCGTCAAAATTCACCCACAATTTAACCCTTGCAAGATTGCCGGGGTTGACCTTTCCGCTAGTCTGGCCAATGCTCCGACTTTGGAGACAAGGCTGAGTCTGGTGTCGGCTGATCGGTGTGGTGAGCCTGGGCCGCGGCCCGAGCCGCGATCGCGTCCTCCAAGCTCGCCCGACCCACAATCCCCAACACGTCCGGAACTGGGTCATAGCCCCCCGGATGCCAGGGATGACAGCGCAGCACCCGCCGCACAGCCAAGCCCGTACCCCGCACCGCGCCAAAGCGCTCAATCGCTTGCACCGCGTAGTGCGAACAGGTTGGCTGAAAGCGGCACACCGGCGGAAAGAGCGGCGACAGAAACCGCTGATAGCCTTTCACCAGCATCAAGAGCAGCCTCGCCATGCCATACCATCTGCAACGTTGGCACGATCCTAACCTGCGACACAGTTCAGACGACCTGCCGTGAGGTTCGGTTGCCCCACCCAGTCAGACCCGCGATCGCCACGCCCACAGATAGCACAATAGATAAGACGCATGGGGGTTAAGACGCATGGGGGTGATAGGTGCCCGTAACATTTGTTAAAGTGGCATCGAGACCTAATTTGCATAGCCACTTTCTCCCAAAAGGATGCTGGAGGGTCGAAGACAAGATTTAAGGAGAAGTCGATGCTGCGCCTAGAGAATGTTGGCAAAATTTATCCCACTGGCGAAGTCTTGAAAGATGTGACGTGGGAAGTCAAGCCTGGCGATCGCATCGGCCTTGTTGGGGTGAATGGCGCAGGCAAATCCACCCAGCTCAAGATCATTCTGGGCGAAGTTGAACCCACCACCGGCCAAGTGGTGCGCCCGGCCAGCCTCCGCATCGGCTACCTCAACCAAGAATTTGAAATTGACGAACAGCGCTCCGTTCGCGACGAATTTTGGACGGTCTTTGAAGAAGCCAACGCCCTTCATCATCGGCTCGTTGAAATTCCCCACGAGATGGAGGCTGCCGACCCTGACGCCCTCGATCGCCTCATTCAAGAGCTAGATCGCACCCAGCGCAAATTTGAAGCCCTAGATGGGTACGGCCTCGACGCCCGCATTGAAAAGATTTTGCCCGAGATGGGATTTGAGCCCAGTGATGGCGATCGCGCCGTGAGCGAATTTAGCGGCGGCTGGCAAATGCGGATAGGCCTCGGCAAAGTCCTGCTCAAAGAACCCGACATTCTGCTACTCGACGAGCCCACCAACCACCTAGATCTCGAAACCATCGAGTGGCTTGAAACTTACCTCAAAGGCGTCAACACGCCAATGGTGATCGTTTCCCACGATCGCGAATTCTTAGATCGCCTCTGTACCCAAATTGTGGAAACCGAACGCGGCGTTTCCACCACCTACCTCGGCAACTACAGCGCCTACCTCACCCAAAAAGCCGAAGCCCGCGCCGCCCAGCTCAGCGCCTACGAGCGCCAGCAAAAGGACATTGCCCAGCAGCAAGCCTTTGTCGATCGCTTCCGCGCCAGCGCCACCCGCAGCACCCAGGCCAAAAGCCGTGAAAAGCAGCTCGAAAAAATCGAACGCATCGAAGCTCCAGACACCGACGTTCGCACCCTCAAGTTTCAGTTTCCCCCGGCCCCCCGCAGTGGCCGCGAGGTCGTCCGTATTCAAGACTTGACTCACTGCTATGAAGACAAAATTCTGTTCTTGGGGGCGAATTTAGAGATCGAACGAGGCGATCGTATCGCCTTTCTCGGCCCCAACGGCTGCGGCAAATCGACCCTGCTGCGCCTCATCCTCGGTCGCGAACAGCCCACCGAAGGCACAGTCAAACTCGGTGACCACAACGTCTTGCCCCAATACTTCGAGCAAAACCAAGCCGAAGCCCTCGATCTTGACAAAACCGTGCTCGACACCCTGCAAAACATTGTCCCCGATTGGAAAACCGAGCAGGTGCGCACCCTTTTAGGGCAATTTCTCTTCAGCGGCGACATGGTATTCAAGACCGTCGGAGCCCTCAGCGGCGGCGAAAAAGCGCGCCTTGCCCTCGCCTGCATGTTGGTGCAGCCCGCCAATCTCCTCATCCTAGATGAGCCCACCAACCACCTCGATATTCCCGCCAAAGAAACCTTGGAAGCCGCCCTGCGCCAGTATGACGGCACTGTTCTGCTCGTCTCCCACGATCGCTACTTCATTTCCCAGGTCGCTAATAAAATCGTCGAAGTCCGTGATGGAGAACTGCGCCTCTATCGGGGTGATTACCACTACTACCTCGACAAGCTAGAGATCGAACGTGATCAGACTCGCCTTGCGGCCCTAGAGGCCGAGCGCACAGCAAAGGCCGCCGCCCGCCGCCAAAAGGAGCGCGAAAAGCAAAAGGCCAAGGCTGAGGCCCGCAAAGCCGACAAAGCTGCCCACGCCTAACGGGCCGCCTCCGTGCATTCACGGCACAGCGCTGCTATTGCTTGCGCCCCCTTGGCCTATCACCACCACCCTAAGCCACCACCACCCTAAATCGTCCCCCTCCTGAAAAGGCGCTGCTTCCTCCTCGACCCTATGCACTGCGGAGGAGCACGGGCATTATTGTCCGTGCTATAGCGATCCTATCTGGATTGTGAAAAGGGTTTCTTTTGGAAACTCTTTTCACAAAGCCTCTCAGTTTTACCAATGGCTCAGGACTGCGATGGGACGGGATGAGTTGCCAAACTCGAGCGCAGAATCCTCGACGAATCGTCAAGCTTTTGCCCTAGACAGAGGGCGTGACAACGGGGAATGAATAAGTAAAAATACTTGCTTGGCAGTCAACTTGATGAAGTGCTACGGGAAGGCAGCCGCGATCGCCCGTTTAGGATAATTAGAATAGACCTATCAGGATTCATAAACTTAGGAAAACCAAACCAAGATTTGTCTCAGGGAACTTTAACTTCGAGATGGGCTTCTCATTTTTCTCTTGCCAACGCCTGGATTAGAGCGTGATGTTTTGTTCGTATTAAGCTCCGCTGAACGCCTCAGATAAAGCGTAGTTTGAGGAAAAATCTGAAGATAATGCGGGGGTGATGCCCCCCAAGTTTCTGAGAAAATTCAGGCAGAAAAGTTATCAAATCTTAGGACAACTCTCATAAAAAACACCCCTGTCTTGGTCAGCAAGACTTACCCCCAAGATGCAACCTTGGGCGAATCCTGCTAATCTCTGAACCAGCTACTTTGATGTGTCCCGACAGCGCCATTTGCCGCGATCGCGCATCCTGTGTTGAGCGAACGATCTGCCCCGGAAAGTCGAATGGTATGATCGCTTCGACGTTTGTCTAGTGACTTTAAGGATTCTTAGAACCCATGACACAAGCGCCTGTCCCACCAATGGTGCTCGTCATCCTCGATGGCTGGGGATATCGAGCCGACACGGACGGTAACGCAGTCGCAAACGCCAAAACGCCCATCATGGACAGCCTTTGGGCAGTCTACCCACACACACTAATTCGCGCCTCAGGTAAGGATGTTGGGCTACCCGATGGCCAGATGGGTAACTCTGAAGTGGGGCACCTGAACATTGGCGCGGGGCGTGTCGTTCCCCAAGAACTGGTTCGTATCTCTGACGCCATTGAAGATGGCAGCATTCAAGAAAATGCTGCTCTGTTAGAGGTGTGTCAGGCGGTTCGATATCGCAAAACAAAACTCCACCTCATCGGGCTGTGTTCATGGGGCGGCGTTCATTCCCATTTAGATCACCTCCTTGGCTTGCTGGATATGGCAAAGGCCCAGGACATCGATGAGGTCTGCATTCACGCCATTACCGATGGCCGCGACACCAAGCCCAGCGAGGGTCACGAGTCTCTCCAGGCGATTCAGGACTATATTGAGCATCACCAGTTTGGCCGCATTGTGACGGTGAGTGGTCGCTACTATGCAATGGATCGCGATCGCCGCTGGGATCGGGTGGAGAAGGTCTATCGCGTCATGACCTCAGGCGATGAAGGCAATGGTCTTGCCGCCGTCGATATTGCCCACGCCTCCTATGCCGAAGGCATTACCGATGAGTTTATCCAGCCCGTGCGCATTGCTCCAGGAGCCGTTGAGCCTGGGGATGGGGTAATTTTCTTTAACTTCCGACCCGATCGCGCGCGGCAGCTCACCCAAGCCTTCGTCGATCCAAACTTCGACGGATTTGCTCGGCCCCGTGTGGAGCCGCTGCACTTTGTCACCATGACGCAGTACGACAGTTCCCTCCCAGTCAAGGTGGCCTTTGAGCCCCAGAACCTGAGCAATATCTTGGGCGAGGTCATCGCCAATCACGGCCTTAAGCAGTTCCGCACAGCGGAAACGGAGAAATACGCCCACGTCACCTATTTCTTTAATGGTGGGTTAGAGGAGCCCTTTGAGGGCGAAGATCGCGAACTAGTCCCCAGTCCGATGGTTGCGACCTATGACAAAGCCCCAGCCATGTCTGCGGGGCAGGTGACAGATACCGCCCTAAGCGCTATCCAGAAAGGGGTGTATTCCTTCGTGGTGATCAACTATGCCAATCCAGATATGGTGGGCCACACGGGTAACATGGAAGCGACTGTGCAGGCGCTAGAAACGGTAGATCATGAGATTGGTCGGCTGTTAGAAGGAATCAGCAGAGCTGGGGGAACGGCAATTATCATTGCAGATCACGGCAATTCAGAATACATGTGGGATGAAAACCACAAACCCTGGACGGCTCATACCACGAACCCGGTTCCCTTTATTTTGATCGAGGGCGAGCGGCTTAAGGTGCCCGGTTATGGTGCTGAGGTATCCTTGCGAGAGGATGGTCGTCTTGCGGATATCGCCCCAACAATTCTCGACATCCTAGGCTTACCGAAGCCAGTGGAAATGACGGGAAGCTCGATGTTGCAGGCCAAATCCATTGATGTGCGCGCAAATCGAACGCCGGTACGCCTGAGCCTGTAGGCCGGGGCAAGCATGGGGGCGATCGCACACTGAAGCGTGACGACATGCCGCGATCGCTCCATTAAGCGATAGAGTAAAGATCACGTCCACAGCATCCTGACTGCGGTTGGCAGGTGTGGTCTGTGCATTTTCATCCTAAAACACCCATGACTCTTGTAAGCATTCTCAAAATTGTTTGGGCCGTCTCCGCGATCGGGCTGACGATTCTTGTTTTGTTACACAGCCCCAAGGGCGATGGATTAGGGGCGTTGGGCGGTCAGGCACAGCTCTTTACCAGCACCAAAAGCGCCGAAGTCGCCTTAAACCGGGCAACTTGGACGTTGACCGTGCTGTTCATTGGCCTGACGGTCATTCTCAGTGCGGGGTGGCTGGCGGTTCCTGTCGCGGCACCACCAGCAGGCTAAGGCTTTTCAGGCCAACATGACTTCCCCCTCAACGCATAGGGGCATGAACCGACGGCTACGGGGTTCGCCACCAATCCGCCACCAATCTAAGCTAGACGAATAATTCCTCAAACTCGAACGGCGCTCCTAGACAATCAATCCAGGAGCGCCGTTTTAGCTTGGATATCAGGCATCAGGGCAATCTTGGGCCTAGTACCTGCCAACCCAAGGGGCTGACGCGCTACCGGACAGGGCTTTTGGGTGAGGGGGCAGCTTGGGGAATTACCTTCCGCAGAAGGAGCCGCCGAGGACGGGGGATCAGCAACGACCACAGGGTGATCTCAACCCGGTGGACGTGATAGCCCATCGCTTGGTAGAGGTGGCGGGCGCGGGCATTGTCTTCCATGACGTGGAGGTAGATCTCATGGAACCCCCACTGCTCGGCCCGTTGTTCGCAGCCTTGCAGGAGTTGGCGCGCAATGCCTTGGCGGCGGCAGTTGGCCCGCACCGCTAGATTGGACAGATAGAGATGCTTGCGCGACGTCATCAGCCAGGGGTTGCGATGGCGGCAAGAGATTTCCACCGTCCCCACGACCCACTCTTCAGCGCTGTCGGTTTTGTCCGCGATCGCCGCCAAGCAGGTGTAGTGTGCTGCGCCCCCCTGCAACCGTTGCTTGAGGTCTTCATAAATGCCAAAGCGCAATGCGGGATACAGCCAACGCCACCAGCCCAACGGAGGGTAGAAACTACTCGTCAGAACCTCAGCTAACTGGTGCAGATCCTGGGCTGCGGCAGGCCGAACATAGCAGGGAGAGTGACTCATGAAACGTAATTGAGAGATGACTTTCGCTGCGTGTGTCGCCTGAGCAAAGGGACAGAAGACGCGGCGCATCTAATTGTTTTGGGGGCACCCGCCAAGTGGCGCACTGTCTCTCCCCCACCCCAGACCGACAACTGTGATTCAAGGTAGGCAAGGGAAAGGGTTGACACCCATTGAGGGCTCGGGAAAGCGTATCTCCTCGGAGCTTGCTGGGTGGGAAGACACGTGTCAAGGGGTTCGTCTATCCTCGCCCCAAGTCTTTGTTGCCTCAGGTTAGGGCCAGCCAAATTATGATGCATTACGAAACAAGGGTGGGCATTCTTGGGTGAAACTGCCTGCCGGAATACACCCTGAAGTGTAGCGCTCTGCAGCTCCTTTTCGGCAACCGTGTTTGCTAGGGAAGATGCCAAGTTTGTCTTGAGAGGCTACCCTTCATTTGGAGATGTGTTGTAGCGAGTTCGGACTTCTTGTCCCTTCATGCTGAGATGAGAAGGACAGTGCGTCAGCGGGGTACCGCAGATCGCAGGCCGATGGAGAGAATTCCCCGGACAGTTTGCGATCGCACGGGAAATGTTAAGAGAGGTCAGCTCTCCCCATTTTCTGAACAAAACCCGTTGATGAGGGGTCATATCCAGGGTTGCTGCCTGTTGGCAAGGACGGCCTTTCGCGTGGCGATCGTCCGTTGGGTTGTAGTGGTTTAAGGGAATCGTATCTGGTGCATGGGGTTGTCCAAACTTCGAAGTACATCAGCCGCAGAAAAGCCCAAGCTCCTGGTTGTCGATGATGAACCAGATAACCTTGACCTGCTTTATCGCACCTTCTACCGCGAGTTTCGGGTCTTGCGCGCAGAGAGTGGTCACGCGGCCCTTGAGATTTTAGAAGCCCAGCCCGATGTCGCGGTCATCATTTCTGACCAGCGGATGCCAGGGATGAGCGGCACTGAGTTTTTGCGCCAAACCGCTTCAAAATATCCCAACATTATTCGGATTATTCTGACGGGCTACACCGATGTTGAGGATCTCGTTGATGCCATCAACGAGGGCAAAGTCTTCAAGTATGTGACGAAGCCCTGGGAAGACCAGCACCTGCGGGCGGTGGTCAAGCAAGCCCTAGAAACGCACCAGGTACTCAAGGCACGGACTGAGGAGTTGCAGCGCATTCTGAAACAAGAAAGTTTGCTGAATGCGGTGACGAACACCATTCGTAGTGCTGAGGGATCGCGCCAGATGATGCAAACCATCGTTGAAACGGTGGGGGCATTGATGGAAAGCAGCCTGTGTGTCTTACAACCCTATTACGACGGGGGGAGTCCGAGCGATCGCTTCATCTACCATGCAGACAGTCTCTCGGTTGCGGCGGATGCGATCGCGGCGGCGGGCGATCATCTCGTTTGGGAAACGCAAGAGGTCGAGATCATTACCCCCGAGACGTGGGACACCCGTCCTGACCGTAGGGCCCATCGCCAGACCTTTGAAACCCTCAATATTCAAACTAGTTTGATGATTCCGCTGGTGTGCCAGCAAACGGTGATGGCGGTGCTGGCCCTACACCAGTGCGAGACACCGCGCCACTGGCAAGGCAGCGAAATACAGCTTTTGGTGACGGTGGCGGATCAGGCCGCGTTGGCCCTTTCCCAAGCCAGCACCTACGAACAGGTGCAAGCCCTGGCCCGCCGAGAGCAGCTCATTAACACGATTACCCAGGGCATTCGCTCTAGCCTCGAACCGCAGGCAATCTTTGCGGCGATTACGCAGGAGTTGGGACGCGCGTTGGAGGTGGATGGCTGCGTACTCTCGTTGTGGACGGCGGCAGATGAGTATGTGCAGTGTGTGGGACTCTATGTCAGTGCAGAGTCTGACGATGCGGATACGATCGCAATGTCTGCCTTAACCGACGTGAGCGAGTTGCCGCCATCTCGAGTGCCGATTAGCAGCAATCCGGTCTTGCAGCAAATTTTGACGACCCAGCAACCCGTTGCCATTGACGATCTCAGCCACCATCCTGAAATGACAGTGCAGGATTGGTCACTGCGATCGCCCGCGCGATCGCTGCTGGTGGTTCCGTTGATGATTGATGGGTCAATCATCGGCAGCATTTCCCTGCGGCAGGTGCGCCATCCCCATGCGTGGCAAATGGGCGAAATTGAGCTGGCCCAGGCGGTTGCCAGTCAGGCCGCGATCGCGGTGCAACAGTCCCGCCTGTACCAAAAAACTCGAGAACAGGCGGAGCAGCTGATGCTGCTTGATCGCCAAAAGACCGAGTTTTTCCAAAACATTTCCCACGAATTTCGCACCCCCCTGACCCTCATCCTCGGCCCCTTGGAAGCCGCAGTCAACAATGGCGTGGGGCTCAATTATGAGCAGTCACAGATTGCCCTACGCAATGCCCGCCGGCTGCTGCGGCTCGTCAACCAACTCCTTGACCTGCAACGGCTGGATGCAGGCCGCATGAAGCCAACCTTTAGGCCCTGCAAGCCAGAATTATTTGTGGATGAGATTGTGACGGCCTTTCGGCCCTATTGCGATCGCAAGCAAATTCAACTGGTGTCCGATCTGGCGGTTTGCCCAACGCTTTACCTCGACCAAGAGAAGTTCGACAAGGTGCTGTATAACCTGTTGTCCAACGCGGTCAAGTTCACCCCGGCAGGTGGCACTATTCGCGTCACCCTCACGCCCCAAGACGGGCATTGTCTGCTGACGGTCAGCGACACGGGCATCGGCATTCGGGCCGATCAGTTACCCCATCTGTTTGAGCGGTTTCAGCAGGCGGATGGCTCCACCAACCGTCGCTATGAAGGCAGCGGCCTCGGCCTTGCCCTCGTGAAAGAACTGGTTTCTCTACATCAGGGACAGGTGACGGTGGAATCAACCTATGGCCAAGGCACCACCTTTAAAGTCAGCATTCCAACGGGGCGGGCCCATTTGCCCGCTGATCAAGTGGTCGAAATGGTGCTGATGCCCGAAATGAGTCGGGCGGCGGTGGAACTGGCCGATGTGGCGCTGCTTGTCGATGAGGCGGAACCCCAGGGTGTGGGCGCGATCGCGGATTCCTCCACCCCACACAGCGTCGATGTTCTCGTCGTAGACGATAATGCTGACCTCCGGGCCTACATTTCCCACGTCTTGCAGCATCAGGGCTACCAAGTGCGCACTGCCCACGATGGCCTCACCGCCCTAGAGATGGCGAAAACCTACCGTCCACGGCTAATTCTGACCGACCTGATGATGCCGGGAATGTCGGGCCTAGAGCTGATTCAAACCATTCGCCAAGATGTTGACCTGCAAAGTATCCCCGTTGTGCTGCTCACGGCCAAGGTCGATGACGAAACCCGCATCGAAGGCGTTGAACAAGGGGCTGACGCTTATTTAGGGAAACCTTTCAACGATCGCGAGCTATTGGCAGAGGTGCGCAACCTCCTGGCGCTGAAGTCAAACGAGCGACGGGTGGCCGAACTGAACCGTTACCTTACCGAGTCGGTGCTGCGGCGATTCTTACCCGCTTCCCTCGTTGAAAAAGCGGCGGGAGGCTCACTTCAGCTTGATCTCAAGCCCGAGCCGCGTTTGGTGACGGTGCTATTTACCGATATCGTCAGCTTTACCCCCCTGTCGAATGCGTTGGGGGCCAAGCGCATCGCGCAACTGCTGAATGAGTACCTGGAAGCCATGACCGACGCCATTTTTGAAAGTGGTGGAACGGTCGATAAATTCATGGGCGATGGCGTGTTGGCCTTGTTTGGCGCACCAGAGGACTTGCCGCCGCCCGAGCAGGCCCGGCGGGCTGTATCGGCAGTGCAGCGAATGCACCAAAACCTCCAGCGCCTGAACCAAAAATGGCAGGAGCAGGGTATTTCTCCGGTGCGCTTCCGGTGCGGCATTCACCAAGGTGATGCCGTGGTGGGGATGTTTGGCAGTGCCGTGCGGGCAGATTTCACGGCGATCGGCCCCTGTGTCAACATCGCCTCCCGCCTCCAAGAGGCCGCAGACCCCAACGGTGTTTTGGTGTCGATGGAACTGGCTCGCCACCTTCCCGATGAAGACATTTTGGAAATGCGTCCCGTCACGCTGCGGGGGGTTAGCACTCCGATGATGGCCTGTAGCATTCGCGTGATGACCGAGGTGCTGCCCCAGCGCTAACCTGAAGGAGTTGTTGGGATATTGAGCCCATGACCACGCCCTGGGGAATGGATGCACCGACGTTGCCGCGCTGGTTTTGGCCTACCAGTGCAACGGCGGCGATCGCCCTTCATGCGGGCGGCTGGCTGTGGGTTCGCGATCGCGGGCTGGCCCCAGTTGCCACCCAACCCCCTGTGATCGACCTGGTGATCGTGGGTGACGCGCCCCCGCCCGCGCCCACCCCTGAAGGAAGCCGCGCCTCCACCAGCCCCACAACCCCCACAACGGAGACTGCGCCCAGCAGCGACACCCCCCCCACCCTCGACGAACTTGAGCCAAACTCCCCAGAGGATTTCAGCTCCGTTGCCAATCCAGTCCCAGAGTCCCCCACTGGGAGCACGTCTCAGGGAGCACCAGAGCCAGATCATCCGCAGCCGAGCCCCGGTGCGACATCACCAACGCCGCCGTCCCCCACCGCGCCTTCAGAGCCCAATCCGTCGCTATCACCAGCGGCCCAAACCCAATGGAGCCTGGGGCTGGTACCCAACGGTCGGGACTTGCCCGATGTACCGCCCCAGCTTCCCTCAGCGTGGCAGGCGCGATCGCTAACCCCCACCACGGCAGCAGGCTGCCTATCGGCTGACGCGATCGCGGCGCTGAGGTCGCTCACCGTTGGCCTCCGGTTGACGGTGGAAACGGATGGACAAATTTCCGACATCCAGGTGTGGGAGCCCAGTGCAGACCCGGCCTTTGATCAGGCGGTGGTGTGTTGGCTGCAAAAAGCTACGGATTTGCGCCTGATTCCGGCAATGGTGGCGGGGGAAGCGATCGCGACGGATATGGCGCTGCTGACCATTCGCCTCAGTGGAGAATAGGCGATCGCCCTAGGCTTGAGGCGTAGCGCACCGCAACTTCCTCATCCTCAACAGCGTTTCCTCGGTTTTGTGCTAATGTATTGGTTGCCTTGCGGGTGTAGTTTAGTGGTAAAACCTCAGCCTTCCAAGCTGATGATGGGGGTTCGATTCCCCCCACCCGCTTCTTCTCCTCTGGCGTGACACTTGATTGGGCGATCGCGGCTAGGGTTGCAGCCATCACTTTCGCGTCCGATTGATAGCTACAGCCACTCTCTTGCTCCCAATCCACCCGCCCAACCGGGTTAATGTGCCGCAAGATTGGGTTCCTGGGGCGAGTCGGTTTCTACTGCTGGGGATGGCAAGTCGGGCCTCGCGTTGTGGGGAAATTGTGGCTACAGTGCTGCGATAGACGATGGCCGCATGGCAAGCAAAGGTTCGCAGGCCCCCCTTCACCCCCGCCGAGTAGGCGACTCGCGCGGGCAGTGATTAGCCTGCTGCGTCACAGGAAGATCGAGGCGAAAGGCAACGCCTTCCCCCGGTTGCGACAGGCATTTGAGCGAACCGCCGTGCTGGTCTACCACGATTTGATAGGCGATCGCCATGCCCATGCCCTTGTTTTTACCCACCGGATGGGTGGTAAAAAACGGGTCAAAGATGCGCCGCTGAACCGCCTCGGGAATAGCCGGGCCATTGTTGGCGATCTCAATGCGCACCCAGTCGGGCTTGGGGATTTCAGTACGAATAGTGATGGTGGGGTGGGGCTGTTGCAGTTCTTCCGCAGATTGGGGGGCGTGAGATCGCCGCTGCACTGCCAACGCCTCAATCGCATTCGTCAAAATATTCATGTACACCTGGTTGAGCGCGCCAGGATAACACTCCACCGTGGGCAAATCGCTAAACGCCTTCGCCACGCGAATGGTTGCCTCGTTCGCCTTACCTCGCAAACGACTGCCCAAAATCGTCAGCGTGCTCTCAATGCCCTCATGGAGATCAACCACCTTGAGGTCTGACTCGTCGAGGCGCGAAAAATTTCGTAACGACAGCACAATCTCGCGAATCCGCTCGGTGCCCATTCGCATGGAGGCTACCAAACGTGGCAAATCTTCGCGCACAAAGGGCAAATCGATCGCTTCCAAGTAGTCCTCCAAGGCGGGGGGAATGGTCGGGAGGTGCTGTTGGTAGGCATCCATCAGACCCAGCAGATCGTGAATATAGGCATCAATGTGAACTAAGTTGCCGTGAATAAAGCTGACGGGATTATTGATTTCGTGAGCGACCCCAGCGACGACCTGCCCCAGGCTCGACATCTTCTCCGTTTGGATCAGCTGGCTTTGAGTTTTTTGCAGCGCGGTCAACGCATCGGATAATCGGCGCGCCTGGGATTGCAGCTCTTGGTTGGAGGTGCGGAGTTCGGTTTCGTAGCGCTTTTGGGCGGTGATGTCGCGCAGCACCACCATTGCCCCCAGAATGTCGTCTTCCTCGCCCTTGAGGGGGCTGGCACTCGCCCGCAACCAGGTAACGTGGGGCAGCCGGGGCGACAACAGCCGCAGTTCCACAGGGTCGCCTGATTCGCCCCGCAGCACCCGCGAGAGGGGAAAGTCGGCCCAGGGGAAGGGGCGATCGCGGGTGGCGAGTCGGGCTCCACAGTCCGCCGCCCACACTTCCAGCGTTTCAAAGGCGGGGTTGATGCCCAGCAGACGAAAGACGGCCTGGTTGACATACAGCGGTTGCTCCAGGGCATCGACGAGCAGCACCGCATCCTCTAAGCGATCCAAAATAGCGGCGAGGCGATCGCTGCTCAAATCCTTGGGTAAAAACGTCGGCGACAGGCTCCCAAAGGCGGTTTGGAGGGGCTCGCTCACCGCTGTCGTCGGCAGCCCCAAGGCCACCAGCGTATGTTGATCCCGAGAAAAAGATCCGTTGAGCATGAAACTCCGCCGTGGGTCGCGCAAAGACACTCCCTTCTACAGCGCCGCCACAATCGCATCAGGCAGCCCCGCCAGAAAAATGCTCGCTTCAGCTCAATGCAGAGTCCCCATTACGGCTGGGTTACAGTTCCTAGCACGGTTGTGAGGGCGGGCGCGATACTCCGCTTTGGGCAAGCGTTTCAACATCGCTGGATGATGCGCCCTAGCAGTCCGGTCAAGATGCTTGCCTAATCTTCAGGGAGTACCCACTTTGGGGGCTGGGAGGCACGCTCCATAATCTTTTTGCGCACGGCTTCTTCTGCCATTTCCAGCATTTTGTCGAGGGAAGTGTTCTCGATGAACTGGGATGCTTGTTGCTTATATTCCAGGTTGGGGCATTGGTCACCCAAAACACAGCCGTTTATACAGGTTTCGGCACAGTTAATCGGTTCCACTGCGATCGCCTCATCAATACGTCTCAACGAACAAAGCCGTGGGTCACAGTCCGCTGCGACCTAGCTCGATACTTTACAAGATTTTAAGGGATTCAGTTCCCTTTGCCGAGGCGGGGGCAGGGCTGCCAGGGGCGGCATGCTTGACTCTGCAAGGCTTTATGGCATTGGAAGCTGTCGGATGAAGGCCAGAAGTTCATCGGCTAACCATTCTTTTTCTGCGCGCGACAGCATGGTGCCGAATGTCAGCGTTTGAGCACCGGCGTAGAGGGTGATGACCTCAACAGGACGGCTGTTTTGAGTATAAGCGGTGTGTAGTTCCACGCCCGAGAGATCGCGGCTCAACCCGGACGTGACCCGTCGCCAAAACAAAATCTGATGAGTCAGGGTGAAGCGATCGCCCACCACCTGGAAATCAACGCGGCCAAATAACCCATTGACCACAACCCCCGCCATCCCCAGCCCTACGACCCAAAAGGGAATGGAAAAGAGCGGAAAGAAAATCGGAGCCCCGCTCAGCACTGCGCCCCCTGTCCACAGGGCAATGAAGCTCAGCTAAAAGACTGCAAAGCACCCAATGCCAAGGGTTTCGCCCCGAAGGCCCGAGGACGGAATGACAAGCTTGAGGCGATCGCCCTCTCGGCGTAGAGTGATGGGGCTGCCGGGTGGTTTTTTGTGAGGATAAAACGCGCCAGTCCTGGGGAGACGCGCGATCGCAGGGCGCGGATTGTTCAATGCCGCGATCGCAGCCTGAGCGGAGGGATAGCGATCCTCCACCAAGGGCTCCACCATGCCATTGAGCCAGGTGGCAAACGCCTCAGAGACGGTGACATAGGGCCGAAAGTTGATTTTCAAGCGGCTCTGGGGCAGGTCGCTGGGGGCTTGGTGGGTGAGGAGGTGAATCAGCGTTGCCCCTAGGCCATAGAGGTCGGTGGTGGGCACGGCCTGCCCCCGAAACTGCTCGGGAGCCATGTAGCCATAGGTGCCGACGACGGTGCTGCCAAAGGTCATGGTGTCGCGGTAGACCGTCTGCACAGCCCCAAAATCGACGAGGAAGATGCGACCATCGTCGCGGCGGATGATGTTTTGGGGTTTGATGTCGCGGTGGATGATGGGTGGGTTGAGGCCGTGGAGGTAGACCAACACGGCCAGCACGTCGAGGGCGATGCGGCGCACTTCGGGTTCACTGAACCGCTCGCCTGCGGCGACGAGTTCCGCCAGCGATCGCCCCTCTGCCACTTCCTGCGCGATGTAAAAGTAGCGGTTGTCGGCAGTGTCGATTTGAAAATAGTCCACATACCGAGGAATGGCGGGATGATCAAGCCCCGCGAGCACCCTGGCCTCGCGCTCAAAGAGGTCAAGCTTTTTCCAGTCTGTCAGGCCGCGCAGGGACAACTCCTTCAGCGCAACGTGGTGTCCCGTGAAGCCATCTTCGGCTTCGTAGGTAATGCCGCTGCCGCCCTGGCCTAGGACGCGCAGCAGATGATACCGGGTCTGGATGACGGTGCCGGGGGGCTGTGGGTCGTGCATGGTGGGTGCCAAACTCCCGCTGCGCTGACGGCTGACGGCTGACGGCTGACGAATGAAGTGCCGAGTTCAGAATGCCCGAGTGGACGAATTAGGACTGCGATCGCGCCTGAATTTTCACCCCATTTCCCATCCTGTGCGGAGTTTGCTCAGACCTTACCAACGGCTGGCTTCGCAGGCGAGGAGTTTATCCAGGGCAGCGATCGCCTCCGAATCAGCCCCCTGGCGAATTTGCTGCTCCATCCCCACATTCATCAGCTCCATTTGGAGGCGCATGCGGTAGGCGTCTTGCACTTCAGCGGGGGCCGCCTGACCATGCGATCGCCCGCTGGCGGTGGCTGGGCGATTGTTTTGGAAGGCTTGATCGAGCCGGAAGCCGAGCTTTTCGCTAAGGGCGGTGATCACCGCCTGTTGATCGGGGCGGGCCTGCTGGAGCCAGGTATTGATTGGCGTGGCCAGAATGCGCTGGCGATCGCTGGGGGTTGCCTGGTCTTGCAGCCACGCTTCGGCTGTGGAAATGGGCCAGTCGGGCGTCACCTTGTCGATTTTGGCAAAGGCGTGGGCCTCCGCGAATGACACGGTGCCGTTTTCGTCGTAGTCGGCGGAGGGGACGGGATTGCCGAGGCGATCGCGCCCGCTCAGGCCCGCAAAAAAGCTAGAGCTATAGTCGGCATAGTCGGCTTCGTTGACCAACGGCGTGCAGCCGACCGAGGGGCGGGTTTTGACGGTGGCAAAAAATCCGCAGCGGGGCTGCATGGCAATGGGATTGTTAGGATCGCCGCCTTCGTAAATCAGGTTGGCAAAGGAGCCGGAATAGCACTGGGCCATCATCGTCACAAAGGGAACATCCGTGGGCCAGGCGTCGAGCCAGGTGGCGAGCGATCGCACCGAGAGATGGTCTTCACCCCACAAAATCAGGGCGTTGTTATTGGCATCGCGGCGGTTTAGCGCGCCATGCCCCGTGAAGTAGAAAAACGCCGAACAGGGCGTGTTGCCCACCACACCGGGCAAACTTTGCACCCACTGGCGCACATTTTGCAGCGTGGCCGGCCCGTCCAAATTGGGGATTTCTGGCGCTTTGAACTGTTCGCGCCCCTGGGGATCGAGGTAGCGCACCGTCGCTTGGTTGTTGTTGCCATTGGCAAAGAAAATCCGGCTTGGGGCGTTCCCTAGCCCTAGGGCGTTGAGGGTGCGCTGAAAATAGAGGACGTTTTTCTCAAGGGCAATTTCGTTGTAGCTGGGTGCGCCGCCCCCACCGACAACGAGAAAGCGGGTTGTGCTGGGGGGTGCTGGGGTGGAGGCGCGGAGGGTGGGCGACCCCATCTCCTGGAAATAGGCCAGCAAAATCCCGCCTGCGCCGCTGACAATCGCGATCGCGGCCATCCAGCCGCCGTGCCGCAGCCATCGCACAATCCGTTGCCTCAATGTGTTGTTTCTACGATAGCCGACATCTCCGCCGACCGCACCCCCAGCCCGTGGCGCGCTATTCCGGGGAGTTGATCAGGCCGGGATGATCCTGGGGGCGTGGGCCAGAGGCCGCCCAATGGAAGCGGCGATCGGCCTCGGCAATGGGGCGATCGTTGATACTGGCTTCGCGGCGGCGCATCAGTCCGCTGTCGTCAAATTCCCAGTTTTCGTTGCCATAGGCGCGATACCACTGGCCTGCGTCGTCGTGCCATTCGTATTGAAAGCGCACGGCGATGCGGTTTTCGCCAAAGGCCCACATTTCTTTGACAAGGCGGTAGTCGAGTTCTTCGTCCCATTTGCGACGCAGAAAGGCGCGGATGGCGTCTCGTCCGCGAAAGACTTCGGCGCGGTTGCGCCAAAAGCTGTCTTCGGTGTAGGCCAGGGCCACGCGATCGGGGTCGCGGCTGTTCCAGGCGTCTTCGGCCATGCGAACTTTTGCGATCGCGATGTCGCGATCAAAGGGCGGGACGAGGGGCTTCGGCGGGGTGCCCATGGCAAATTCTCCAAATCTCAGGAAATACCGGGTTCCAAAAGAAGCGGCTGCTAGCAAAGTGCCAACAGCCACGGTTCCGCAAACAGTGAGGGGTCAAAGGGAAACGAATCGGCGTCTAGAAACGGTGGCTTACCACTTCTTGTAGGGCAGGAACTTGCCACACATGATCACTTTGACGCGATCGCCCTTGGGGTCTTCTTCCTTCTCGACATCAATGGTGAAGTCGATCGCGCTCATAATGCCGTCGCCAAACTTCTCATGAATCACGGTTTTCAGCGGCATACCATAGACCTGCATGATTTCGTAGAAGCGGTAGATCAGCGGATCCGTCGGAACCACAGGATCCAGAGAGCCCTTCACCGGATACTCTGTCAGCGCCTCAATCAAGGCTGGGTCGGCCCCAATGGCCTCGACGATTTTGGTGGCTTCTTCGACGGAGGCACTGGCCTGACGATAAAACACTGACGCAATCCACACTTCGTCGCAGCCGACCTTGGCTTCGAGATCAGCGAAGCTGAGGCCAGCGGCCTTTTTTGCAGCCAAGAGCTGTTCAGTGATGGCGGAAGTCATGGTCAGATCCTCTTAACAACATCGGTAAAACTGGGGGCACATGGCCCCACCTTGAGAAAACTGGGTCGCCTAGCGACCGATGCGCGCCGCCTCCACGGCGCGGGTTTCGCGGTAGAGATGACTCTCCATCTCGGCTTTGAGGGCGTGATATTCGGGGTGCTGCTCGATGGTTTCGCGATTGCGCGGGCGTGGGAAGGGCACCTCCAGAATTTCGTCGATGCGGGCGGCGGGGCCACGGGTCATCATCACAATGCGATCGCTCAGCAACAGCGCTTCTTCGATGCTGTGGGTGATCATGATGACGGTCTTGCGCTGCTGCTCCCAAATCCGCTCCACTTCCTCTTGCAGGAAACCCCGGGTCAACGCATCCAGCGCCCCAAAGGGCTCATCCATCAGCAAAATTTGCGGGCTGATGGCGAGGGCACGGGCAATGCCGACCCGCTGCCGCATCCCGCCGGAGATCTCGTGGGGGTGCCGGGTTTCGGCCCCGGTCAAGCCCACGAGCTGAATGTGTTCCTTCACGGTGTGCTGTACCTGCTTCGGCGACAGTTTGGGATACACGGTTTCGACGGCGAAGCGGATGTTTTCCTCAACGGTCATCCACGGCATCAGCGCATAGTTTTGAAACACCATGCCGCGATCGGGGCCGGGGCCAGTGATGGGCACGCCATTCAGCAAAATTTCGCCAGAGGTGGTGGGCGACAGGCCCGCAATCATGTTCAGCAGTGTGGATTTCCCGCAGCCCGATGGCCCAATAATGGACACAAAGGTATTGGGTTCAATGTCAATGCTGATGTCTTCAATGGCGATAAAGTCGTTAGACGCTTTACCCGAGAGACGGCTAAAGAGATCCTTTTTGCCATAGAACACTTTGGTGACATTGCGGGTGGATAGCTGCGCTGAAGAAGAAAAAGTATCCATCGGAATCACTGGATTGATAGGAGCGACACTCACGACTTTCGACCAAATGCAACAAATCTCTCAAGGGCGGAAAAAATGCTATCGAGCACTAGGCCCACCAGCCCGATAATGAAAATTGCAACCAGAATGTTAGGCAAATACAGGTTATTCCACTCATTCCAAATGAAGTAGCCGAGGCCCGTGCCGAGCAACATTTCGGCGGCCACAATCACAAGCCATGCAATGCCCATGCTGATTCGGAGACCAGACACAATGTTGGGTAGTGCAGAAGGAATGATGACTTTGAAGATCGTTCGCAGCCTTGAAGCGCCAAGGGTTTTTGACACATCTAGATAGTCCTGGCTGACGTTGGAAACCCCAAAGGCCGTATTAATCAACGTGGGCCAAATGCTAGAAATCAGGATGATGAAAACCCCGGTTTTTTCGGAATCGCGAAAGATGTAGAGCCCGAGGGGAAGCCACGCCAAGGGCGAAATCGGCTTCAGCAACTGAATGTAAGGATTGAAGCCTCGCTGGGCGATTGGAGAAATGCCGATCAAAATACCGACGGGGACGGCCACGAGGGAGGCCAAAATGTAGCCGATCGCGACGCGACGCAGACTGATCAACAAGTTCCAGCCAATGCCCAAATCGTTGGGGCCGTTGTTGAAAAAGGGATTGGTGACCCACCACCACAACTCTTCAATGGTTTTTGAGGCGGTGGGAAACCCCCGGGCAAAGAGGCCCGATCGCGCCCCAATTTCCCACAGCAGCAGGAAGGTCACCAAAGAGCCCACAAACAACAAAAAGGCGCGGACGTTGTCGTTAAAGAAAATAGATTCGCGATCGCCCCCATAAAAGGGAAAACCGCCAGATTTACTCACTGCCATCTCAAATCCTCCTCAGGAGGTGACTTGCAAACTGCGGATACCGCGTTTCTGATCTGAGGTGAGGGATCGCGGGCCTCTACCGATGAGCAAGACTGTTAGCCATTCCTCGCTACGGAGAACACACAGGAACTGGCGGAGGACGCCCTGTCAGGCCAATTGAGCGTCCACCGAAGGCACCAATGGATCCGGGCTCTCCGCCAGCGCAGACGCGCCTACACGCCGTATTCGTCGATTTGTTGCTGAACGTAGCCCTCGGGATCGCTGGGATCAAAGGGGCCAAACATCAGTTCCTCAGTGCGATAGGCATCGGTGGGTGGGGTTTGTCCCAATTCCTCGGCGAGTTCGCGCGCTAGGTCAGTGAGGAATACGTCTTTGCCGACCGTGTCATAGCCCTGCTCGGGGGTCGCCTTGGGAGCCAGCCCATCGCCCTGCAAATCCCAGCGGACAAGCTGCGACGAAATCCAGTTAGCAAAGCTCTGCCAAGGATAGGGGTCAAAGTCGATGCGGTCAGGAATGCTCAGGGTGTTGCCGTTGCCATCGTCAAAGTTGCCGGTAAGCACCGCTTCCACAACTTCCACGGGCTGGTTCAAGAAGGCGCGATCGGAGATGGCGGCGGCGATTTCCACCCGGTTGCCCGGATCGCTGGCATAGGCTGCCGCTTCGATGATGGGCTTGTTCAACGCGCGGAAAGTATTGGGGTTGGCGCTGATCCATTCGTCGCTAGCGGCAAAGGCACAGCAGGGATGCCCCGGCCAGATATCCTTCGTGAGGCGATAGATGAAACCAGCCCCTTCGTATACTGCCCGCTGGTTGAAGGGGTCGGGCATGAGCATGGCGTCGATGTCGCCCGCGATGAGCTGGGCGATGCTGTCTGGCGGGGGAACGGGACGAATCTGCACATCCACGTCGGGGTCAATGCCGCCCGTCGCCAAGTAGTAGCGCAGCAGCAGGTTGTGCATGGAGTAGGGGAAGGGCACCCCGATGGTGAAGCCTCGGAAGTCGGCGGGGCCGTTGACATTGCCCTTGTGGCGCTCGGCGATGGTGATGGCCTGCCCGTTAATGTTTTCGATGCTGGCAAGCTTGACGCCAAAGGCCGCCGAGCCTAAGCCCAAAGTCATGGCGATGGGCATGGGGGCGAGCATGTGATAGGCGTCGAGTTCACCCGCGATCGCGGAGTCACGCACTGCACCCCAGCTTGGCATCTTCACGACCGTGGCGTTGAACCCATACTTTTCGTAGAAGCCCAGGGGCTCAGACATGATGATGGGTGTTGCGCAGGTGATGGGGATGAAGCCGATTTGCAGATCGGTTTTCTCTAGCCCTTCGGTCGAAACAGGCTCCCCAGCAGGATCCGTTGCGGCGGGTTCGTTGCCGCCTGCACAGCTTGCCAAGGTGACGAGGGCCGCCCCGACCGCTATATTGCGGAGAAACTCGCGTCGGGTTGAGTCACTGTTGCGAATCGCATCGGCGAAGAACAGCCCCGCTTGGGGGCCAAAGGCAGCGGCAAAGGCATTTTCGAGACCGCCCGCCTGCTCACAGAGGGCCAGAATCAATTAATGGAATCTGCTGCCCGCAGTTGGTTTTGCTTGTAGAGGCCCATCTTGACCAGGTCATCGACGAGATCAACGGGATCTTGGGGCATCGTCTGCATAAATTCCCAGTGGTCAAAGGCGGAATGTTGCCCCCCGCAAACGTTGCACATGGATTGCAGATTCGACAGTTTTCCGTAGCTGTGACTAGCGCTTTGCCAGCCCTGAAAAGCCTGCTGTGCGGAAGTTAAAATCATCGCTTTCCCCTGCCCAAAACGAACAACTCAACGGCAAAAACGGCCTAATTTTATGCATGACTGCATGAATTAATGAGCACTTTATCAAGCTGAATGACAGATTGCATTGGATCTTTTTTGGCAGATAATGGGACTTTCTTTGGGAAATGAATCGGCGATCGCGAAAAGCATGACATTCTGTCAACTCTGTTACAGAACGATCTGGACTGGCTCAAGATGCCCCCCAAACTGACGGCATATGGAGAGTAAAGCCGTGTATTTATTGTTACGAATTTCGCTAAAATCAGCGATCGGACATCATTCAAATCACTGGATGACGTGCTGAAGTGAGGCCAAAATTTGCGCCTGCTAAGGGCGATCGCTCATCCCCTCAGACGCGGCAAACTGCTGTCGCCATGCCTGAGGTGAAACACCGTGACACTGGCGAAATTGCCGTGTGAAATACCCTGCATCGGGATAGCCCGATCGCTCGGCAACGTGTCGAATTGGGTCAGGCGTGGTTTTGAGCAACTGACGAGCTTGGGCCATGCGACGCTCAATAATCCACCGTTTGATCGTGCGCCCGGTTTGCTCCTGCACCAAGTTCGTGAGGTAGGCCGGAGAATAGCCCGCCGCCCGGGCGACATCGCCGAGATTAATGGCTTCTCGGTAGTGGGCTTCGATGAACTGAAACACCGCCGCTAGCTTGGGACAGTCCGGGAAAATGGGATCGGCCTCGTCTGCGCTTGAGGGCGACTCGGCAGCACTGGAATCGGCAGCGCCAGAAAGGGACACCACCCCACGGGCGACTTCCTCGTGGCGCTTGAGGCGGGCCGCGATCGCGGACAAAAATTGCTCCACAGTACAAGGCTTGGTGAGGTAGTCGTCAGCACCCAATTCCATCCCGCGCCGCAAATCAGCCATGGTCACCTTGGCGGTGAGAAAAATCAGGGGAATGGCAGCAGTCGCCTGAGATCGCCGCAACACCGACAGCACCGAATAGCCATCCATATCGGGCATCATGATGTCGCAAACCACCAAGTTTGGCTGGCAGGTATTTGCCAGGTGAATGCCCTCTGAGCCGTTCCCGGCTCCATAGGCCCGAAACCCCTCAAACTCTAAACATTTCAAAAAAACGTTGCGAGTTTGGGCTTCATCTTCAATGACAAGAATGGTTTTCATCGCAACGATTTTGGACTCACAATCGGCAACAGGTCGTCATGGTTTCGACGCTAGAGAGCAATCTTCCCCCCGGTATTATCTGACTCGGGTTTTGTGTCAAAGTGCTGAGTCTCAACTGACGCGTTCGATGGATATATGAACCTTGACTTCTCCCAAAAGGATTGCCACGACCGCGCGCACCGTGGTCAAATCAAAGGAGCCAAAATTTTGAGGATCTGGATTCCTAATCACTTGGAGAAAAGGCATCGATCCTAAAATTCTGTGCTCTAAAGGGAAGGAAATCCGATGTCTTAAATCGACGTATTCTTTCTTTAGTAATCCTTAAGGAAACTCGCCGTGGTGGCGTACATTACATTTTTCTCCCTGGGGCTGGGGGCGATCGCCCAGCTTGCCCGGCTGAACCCCATGACGATCGCTGCGTCACGACGGTAATGGCACGCTGCAATGACTGAGTATTACTGGACTGCTCCCGCGATCGCTCCCCCGCGATCGCCCGCTTCAGAGCCCGTCGTTCACGAATTGGAACTGCTGCGTCGCCAGCATCGGCTGATTTTGAACGCCGTTGGCGAAGGCATCTATGGGCTCGACCTCAACGGCAACGTTACCTTTGTAAACCCAGCGGCGGCAGCAATGATCCACTGGCCCGTGGAGGAGTTGATTGGCAAATCCATGCACGCCGTCATGCACCATACCCACGGTGATGGCAGCACCTACCCCCGCGAAGACTGCCCCATCTACCAAGCGTTTCAGGATGGCAGCACGCGCCGCGTCACCCATGAGGTGTTTTGGCGCAAGGATGGCACCAGCTTTCCGGTGGAATATATCAGTACGCCCATGCGTGACGAAGATGGGGAACTCATTGGCGCGGTGGTCACCTTTCGCGACATTACCCAACGGCGCTGGGCCGAGCAGATTTTGCAGCGCACCAACGAAGAACTGGAACTCAAAGTGCAGGAGCGTACCGCGAAGCTGCGACAGGCGAACCAGCAGTTGCGGGAACTCAGCGAAATGCGATCGCGCTTCGTGTCGATGGTGTGCCACGAATTTCGCAACCCGCTGAACAACATTGCGCTGTCGGTCTCGTCCCTCAATCGCTACGATGCGCAGCTCAGCCTCGACGAAAAAGCCGATTACCTGCGGGCCATCAGCGCCAATGTCGAACGCATGACCCAGATGATCGACGACATTTTGGTGATTGGCAAAATTGAGGCCAAAGTTTTGGAAGTTGATCGCCAGCCCCTAGATGTGGTGACCTTTTGCCGCAAAATCCTCAGCGAACGAGAATTTCAGCGACCGGACTCACCCATCCAGTTTGAGTGTCGCAGCCGTCAGTTGGTGGCGAATTTTGATGACCGCCTGCTGCGATCGATCCTGGGCAATTTGTTATCCAACGCGATTCGATATGCCCCTGCGGAGAAACGGATTCGGCTCAAGCTCGCCAAGTGGCAACAGCACCTCATTCTGCGGGTACAAGACGAGGGCATGGGCATTCCTCCCGCCGATCGCCGCCACCTGTTTGAGCCTTTTCATCGGGGGCGCAATGTGAGCAACATTCCCGGCACGGGGCTGGGGCTCAGCATTGTGAAGCAGTTTGTGGATCTGCACCAGGGCGCGATCGCAGTGACGAGCCGGATCGATCACGGCACTACGTTCACGGTGCGGCTCCCGCTGGGCACCCCTGCCGCCCCCGTCCTTGGCTCAGCAAAACATCGGATGATGATAGGCGAGTAAAGGGCAGCGTCAATATTCCCCGGAGTGGCGATGGCGAGAAACCCGGGTTTTCCCAAGGCGAATCTACGAAATGGGGCGAATTACCGAGAAGAAACCGGGTTTCTATACCAACCTTCTATGGCCCAGGGTGTGAGGTGATGATCCAAGGTGGCGTTCTGGGAGGGGGGGGAACTTCCGCTACGGAATGCTGGGGACGGCCATCCTTGCACGGTTGTATGCCGACCGCGCAGGGGTTCAGGCTTTTCCACCCCCCAGACATTCCACCTAAAACTCGATCCCCGCTTGGGCTTTGATGCCCTGCTCCCGAAAGGGATGCTTGACCAGCTTCATTTCGGTCACCAAGTCCGCCGCCTCAATCAAGGCTGCGGGTGCGCCGCGTCCGGTCAAAATGACGTGGGTTGCTGGGGGTTTTGCCGATAGCCCGGTCAGCACTTGCTCTACGCTGAGGAAACCGTGCTTTAGCGCAATGTTGACTTCATCCAGCAAAATCGTGCGGTAGTCAGCGTTGTGCAGGTAGGTGAGGGAGGTTTCCCAGGCGGCTTGGGCTTTAGCCGTATCGCGATCGCGATCCTGGGTTTCCCAGGTGAAGCCCTCGCCCAGGGCATGAAATTCAAGTTGATCTGCCCAGCGCTCAAAAACCGCTTTTTCTGCGGGCTCCCACGCCCCTTTGATGAACTGTACAATCGCGACGCGATAGCCATGCCCCAGCGATCGCAACACCATCCCCAAGGCTGCTGTGGTCTTACCCTTGCCATCCCCGGTGTGGACGATGACCAACCCCTTCTCCTTATTGCGCTCGGCTAGGCGCTGCTCCTGGACTGCTTTGCGGCGCTCCATTTTGCGGCGATATTGTTCAGCGCTCAGCCCAGACTGGGTTGCATCTTGGTTAAGGGTGGTTGCGATCGCGTCCAACTCTGTCGCCGGGGTCGAAGTCTCAGGGGCCATCACCACTCCAGAATTGAGAAAACTCCCCCATCCTAGCGCGCCCACCAAAACTGAGTGCTACAATACCGGGGTATCGAGGGCACGTAGCTCAGTTGGATAGAGCATCAGATTCCGGTTCTGAGGGTCGGGGGTTCGAATCCCTCCGTGCTCGTCTCATACCGTCAGTCTCAGCTTGTCGCTAGAGATAGGGGTTTCATCGATTGCGATGAACATCCCTAAGCTGTTGAGGGTTTGTAATTCGCGGTATCGTCCGTCGGGCGATCGCGTAGACAATGCAGCGCGATCGCCCGACTTCCCTCGATTATTCGTCAGTGCGCTGGGCTTCCTCCGCCTCCAACTTTTCCCGAGACTCGCCCCAATAGGCGCTGACGGTAATCACTTCCTGGGTTCCCTTAATTTCAGAAGTCCAGCGATAGACGGTGTTTTTAGGGTTCACCCCGACCTCAATCAATTTGGCCCCCATGTAATATTCCATCGAATCGCGGGTGCGCTTTTTGAAAAACTCAGACTGATTTTTGGGCACCGTGCGCGACAGATGGGCTTGGGTGTGTTTGGGCTTTGCCATAGCAAGTCAATCAACATCTCGTGATGAATCGTTCTTCATGATAAGCAGGGAACGCCATCCTTGCTGGATCCGGCGGTAGGACATCCTGTCCTGGAATGGCCCGGAACCTGGGCTGGCAGGGTGGATGGTGGTGCGGCGGCGGCAGCAGCAACGGCGGGGAGATGGGCCGAGCCCGGTGGGCGGCGATCACCCCACCTCTCCTTGCGGACTTGCTAAAGAAACGTCACGCTGGGGCAGTGCGACGCAATCCCGCTTCTAAGATGAAGGCAGAGAGTTTGAAACTCTGATCAGGCTGTGAGTTCGCGCGATCCAGCGATGATGCTCAAGGGCGACCGTTGGGGCACTGGAGGCGTCAGCCGTGCAGCTCGCGTCTTCGTTCTTAGGTTGAGAATGGATGTCCGTGGGGCGATCGCGCCGCAACTTCAGCCAACACACCTGGGGGGAGCGCGTGATGAATACGCTGCATGTTTCGCAAGAGTCGGTGTCTGCCATGACCGAAGAGCAAGTGGCTGAGCTGGCGAAGCGGTTGGAACAAGACGCCTACGACAATGCGTTTGAAGGCTTGCAAGACTGGCACCTGCTGCGGGCGATCGCCTTTCAGCGGCCAGAGCTGGCTGAAGACTACATGCACCTGCTGGATATCGAGCCCTTTGATGAAGAGTAGGGCAAAGGCAGGAAGCATGGAGCAACTGAGGGAAAGCGTCTGGGGATGACAGCAGGAGAACTGTCGCGATCGCCGCACGTCTTGCTCGGTGTTGGGGGGGGCATTGCGGCCTATAAAGTGTGTGATGTGGTTTCCACCCTGGCAAAGGCTGGGGTGGAGGTTCGGGCTGTGCTGACCGATGGAGCCCAGCGATTTGTGACCCCGTTGACCTTTGCGACCCTGTGTCGCCATCCGGCCTACACCGATGAAGCATTTCGGCAGGGCGATCGCGGGCGACCGCTGCACATTGAACTGGGCGAATGGGCTGACCTGATGGTGCTGGCCCCGCTGACGGCTAATACCCTGGCCAAGCTGGCCTATGGGCTGGCGGATAATTTGTTGACCAATACGGTGCTGGCTTCCACATGCCCGCTGCTGGTGGCTCCGGCGATGAATACTGAAATGTGGGAGCAGCGCAGCGTGCAGCGCAACTGGGCACAGGTGCAGGCCGATCCTCGGGTGCATGCAGTGGGGCCGGGGGCGGGGCGGCTGGCCTGCGATCGCGTGGGGCTGGGGCGCATGGCGGAGCCCGTGGAACTGTTGGTGATGATTGAGTCGCTGCTGTGGACGCGGGGGCGGCGCGACTTGGTGGGCAAGTCGGTGCTGGTGAGCGGCGGCAGCACCCAAGAATACTTGGACCCCGTGCGGTTTATTGGCAATCCGTCAACGGGCAAGATGGGGGTGGCCCTAGCGTTGGCAGCGGCCCATCGTGGGGCACAGGTGACCCTTGTGCATGGCCCGATGACGGCGGCGGTGCTGGCTCCGTTGGCCACCGCGCCGATCGCGACGGTGCCTGTCACCACGGCGGCGGAGATGCAGGCGGCGCTCGAAGCGGCACTGCCCCAGGTCGATTGGCTGGTGATGGCGGCGGCGGTGGCGGATGTGAAGCCCCGCGATCGCGCCGCCACCAAGCTCCCCAAGGCGGCGCTGCCGGAGCGTCTGCCCCTGGCCCCCGTGCCAGATATTGTGGCCCATCTGTCGCGCCTGAAGCAGCCCCACCAGCGGCTGATTGGGTTTGCGGCCCAGACGGGGGAGATTGTGCCCCCAGCGCTGCAAAAGTTGACGGCGAAGGGGCTGGATGCGATTGTGGCGAATCCGATCGATCAGGCGGAGGGCGGGTTTGGCAGCGATCGCAATCAGGCGGTGTTGCTTTGTCGCGATCGCCCGCCCTACCCCATTCCCCTCTGCTCAAAGCAAACCATGGCCCATCACATCTACGATGGGGTGCAGGCGCTGTGGGCGCTTGACTCGGCGGTCGGCCCATCGTTGGCCTAGGTTTCAAGGGTCTGGAGCGATGATGACGCGGTTGTTTGAGATGAAACGACAGTTCCGATGGCGAGGATTTTGGATCTGGGTGGTGGGATGCGTCTTGCTGCTGGGGTGGCCGGCGGCGGCGATCGCGGCCCCAAGCGACCCGCTGCCCGAGACGATCGCGGCGGAGCCCAGGGATGGAGCGGCCTTATTTGAGCTGCACTGTGCAGGCTGTCATGTCAACGGGGGCAACATTGTGCGCCGGGGCAAAACCCTTAAGCTGCGTGCCCTGACGCGCAATGGTGTAGACTCCGTTGGCGCGATCGCGACCCTCGTCACCCAAGGCAAGGGCACCATGTCGGCCTATGGCGATCGCCTCAGCGCCGATGACATTGACGCGATCGCCCAATACGTTTGGCAGCAGGCCGAGCACGATTGGAAATAGGGCGTTGCTGATTTAAGGGATGAAATGCCCTCATCCCAAATCCTTCTCCCCAGAGAAAAGGGTTTCAAAGCTTTGTTCCCTTGACCACGGGGCGAGGGTGAGGGGCTCTAACCCTTGCATCGGGATTATGCCGCCATGGGCAAATCCGTTTCCGCCAAGATGGCGCGGTAGACCTGTTGAAGCTGGCGAGTCGCAGCATTCCAGCCCCAGCGCTCGGCTTCGGCACGGGCATTCTGGCGCAGCACATCGCGAGCGGTGTTGCCATTCAAAAGCTGCTGGGTGGCGGCGATCGAGCCGTTGTCATCCGTCGGCTCAAACAGATAGCCATTTTCGCCGTGGGTCACAATGTCGGGAATGCCGCCCGAGTTGGCCGCAACCACCGGGCAGCCCGCCGCCATTGCTTCGAGCAGCACTAGCCCCAGTGTTTCCGTCCGCGACGGGAAGATGAAGGCATCGGCTGAGGCATAGGCCGCGGCCAGTTCTTCTCCGCCGAGATAGCCCACAAAGTGGGTGTTGGTATCGGCAAAATGCTTTTCCAGTTCTTCGCGGTGGGGGCCATCGCCCACGAGGGCCAGCCGCGCTCCGGGAATTGATTCCAGCACAGGTTTGATGCGATCCACTTCCTTTTCGGCGGAGAGGCGACCCACATAGAGCAGCAGCGGCGCGTCGGGATGACCTTGGGACAGGCGATCGCGCATGGCCACACTGGCCAACGCGGGCCGAAACAGATCCGTATCCACCCCACGCTGCCACACCTGCACCCGCTCAATGCCGTGGTCGGTCAGCTCGGTTTGCATCGCCGTTGAGGTACACAGATTGATGCGAGCCTGGTTATGAACGGCTTTGAGCAACTCCCACATCAGCCCTTCCAACATCCCCAAGCCGTAGTGCTCTAGATATTTGGGCAAGTGGGTGTGATAGGACGCCACGAGGGGAATATCCAGGGTTTTGGCGTAGAACACCCCCGCCAAGCCCAATACCGCTGGGTTGACGACGTGGATCAAGTCAGGCTGGAAGCGTTCCAGTGCTTCGCCAATGGACGGACGGGGCAGGGCCAGCTTGAGTTCGGGATAGAGCGGAAAGGCCATGCCAGAAACCCCAAAAATCTGCGCCCCTTTGTACTCCGTCAGTCCGCCATCGGGGGAGAACACGAGCACATCATCGCCGAGTTTCTGAAGCTGCTCGACGGTGTGCTTGAGGCGCGTCACGATGCCATCTACCTTAGGCAAAAAGGTTTCTGTAAACAGGGCAATCCGCATTGTTCTTCTAGGGTTTAAGGGTTTCAAAGGTCAGGGGTTGCAAAAAAGAAGGGGAATCATCCCGCCGCGATCGCGCCTTGTGTGGCCGTCAACTGTGGATCATTCCCCTCTTGGTTTAATTCAGTGCTGTGACTCGCATCGGTCGCGATCGCTTAGGATTTCCGCCACTTCACCTTCGGTAGGATTTGATTGCCATCAACCCGATCCTTGTACTTCACCGCAAAGTTCAGCAGTGAATCCAAGAGCGAGTCAGACAAGTAGTGGGGCTGGAGGCCCAAGTCCAGTAGGTTGGTATTCTTCGCGTTGAAGTAGTGCTCTTCGAGCTCAACCCGAGGATTTTCCAGATTGTTGATTTCGACATTGATGCCGAGGGTGTTGCCCGCCTTCTTCACCATCATGGCGAGGTCGCCCACGCTGAACATTTCGGTGAACTGGTTGAAGACGCGGAACTCGCCAGAGTTGGCAGGATTGTTCACCGCAATCTCAATGCAGCGCACCGTGTCGCGAATGTCCAGGAAAGCGCGAGTCTGACCGCCGCTGCCGTAAACCGTCAGGGGGTGGCCCACCGCCGCTTGGATACAGAAACGATTCAGCGCCGTCCCAAACACGCCGTCATAGTCGAGGCGGTTGATGAGGAGTTCATCCATGCCCGTCTCTTCGGTCAAGACGCCGTAGACCACCCCTTGGTTGAGGTCGGTGGCGCGCAAGCCCCAAATCTTGCAAGCAAAGTGGATATTGTGGGAGTCGTGAACCTTGGAGAGGTGGTAGAAGGAGCCGGGCTGCTTGGGATAGGGCAGGGTATCTTTGCGCCCGTTGTGCTCGATGGTGATGTAGCCTTCTTCGATGTCGATATTGGGCGTGCCGTATTCTCCCATGGTGCCCAGCTTGACGAGGTGGCAGTTGGGGAAGTGGTCGCGCAGGACGTAGAGCAGGTTGAGGGTGCCGACGACGTTGTTGACTTGGGTCAGCACGGCGTGCTCGCGATCAATCATGGAGAAGGGTGCAGACCGCTGTTCCCCAAAGTGAACAACCGCATCGGGCTGGAACTGGAGCATCGCCTTCTCTAAGAAGGGATAGTCATTGAGGTCGCCGACGAACAGGTCAATTTCTTTGCCGGTCAGGTCTTTCCATCGCTGCAACCGGGTTTGGATGGGGGCGATCGGCGTCAGGGTATCCACGCAAATTTGAGCATCCCAGTGGCGTCGCACCAGGCTGTCTAGGATACCGACTTCGTAGCCCCGGTTAGACAAGTAAAGCGCCGTTGCCCAACCACAATATCCGTCGCCGCCAATGACTAAGACTCTCATGTCAATCAATCAAATACTTTGCTGATACTCGCCCAATGTATCAGGTTAGGGCACCCCATAGACTACCCATTGAAAATCTCGATAAGTAAAAATACGCGGTCGGACTGGGATTTCGAGCAGCGTCTTGGCGTAAATTTACCCTTTTGCTCGATTTATTTCCAAATTTGGGCGCGATCGCGGAATTTAGGCGATTTTCCCCGACCGCGATCGCGGCGGCATTGCCCGCCCATGCGCTGGGTGAAGGGCGGGTGCCTAAGCAGTCCGCAGCCGCAGCAGCCAGATCTGGGTGGTTTGAGTCTCGGCAAAGTTGTCGTCGCTGATCAGCCATAGGCTGGTGCCGCCCCCGCGCAGCGGTGGCCCCAGGGTCATGCCTTCCAGATTGTCCGGGCGGGGATCCAGCGGGGAAAGATCCAGCAAAAGCTGCTTTTGAATGGGGGTGATGCCATCCAGGGGGCGCGGCAGCTCAGCCAGGGTGCTGGTGTCGGTGGCGGGGCCAGAGGCAAGCTGAAAGAGCTTGACCGCAAAGCCGCCCAAGCCGTAGGCCCGCTCTAGCGCCAAAAAGTGCCCTCCTGCGTCGAGGGCAACGAGGGCTGTGAGGCCATCGACCACAGACCCCAAGGGCTCTAGCTCTAGGGGATAGGCGTGCTCTGAGATGAGGGTGGATTGGTTGGGGCCAATCAGGTAGTGCAGGAGTCGCCCGGTGAGAGGGTTTGCCGGGTCGTCGTCATAGTCTTGGGCCAGGGCAGATTCCGTCGCAGTAAACAGGCGAAAGGGCTCAAACTCGCCGCCGCCCGTTGGGCTCAGGGTGAGGGATTCAAGGCCGAGGTTGGTGCGAATGCCTCGGCTGGGGGGAGTGGCGTCATCGGGCAGGTAGCGATCGGGCAGGCGCAGGACGGTTCTGAGTTGGCCGGTGGCGCGATCGTATTCGTTGAGCAGTGGGGGGCTGCCTGCGCTGGGGACGCCTTCGCTGCTGATGAAAAGGGAGTCGCGGGGCGACAGGGCCATGCCTTCGGGGTCAAGCTGGTTGGGGGGGTAGGGCTCGCCGCTGGTGTCGCGCAGCAGGGTGACATTGGTGACCGCGATCGCGCCAATCTTCGGGTCGTCTCCCGGCGTTATCTCCAGGTTGAGGGTATAGACACGGGGCGGAGCCTGGGTGCCGCGATCGTCCGAGAGGGCATAGAACTGGTTGCGCTGGCGATCGTAGGCGAGGGCAGAAAGGCCGCCCACGGGGGTGCCGTCGAAGGTTTGGGGCGGCAGGGTGGCAACATCCAGCACCTCGACGGTGGCATTCAAGAAGAGCCGATCTTCAGCGCTGACTTGGGGCACGGCACAGCCCGCGATCGCCATCAGTGCGATCGCCCCGATCCCGACTCCGAAACGCGACCAGTGGCGTCGCAACAGGTGCAACCACTGAGATAGGCGGTTCCGCGTTTGGATGCGATCGGCCATGTTGTGGTTAACCTCCGGGCGTGTGCGATCGTGGGGCTGGATGACGCTCCGCCCTCTACCAAGTAAACCGCAACCCTTGCTCTGTCAAATAGGTTTGCAGCTCGTCCACCTGCTCTGTTACAACGATTTGAGCCGGGGTGAGATCGGCAGGTTGGCCTTCGCGCAAGAGCCAGCCCGCTGTCGCGCCCGCCGCTGCGCCAATGCCCCATTCCCCTTGGTGAACCCGCGTCATGGCGTTGACGATGTGGGAGGCGGCAATGCTTTTGCCCCCAATCAACAGGTTATCGACGCCAACGGGAATCAACGCCTCTAACGGGACTTCCAGGGGGCGCACGAGGCGCTCATTGACGCTGGCAGCGGTGGCTTCGTAGGAGGGCTGCCAGTTGCGATAGCGGCAGCCGTGGATATCGATGTCGTAGTGGGCGAGGGCGATTGCGGTGGCGCTAAAGTCACGCCCGCCGCTCATATCGTTGCGCAAGTCAGCCTCGCGGATCATGAAAATCTCTTGACCATAGGCCGGACGCCCCTCAATGCGGCGTCCCTCACGAATGTAGGGCACCATGCTCAGCCCCGATCGCGTGCCCAGGGGCTCCTCTGGCCCAATGCGCAGGGAAAGGGGTAGCCCTGGGGCAGATTGGGTTTCCATCAGCCATTCGGCAAACAGCAGAGCATGGTTTTCCCCATTGCGCAGCGCTTCTAGGGAAAGCCCCCCCATCCAGTTTTGGCGCTGCCCCGTTTGCTCGATCGCCTCATCTCCCATAATCAAGGGCGCGTCCATAATGTTCCAGTCGTTGCCCCGGTTCCAGTTCACCAACGTCATATCGCCAGGGCCAGACCGACTGACGGCAGCTTGCCCCGGCACTTGGCTGATGATACGGCGATAGTTGAACATGCCCCGGTTGTGGAACATGGAAAAGCCTTCTATGTCGTAGGCGCGGCGGTGTTCGGCACGGGGTAGACCGGTTTTGAGGTCGGCGATCGCCTGGAGACTGGTGCCGCCATCATCCGCGATCGCCATCACAAAGGGATAGGTAAAGGCTTGGGTGCAGTCTGGGTTGGCCTTGGCGGGAGCACTGGCCTCGCCCAAAAACGACTGGGCATCGGAGCCCACCCGGTAGGGAACCCCCGCCCAGCCCACCAACTCGCCCGTATCCGTGGCATCAATCACAATCAGCCGCTTGCCCTCGGGAGCCTGGAGCCGCATCGGCACTTTGTTAAAGGTTTCGCTACTCGACCAGGAGTACCAGGCGGTTAATTCTTGGGACAGCCGCCCCTCGGGGGCATAATCGGGGTCGCGGGGAATGCGCCGTACTGCATAGATCGCAGTAATGTTACGCCCCGACGCATCAAAGGCGGCTCCCTTGAAGGCGGTGGAGGTGGCCCACTGGCTACCGGGGGCGCTGGCCGCCGCAGTTTGCAGCCACAGATGCGAGACGGTGGCCCCCACACGCGGGTTGAAGCACAAATCCCCCACCCAGCAACTATTCAAATCTTGAACGGTCTGGGGTGAGGTCATCCCCGTCCATGTGGGAAGCTGGACGGGCTGACTGCGAATCAGCCGTTTGAAGGATTGCCAGCTTTCAGAAAAGTTTTGCTGGAGGCGCATGGCCCGTGACTCGTCGATCGCGGAAACACCCTGAGAACTAATCTGTCCGCCCAACCACGGCGTAAGTTCAATCAAGCAGGTCTGCACACCGGATTTCATGGCGTGGGAGGCCGCCGCCACACCCCCGAGGGATCCGCCCACCACCACGACTTCGCACTCCCAAACCTCCTGGGCGGCGGGCAAGGGCACGAGCTGTGGACGACCGTTGGCAGCGCTGAGGTCTGCTAGGCCCGAGATGACCGGGCCGGCCTGGGCGATCGCGCCCACCGGAGACGCCGGAAACGCGATCGGCACCTGCAGATAGCTTTCTGCGGTATGGAATGCTTCGAGCAAGAATGCGCCCCCCGCCATGCCAATCAACATCGCCACCGAAAGGCGTTTGAGGCGTCGCTGGCGCTGCTGGGTTTTGAGGGGCAAGTTGCGATATCGAGGGCCGCTGGTCATGGTGCTGTGTCGTCGAGTCGTACCAGAGTCTAGCAACAGACCCGGCAGAGTGAGGGGATTTTTTCTGGACTTTCAAGGGAACCTCAGGGTGATCAGGATCGCGAACTGGGGATGGGCGATCGCGAATTCCTCCGTACCACCTTCTCGGGCCATCCCCTAGGGACGGTGTAAATGATCGCTGCAAAGGCTTGACAAGCCCAAGATGTCGCGCGTAGCGTAAACCATGCTTTCCCCTCATGCTCCGTCGGTGCGCGTTTCGCCTGGTGTGTCCGGAGTGGCTGGGGATAGGCACGCGCGGGTTCAGCAACGTTGCCCCTTACTTTCTTAGCGTCTTTATGCTGAAGGCTTTTACAAAAGCAGACTATCTGTTGCGAGAAACCCTCCTGGGGCTCCAGCGGGGGGGCTGGATGAACTGGGCCGCCGTCAGCACTATGACGGTGTTGCTGTTTCTCTTCGGCATTAGCCTGCAATCGACCTGGCAGCTCGAAAGTTTACTCAACCAGTTTGGTAGCCAGCTCGAAGTCTCGGCCTATTTGGAAAGCGGCGTGCAGGCGGATACGCTCACCGCTGCGGTGGAGCAAATGCCTGAGGTGACGGCGGTAGAGCCAGTTTCTAAAGAATCTGCCTGGCAAACCCTGGTGCAAGAGTTGGGCATTTCTGACATTGAAGGCGCGACCGAGCAGCTCAAGGGCAACCCACTGGTGGATGCCTTGCGGGTCAAGGCCAGCAGTTCCGAAGCGGTTCCTGCCCTTGCGTCAAAGCTTCGGGGGTTGCAGGGCATTGATGAGGTGCTCTATGTGGATGAAGCGGTACAGCGCCTTGCAGAACTCAACCAAGGGCTGCGCTGGGTCAGCATTTTTGTGATCGGGATTCTCAGCCTCACGGCGATCGCAGTAATCACCACCACCATTCGCCTGATTGTGATGGCCCGCCGCCGCGAAATTGAGGTGATGCAGCTCGTTGGCGCAACCCAGATTTGGATCTACTTTCCCTTCATTCTCCAAGGCATGGTGTTTGGGCTCACGGGGGCCGCTGTCTCTTGGGGTCTGCTGACGGGCATTCACCGATTTCTGTACGAACTTGCGAGCCAACAGCCCGAGTTCATCCAGTTTTTGGCGACGGGGCTCCAGCTCACGGCGCGACAAACGTGGATGCTGCCCGTTGCCCTAGTGAGTCTGGGTAGCGTTGTCGGGTTGCTCGGCAGCATGGTGGCGGTGCGTAAGTTTGCCCTGCGATAATACGATAACCAGGCCGATGCTGGGCGATCGCTCCCTTTGCCAAAAAGCTGCCCCTGAGCGCGCGGGAGAGGATGCCGCGAACCGGCAGCACGCCCCGGTGGGTTAGGAATAGGAATCCCGCTCGTCGTTCTCGTCTTCTAGAAGGGGATCCTCGCCCTCGCGATTCATTTCTTCCTTAAAGCCGCGAATCGTTTTGCCGAGGGCGTTGCCCAGTTCTGGAATTTTCTTGGGGCCAAAAATTAGGAGGGCAACCCCCAAGACCAAAATCACCTCAGTCCAGCCGATGTTAAACATGCCGATTTCCCTCGATTCAAGATGGGTTGTCGTCGGGAGAGGGCTGAGCCTTGCCCATCCCCCTGACTGTTGTACACGGTTTTCTAGACCGTTGCTGCCTCTGGAGCATAGCGAATTCCGGCTTGACGAAGGCGATCGATCGCTTCACCTAGGCGATCGCAATCAGCAATGAGGCTCACCCGCACATACCCTTCCCCGCCTTGGCCAAAGGCATTTCCTGGTGTCAAGACGACCCCCGTGCGCTCTAGCACCGACAGCGCAAAATCCGTCGAACCCATGCCGGGCGGGCAAGGCACCCAGAGATACATCGTGGCGAGGGTTTTGGGCACCGTCCACCCCAGGGAAGCAAAGCCCTCGATCAGAAAGTCGCGGCGGGTGCGATAGCGGGTTTGAACGGTTTCCAGTAGGTCGTCGGGGAGGGCGAGGGCCGTTTCTGCGGCCTTTTGCAGCGCGGCGAAAATGCCGTAGTCCAGGTTGGTTTTGAGGGTGCGCAGTCCCTGAATGATGTGGCGATTCCCCACCACAAACCCCACCCGCCACCCGGCCATGTTGTAGGTTTTGGACAGTGTGTGAAACTCGACCCCGATATCCTTTGCACCAGGGATTTCGAGCAGGCTGGTGGGCTGATACCCGTCGAAGGCGAGCTCGGCGTAGCAGAGGTCGTGTACGAGCAGAATGTTGTAGTGGCGGGCGAAGGCGACAATTTCTTCAAAGAATTCGCGGGGGGCGGTGGCGGCGGTGGGGTTGCTGGGGTAGTTGAAGAACAGTACCTTGGCGCGCTGGGCCACGGCTTCAGGAATGGCGCTGATGTCGATCAGCCAGTTATTTTCGGCAGTGAGGGGCAGGTCAACGATGTGCCCCCCGGCGATCGCGGGGCCACGAAAATGGGCCGGATAGGCTGGGGTCGGCACCAACACCGTATCTCCGGGGTTGATGTAAGCCATGGCGAGGTGCGTGATCCCTTCCTTGGAACCCAACAGTGGCAGCGCTTCGCCATCAGGATCAAGCCGTACCCCATAGCGTCGGTGATACCAGTGGGTAATGGCTTGGCGAAAGCTCGCTGTGCCTTCAAATGGGGGATAACCGTGGTTGCTGGCATCTTGCAGGGCCAGACGGGCAGCGTCCACCACGGGTTGGGGGGTGGGGCCGTCTGGGTTGCCCATGCCCAGGTCAATCAGGTCAAGGCCCCGTTCGCGCGCGCGGGCTTTGAGTTCGTCGAGCCGCGCAAAGACGTAGGGCGGCAGCTTCCGCACGCGATCGGCGGGTTGAATCCAATCCAGGGTCATGCCTGACACTCCTCAAACGCGGTCTGATAGAGGCTCGCTGCGACAATGATCGGGGCGAACTTTGCAGAATACACCAAAAGCAATAGCCCAAGCTGATGGCCTGATTTGCCCCCCAGCGCGATCGCGCTGGGGGTGTTCAGGACGCTTCGGCAGGGATGGAAGATGAGGGGGCGGGCGATCGCAGTTCTGGAGCCGTCGTCGAAACCATTGCACCCATCAGCGCATCGGGGGTTACCACAAAGGGAAGGTGATGGATGTCTGACCCCTCCGCACAAGCGACTTCCGCCGCTTGGCGAACCTCCGCCAAGGAAATTTCTCCCAGCCCAAGTTCCTCTAGGCTTCGGGGCAGCCCCAGCGCCGTATAAAACGCCATCAGTTGCCGTCGAGCAGTAGGGGCCAGGGCATTGCTCGGCCCCATTTCCTCAAGACGAAGCTGCACCAAAATGCCATAGGCTACCTTTTCGCCATGCAGGGTGCCGTGGCTGGCAGGAAGGTGGGTAAGCCCATTGTGAACAGCGTGGGCAGCCACGGTGCGGCACTGGGCTCCGCCGAGACCGCCAATCACCCCAGCGAGCAGGACGGTGGCATCCACCACGGCGCGCCAGTCTGCGCCGCCGGGTTCGGCTAGGGCTTTGGCGGTCTTTTGAAAAAGGATGTCGCGCAGGACGCGGGCTTCCTGCACAGCAGCGATGATCAGGGTTTCAGCGGAGGTGCTGCTGCTGACAGAGGCTTCGTACCACTTCGCGATCGCGTCCCCCACCCCGGCGATCAACGTCCGCACCGGAGCCGTCGCAACCAGGTCATAGTCCAAGATCAGCAGGTCGGGGCACCGAGGCAACGGCACATCGTAGAGAAAAGCGCCTTCCTCGGAATACACATTCGATAGCGCCGTCCAAGCGGCACAGGTGGCCGCTGAGGTGGGCACCGTCACCACGGGCAAGGCCGTTTGATAGGCCAGCAGCTTGGCCGCATCCAGCGCTTTGCCGCCCCCCACGCCCACAATGACATCGGCATGATGATCGGCTACGGCAGCCCGCAAGCGTTCTAGCGCGACTTCACTACAGTCGGCCCCGTAGGCACTGGTGGCCACGGCAAGATCAGCCAGGGCAGGGGTGAGGTATGGGGTCGCTGCCGCGAGGCTGTGGGTGCCGCCCACCACGAGGGGACGCTGGCCCAGTTGCGCGATCGCGCCTCCAGTCGTCGCCAGAATGCTCGCGCCTCTCACCACTTGGGCCGGGGCGACGGTGAGCATCGGCAAGGTTGATAGGGTCATAGGCTTCAATCAGTCAACGGAAGGGGTGGCAGCGGACAACGTCGCAAGTTGACCGCGATAGAGGGTGATATTCAGAGGGTCGCCGTGACTCGGGTCAAGCTGGGGCTGAACTTGGCCGACATAGACCAATTGCGACACACCGGGCTCGGGATGAACAATGGTGCGGGCGCGGATGGTGGCCACTGAGCCCGGAATGCCAAGGCGACTCGGTTTGAGGAGATTACTGGCAGCCTGTCGCAGCGTGGCTTCTAATTGGGGTTCCGTAATCGTAGCAGGAACCTTAATCACAATCTGCGATGCCCCGGAGTCATAGACCGTGCTGTAGGGAATTGCGCCTTCGATCACCGTTTGCGTAAAGGGTTGAAAGCTGAGGCCAAACATGCCCGCCGTCAAGACCCCCATAAAGCTAGTGACGCCTACCAACCGAAAGCGAAATCCCCACCCAAGGGCAAAGGCAATCGCGGTGATCAATGCCATTGTCAGGGTGGCGGCTGCAAACCACTTTGTGGCTTCTAGAAACTCTGCGGGGGTCGGCATCGGGCGGTGTGGGGATGAGGGTGGACAAGGGGCAACCTGGGCCTGGATCGGCCCCAGGGATGCAATATTGGTGCAACCTGTTTGCAGTGCGGGGGCGCGATCGCGACTGTTCTGATCCTATCAGCCTGCTTCCGGTATCCAGCCTGTTCGCGCAAGAAGTCTGGGGGGATTCCCCCAGCCCTGGGATGTCTGGATAGACTGGACGGACGGTGCCAAGCCCCTGGCCTGCTCCCTGAGATATCCCGCGAAACGTACTTCTGCAAAGATTACGGGAATATTCAAGAAATCGGTGCCCGTCAACCGTAGAGAAGTATCATGGCTCAAGCCACGGGCAAATCTTTGTCGTAAGGAGACTGTTCAATGCTGATGCGTCGCCCCCGCTCTTGGGTGATTTCGGCAGGGGCTGTGGTAGCCCTCGCGATCGCAGGCTGTGGTGAATCTAAGGTATCTCAGTGCAATCGCTTGGCTGAGGTGGTGAACCAGACCCAAGGATTCATGCAGGAATTTGAGACTGAAATTCAAAGCTTTAGTACGAATGCTGCGCAGGTCAGAAGCTTGGATGACATTAAGAGCGCAGCCAACCAGTACATCACCGCTGTGGACACCGTCGTCACGAATTTGGATGGCTTGGTTGCTGACCTAGAGGGTACAGATCTGAGCGATGAGCAGCTTGTCGCCTACCGCGATCGCTATGTCGAAGTCGTGCGAGGCTTTAGCGGGGCTCTGGGGCAAGCCAGCAGCGCGATGGGCATTGTCGAAGGCGTTGGGGCAGAGGCAGAACTGCCTGGCAAGATTGAGGAGTCGCAGCAGCAGACGATGCAGGCGGTCAACACCATTCAAGAGTTGTCCGTTGAGGAGTCCTCCATCATTAGCGAAGTGAATTCCTATTGTGGGGCAGATGCTGGCTCTGCGGGCGGTGAGTAGCCGACGGTTTGATCGGGCTCGGGCTCTCCTCACCAAAGCGTCTATCGCGCTCCATGCTAGTGGTTGGCATTCGGCCCTTGATACGATCGTTGCAGACATCTGACGCGATCGCGTCATGCCTGCTAACCAGTTTTACGAAAAAGCGCCCGTTCACTGAACGAGCGCTTTTTCATGGCGTTTAATTTTCTCACAGAGGCCAGGAAAACTGCTTCAGCCTCTGACTCAACTCTTCCTTCCGTTGTGGGCTAGAGCAGAGGCCGACGTTCATCGTTGAAAACCCCATCCCTGGAGTTAGGAAATCTGCAAGACACGCTCGTCAAACTCAGCGCGATCTTGGAGAACTTCAAACACCCGATCCATACTGGTGAGTTCAAACAACATGCGCACCTGATCGTTGATGGAGCACACATACATTTGCTTCTTGGATGCGCGCACCTTTTTGAGGACAACGACCAGCATCCCAAGCCCGGAACTATCGACAAAGGTAATATCTTTCAAATCAATCAGCAGCACGTCTGCACCGCTAGCTAAGGCTTCATCGACATCCTTCCGAAAGATATCTGCCTGCGTGCCGTCTAAAATTCCCGAGGGCTCAATAATTTTTACGCTGGGTTGCATAGCGACCTCATGAACCAATGGGTTAACTCAATTGCAATGGATTGGGTTAACAGTCAGACGTTGTAAGACGCGGAGCGAACCCGACGTTCAACAACGCTGTCCAGTTTCAAAATACACGACATCTCTTTCGAGATCGGAACTTTTCGAGAAAAACATTGAACCTGATGCGTTTTGCAGCCTATGACGCTTCGCCAATCAGGTGAATGGCGACAACACCTTGCTGAAGGGTGGGATCAGCGGCGGACTGGGCATGGATGACCACAGGGCCAAGGTGGTGAGTCAAGGGTCGGCCAATTTGATCGAGGGCTTTGAGCCAGGGCAGTTGCGACAGCAGTCGGGGTTTGATTTGCGGCCAGTCTACGTACAGCCAGCTAGAGGAGGGGTCGCTGATGGTTTGGGCGGCAACAAATTGGGTGGATTGCGTCAGGGGGGTTGCAGTGGGCGATCGCAACACCTGCTCGATCGCGCTGAGGGAAGTTGCAAAGACGGTGGTGTCGGGTGCAATCGTGGCGTGGACGGCGACGACCTCGGTTCGCAGTTGGGGCGGGTCGGTGAGGCTTGTGCGGGGGGAGAGCGAAAGGCGAGTCCAGGCGGTGACCCGTTGGGCTCCCAAGTCGAGCTGGCCGACGCCGAGCCCTTGGGATTGGGCCAGGGCATCTAGGGTCTTGAGGCGATCGCCCTCGGGTGTGTGCGCGATCAGTAGCCAGTCTGACGTTTGGCCGACGAGTAGGCCCACCGCGTAATCTTCTTGCACCCACTGCCAAAGGGATTCTGTCGGCACGTCGGCAGGAAGGGCAAGGCGATCAACGATGTGCTGAACGGCGCTGGCAACGGGGGTATAGCCGCCGATGGTGTGGTTGAGGGTGTGGATCGTATGGGCAAGATCGCGACCAGTTGCCGCAAGGGCTGTGGTGGCAGGTAGCCATTGCAGGAGATCCGGCGATCGCGAAGCTTTGAAATCGGTCGAAAATTCGGTGCCGGGGGCGGCGGCGATCGCGGTGTCGGCAATCAGTCCTTTGGGGGTCAGACGAAAGGAGAAAAACACTCGCTGGGCACTCCGCCCAGCGCCAGCCAAGGCGGTTGCGTCTGGCGTAGCGCGAATGCCGAGCCAAGGCAAGGCGGTTTCAAAATTGGCGTAGGCCCAGCCCACCCGATTCTTGGGCAACGTTTTTATCAGGGTGCGATAGGCGCGATCGCGCGCCAAGCTGACATCAGGCGCTTGCACGGCGGTCATCGCTTGACGCAACACCTGAGGATCGTTGGCCAGCAAGACATAGCGATCGCCAATCACCGCCGAGGCGACGGTCGCCCGTGGAGGCTGAGATCGCAGCTGTTGTTCTGCTTTGGGCAATGGAGCCTGAGGCCGTTCATAAATGAGCGTCACCCCCGCGTAGGGTTCAAACACAAGCCCTGAGCCCGCGATCGCCCGTTGTTGCCAAAACAGGTGCAGGGTTTCTCTCGCCTTGGTTCCATCTCGGCTGCTAAGAATCGCGAGATACCCAGGCTGTTGCCCATTGCGATCGTCGTGGTCTAGATCCGGTGTCGTCACGGCAACGACGACCTCATTCCCCAACCAAGGCTGCAAGTCAGTGGCGTAATCTAGCCCGCTCCAGGTTTGGAGGGTGTTGGTCAGGGCTTGCCACTCCTGCCGCGTCCGAAAGCGATCGCGAGGTGGTGCAAACAGTTGGCGCAATCGCCAGAGGCGATCGGGCCGCGCCAGCAGCGACACCATCATCGGCGACTGGCGCGGCACAAACTGAGCCATCGTCGGCACGCTTTGCCCACCTTGACTCAGCAAGCTGCGCGGACTTTGGGCGGTAAGTCCCCAAAACCCGAGGAGCCCTATCCCAAAGACCAGTCCTGCCAAAATTGCGATCGCAGGCAGGAGTTTACCCGATTTCATGCAGTCTCCTCCAGATGGACGACTGCCCAATCCACATTGCTCACTATGCAGTCATCGTGGCACGCTCAACACCTGAATAGTGTATTACTCCAGTGACCGTCTCTCGCGCTCTTGTGGTGAAGCGAAACAGTGCGCAATCCAAGCCAGGAATCAGTAACGTTGGTAACCCGTAGCACCGCCACCAACGCTCAGTAGACTCGGCCCTAAGCCTGGGTCACCTCGGTTTGAAGAAGCGGTGAGGTTCCCCCTCCAGTCCCTCTCCTTTGCAAAGAGAGGTTAGGTGAGGTTTTACAGCCCTGACAACCGCACAACCGATCTCCGAAGCGCCTGACTGAAAAGCAACACAGCAACAGTTGTGTAAGGGATAGCACGATTGGAAGAGGGACTTTGAAGAAGCAGGTTTTGTCGCCCTGCTTCAGAGCATTGGGATTAAGACGTTGCACCCTGGCCATCCATCAACGGCAGTGGAGATCATGATGCCGCCCTCCAGCACACTGCCAAAGTCCGGCCAAAGTCCGGCCAAAGCCCGCCAAAATCTCGCCACGGTGATGAGGTATCGATACGGGGCACACACGGGAGTAGGGGCATCGCGCACCCCGAGCCACATCCCAAGCCCTGTGAACCCTGGGCCGTGGCTTTCGGTTCAATCACTCAATCGCCCTGGTCAAAAACTAATCAAAGTAGCCTCGCCAGACCGCCACGAGCCGCCCTTGAACATCGACCTGATCCGCAGGAAAATCCTGCACGGGATAGTTGGGGTTCGCAGGCTTGAGATGAACTTGGTTCCCCTCCCGGTGAAAATATTTGAGGGTTGTGCCATCTTCAACCCGCGCCGCGACAATGGTGCCTTCTCGAATGCTTTGGGGATCCCGCACTGGACGCATGATAACCACGTCGCCATCTTGAATCATGGCTCCGATCATGCTGTCACCATTGACTTTTAGAGCGTAATCTCCGGTCTTGATAGGCAACCCCGCGAGATCCAGCCGCTCAACATCATTGACATCCGTAAAGACAGCGTTGACGTAGCCAGCGGCGATCGTGCCGTAGATGGGAACACCCTTGGAAAACTGTAGAATTCGGATGGTGCGCGCTTGGCCTTCGCTCCAGTCGATGTACCCTTTCTTGCGCAGATGATCAAGGCGACTCTGGATGGGCGCAGGGGACTTGAGCCCCATTGCCCGCATCATTTGACGAATGGATGGCGAGTGCTGATTTTTGTGGATGTAGTCCACTAACCAGTCGTACAGCTCTTGCTGGGCATCGGTTAAAGCTTCCATGGTGCGTCTCGCCAACGTTTGCACTATCAGAACAAGCGTACCAACTTTTCCAGGGGATGTCCACAGAATTTCCGTGAAAAGATGTTGCGCGATCGCCCCGTCGAGGTCATACACGATGAGATCGCGTCTTGAGCACATGGGTCTGGGGTTGGCTTCGCCACCCGTTTCACGAGAAGTCCATGCCCCAGTTCGCCGCAAGTTCCGCAGGTACAGACTCAAGGCCGGGACAAGGTGGTTAGGGTCGTGTCGGAACCTAAGCTGCTGATCTAGCCTGGATCAACCAGAATTGCGGAACCACCGTCCAGATGAGTGCGACTCACCAACTTTTAGGCCGATATTTGACGCTGGCGGAGTTTTGCACCTGCACGCAGACCTACCAGCGGTTTGCTGACCAGATTGATCCATTTCCCAAGCATCTAGATGAAACGTTGCCGGCTTTGGAGGCGCTGTGCCAGCACATCATTGATCCGGTAATTGATGCGTTTGGTCGGGAGCGCTTCCAACTCACCTACGGCTTTTGCTCAGCGGATTTGAAGCGGTGGCTCGCCAAAAAAGATCCCGTGACGGGTAAGCAGTACGGCATCGCCACCCCCAACCTGGATCAGCACATGGCCCACGAGGTGAACCGCAACGGGCGGTACTTTTGTCAGCGCCTGGGTGCCGCCTGCGATTTTCGCATTCTCAACCTGCCCAGCGATGCCCTCGTGGATTGGATTGTGACCCAGGGCTTGCCCTTCGACTCGCTGTATTTCTATGGGGCAGATCGTCCCATTCACATCAGCTACGGGCCGCAGCATAAGCGCGATATTTGGGCCTTCACTGCAAAAGGAACTCCCATCCGTAGCAGACATCTGTTGACTAAAGCACCAACCTCTACAAACTATAGTAGTTCTAGATAAGAATGAGAAACAATGGC
>JACYME010000150.1 GCA_015272155.1 Leptolyngbyaceae cyanobacterium T60_A2020_046
TATACCTCCCGCGATCGCCACCAAGACAACGGCACCATCCAAAATATCGGCATGGCCTGTGCCACCACCCCGCGCGGCCCGTGGCGCAGGACGCCCCTACGTCTACAGCCCGGTGGCGATTATGTGCGCCAACAGTTGGCGGGCGATCGCGCCCCCCACGCCTGGCGCGATCCCTTTCTGTTTCTCGACGAAGGCCAGGTTTACATGGTGCTGTCAGCCAAGTCGAGCGCTGCGCCATTGGGCAAAAATGGTGCGGTGGGCCTGCTGCGACTTAGGGGCAACGATTTTTCTGCGGGCGTTTGGGAGATCCTAGACGCGATCGCGAGCCCCCAGTGGTATGCCGAAATGGAAGTCCCCCAGCTTTACCGCGATGCCCAAGGCGGCTATCACCTAGTTTTTTCCACCTGGGCGAAAAATGATTTCGCCCCCACAACCCAACAGCGTGGCGGCTTTCACGGCATGACCAGCCCAGCCTGGCGCACCTTTGACCAGCCGCCCAGCGTGCTTCTGCCCGAAGCGGGCGGGCTCTATGCCTGCCGTATCATTCCAGAACTTGACGGAGAAATCGTCGGTTTCGATCTGCACACCGGGGGCATTCGCAGAAGCGGCATCAAAACTCAGTTTCAGGGCATGGATCGGGATTTTTCTCGCTTCGCCTTCTTGGGAAGTCGGCTGCGGACATAGCGGGTAACTGCGCGCTCAACCCAGAGCCATAAAAACCGATCCGAAGGTGCGCCATCCATTGATGGGACAATCGCGATCGCCAACAAAAAACCCCCGGCCCAAATTCTGGGTTGGGGGGTGAGTGATTGAACGATGACATGAAGACAAGCTCAGAGAGATTTAGTAAGCCTCACAGATCATCCTTCACGAAAGTGTTAGAAGCAGTTGAGCCGATGATGCAACGTATCAAGGGCGATCGCCCATCGACAGTCCCGGTGCGTCTACTCTTCTTCCCAGGTTTCCACTGCGATCAGATCACTAATAGGATCCTGCATTGAGAACTCAAAATCCTCTAATTCCTTGCGCCAGTGGGGCCACTCATCCCCAAACAGAAACGCAATTTTCCAAATGCTGTCAGTGGGTTTAACAACATTACGCTTGACCAGGGATTTGACCTGACGCTGAAACCTCACCATAGGGTGAACAACCTTCTGGTCGATCATGGTTTTAGTCATATTCAAATGTTACAAAATCCTCTTCAAAATCTTTGGAAGTAGTGCTGCACTGCTGATCCGAAGCTTTTTAGCAGCCTACTGTCTCATCCCAGTTGATAACTTAGCACAGTTCGTCTCGAATGCAAGAGCTTGAACAGGTTGGTTAACCGAACTTCAGCACAAAGGACATCACCACAAATTGCGATCGCGCTGGAGACGAATCACAACTAGCTACGATAAGATAGCATCTCAGCCCAGCGTTGTCACAGCTCTGTTTTGCAGAGGCCCAAACCGATGGGACAGCAACGGCTAATATGGGCAGGTTGTCTTTCTCTCAGTAGCTCAGTCAACGGACTGGGCGCACCGATTTCCCCTAGGGTTGGGGCAGGTTGTTGCCATGTTCCCTATCGCGCGATCGCCACTTGTCGCGATCGCCCAATGCCCTAAATTTGCCCACATGTTTCACCCCCCCGTAATCATGGTTCGCGCAGCCGACGCTTCTCAACCGCTTGAGTCCATCCATTTGCCTCGTACCAGCGAGTCAGAAACCCTGAAGCGCATCCGCCACACCTTTTCCCACGTCATGGCTATGGCGGTGCAGCGGCTCTTTCCGAAAGCCCAAGTCACGATCGGGCCTTGGATTGATTACGGCTTTTACTACGATTTTGATCATCCCGAGCCCTTTACTGAGAAGGATCTCAAGGCCATCAAAAAGGAGATGATCAAAATCATCAATAAAGGCTTGCCCGTCGTTCGAGAAGAGGTGAGCCGCGAAGAGGCCAAACGCCGCATTGAAGCCCTTGGTGAACCCTACAAGCTCGAAATTCTGGAAGGCCTAATCGAGCCCATCACCCTTTATCACCTCGGCGACGAGTGGTGGGATTTGTGCGCTGGCCCCCACGTCATGACGACAAAGGATCTGCATCCCAAGGCCTTTGATCTAGAAAGTGTGGCGGGTGCTTATTGGCGCGGAGACTCGAACCGCGCCCAGTTGCAGCGCATCTACGGCACCGCCTGGGAAACCCCTGAGCAGTTGGCAGAATACCAGCGTCGCCGTGAAGAGGCGAAGCGCCGCGATCACCGCAAGTTGGGGCGGGAACTGGATTTGTTTGTGTTTAGCGACGAGGTTGGCCCAGGGTTGCCCCTGTGGACACCTAAGGGAACTATCTTGCGATCGACCCTGGAAGATTATTTGAAAAAAGTCCAGGTTCAGCGCGGCTATCAGCCCGTCGTCACGCCCCACGTCGGTCGGGTAGAGCTGTTCAAAATTTCTGGCCACTGGCAAAAGTACCAGGCCGATCTTTTCCCCATGATGGGCGAGTCTGAAGATGATGGCTTTGTACTGAAGGCGATGAACTGTCCCTTCCATGTACAAATCTACAAGTCGGCGCTGCGCTCCTACCGCGAACTGCCCATGCGCTTGGCAGAGTTTGGCACGGTCTACCGCTATGAACAATCTGGGGAGCTGGGAGGCCTGACTCGGGTGCGGGGCTTTACCCAAGATGACGCCCACTTGTTTGTGACGCCCGAGCAGCTTGATGATGAGTTTCTCAAGGTGGTGGATCTCATTCAGCATGTGTTGAAGGTGCTGAAGCTGGATGGCTCCTTCCGGGCGCGGTTGAGCTTCCGTGATCCAGAGTCAGACAAGTACATCGGCTCTGACGAAGCGTGGCAAAAGGCAGAAAACGCGATTCGGCGGGCGGTGGAAACCCTCGGGATGGAACACTTTGAGGGCATTGGTGAAGCGGCATTCTATGGCCCGAAGCTGGACTTTATTGTGCGCGATGCCTTAGAGCGTGAGTGGCAGTTGGGCACTGTGCAGGTGGATTACAACCTGCCCGAGCGATTTCAGCTTGAGTATGTGGCGGAGGATGGCTCGCGACAACGTCCGATCATGATCCACCGGGCTCCCTTTGGTTCCTTAGAGCGGTTGATTGGCATCCTGATTGAGCAGTATGCGGGGGATTTCCCCATTTGGTTGGCCCCGGTGCAGATTCGTCTGTTGCCGGTCACCAGTGAGCAGCTTGGGTTTGCGGAGCAGGTGGCAACACAGCTGCGATCGCAGGGCGTTCGGGCTGAGGTGGATCTCAGCGGCGATCGCCTCGGCAAGCTGATCCGAAACGCCGAAAAGAGCAAGATCCCCGTCATGGCGGTGGTGGGCGCGAAAGAAGTAGAGGCCAACGCCCTCAATATTCGCACCCGGACCTCGGGCGAGATGGGTTCGATCGCGGTCGATGAGGTTGTCGCACGCATGACCGCCGCGATCGCGACCTACGGCGAGTTTAAAGGAACGGATGTCGGGTAAATGCCTCGCATCCCTCCTGCTCCTAGGAACTAGGGGGGATATGGTGCGGGCCAGTTTGCTTAGGCTCCCAAGTCTCGGCAACCTTTGCGCATCTGCAAACCGTCTCGCAGTCGTACCCTCACCAGACAGGTGATTGCGAGACAATCACCCCACGCCGCAGAGCAGGGGAATCCAGCAAATTCCCCCGCTTCCTGGGATGGTGTTTCCGCAAAGATTAATCGAGGCCACCGATGCGGTTGGGGGGCCAAAAGCGCACTACCGCCCGCCCGATGATGTTGTCTCGGGGGACGTATCCCCAAGAGTGGCTGTCATAGCTGCTGTTGCGGTTGTCTCCCAACACCAAGTAGCTCTCGTCGGGAACTGTTTCTGGCCCCCAAGTGTAGTCTGGCGGAGCTTGAATGTAGTCTTCTTCGAGGGGCTCGCCGTTAACGAAAACGGTTCCTTCCGTAATCTCAATGGTGTCGCCCGGCAGGCCAATTACCCGCTTGATGAAGGCGTCCCGTCGTTCGCCAGCGGGAAAGAGCGCTTCCGGAGGCCAGAAGACGACGATGTCGCCGCGTTGTGGAGGGTTAAAGCGATAGCTAATCTTTTCAACGACGAGGCGATCGTTAATCTCTAAGGTCGGCAGCATTGAGCCAGAAGGGATGTAGCGGGCTTCGGCGACAAAGGTGCGAATGCCCAGCGCAAGTACTACGCTCAGACCGATGGTCTGTAGACCCTCAATCCAAGGGTTGACCTTGCGCGGCGGATTCGGAAGGCTGCTCTTGGAGGTAGTGTTGGATGGTGAGGGGTCGGTCATCGTGGGTGTTTCAGAACTCACTGAAGAGAGTCGCTTTCATTCTACTGATCATACTCGATCAAAATTGCAGATGGCAGACGCGATCGCCCAGTGGGCAAGCATCGCCGAGTGCTCAGTTCATCCTGGATGGGCACGCGGCGGTTGGATTGGGGCACTCCTCTAGCCATCTTGCCTTAGGGCGACGGGGAGGGAAGGGATTGCAGTGCCGTTTGCACCGCGCGGTGTTGGTCGCGGCGAGTAATCCAGCGGTGGTACGTGCGGGTGTGAATGTGGACGGAGTGACCCATCATGCGGGCGGCAACGGTGTCGGGCAGGCCGATCAGAATTGTGCGTACGGCCCAGGCGTGGCGCAGGTCGTAGGGTGAAAAGGGGACGCCATAGCGCCGAAACTGTACCGAAACGCGCTGTCCGATTTGTTGTAGGGTGGTGCGGTTCAGGTCGGTTTGAATTGGGGGTAGTTCGAGCGATCGCAGCCCAAAGCGATCGACCCACTCGGGCAAAAAGGGCCACACGTCGTGGGCTCCGGTTTTTGTCGTCGGCAGCACCTCAATGACCGCATTCGCATCCCCGTGGCGCAGGGCACTATAGTCGCAAAAAAAGACCTCATGATTGCGCAACCCATAGGCTGCCATGAGGCCGTAGACGCACCGCCAGGCTGGGTTGGGGATTTTCTCAAACCATTCCAGAATCAAATCATCGGAGGGCAGATCACGCTTTTGTGTCAGGCGTCCGCTGTAGCTGCCTGTCAGGGATTTGAGATCTGCCGAGATATCGATCTGGAGAAACCGGGCAAAGGCATCTAGGGCCGTGCAGCAAATCTGGCGACTGCGGGAATGGTTGCGGGTTTCCTGAACGGTGGCAATCAATGCCTTGGGCAGGCTGAGGTGGGGGCGGCGATCGCACACCTGCGTTAGCTTCCGCAAATAGGGAGCATAGGCTTTGTCCCAGGTCGTTTTGACAGAGGCGGCAACCTTTTCAGGATGGTCGATAGCCTGAGATCGATAGTGCGCTTCAAAGGCGGCGATCTGGGTTGCCAAATCTGTGGAGGCGAGCACCATCCCCGTGGCGTGGGGTAGGTAGGAATGCCAATCAAAGGTGCGCTCAATTAACCGCGCGGCGATCACCTTCGCCTCTTGCTCAATTTGCTTGAGTCCTGCCTTGGTTGCGGGCAAGCCTAGGGGAATGCGTTGCTGGTGGGGGCGTTGGCGATCGCTATCTGGACGCGGCGGCAGCGTGCCCCGCAGCGCCAGCTTATTGCCCCGACGCTCAATGATGAGCCCCAGTTGCGCCGCCTTGAGCCGTGCATTCACCTTGGTAATGGAATCATCGAGGGGATGGGGAATAACCATCGCACCAAAACCTGAGAAAAGATCAGCAGGAGCACGCCTCGACGGGCTCAACGTGCCCCATTGTCTGCCCCCTCTGAGGGAGGGTGGTCTGTTTATTGATGCCCATAGGACATAAAATAAATCCTGCGAACACCCTTGTTTCTTTTTCTATCAAGCCATTTAAGGATTCACTAGGAGCGTCATCCCCATGGGTAGCGAAATTTTTAGCGTGTCGGTTTTGCTGTTTTCCCTCGTGCTAGTTGGTCTGGGCGTTGGGTTTCTGATGCTGCGGCTTCAAGGCGGCGAAGAGTAAAACAGACGGTTCTGGCTCAATTTTTCTCCGTCACACCAGGCTCCCTTTTCTGCCCAAAGCAGGAAAGGGAGCTTCGGTTTATGAGGAAGACTGCGATGTCAGAAATGGGCCGATCGCGACACATTGCGCCACATTTCTGAAAAATCGATCGGCGATCGCGCGATCGGCCCCAAAATGTTGCCTGCATTACACAGAATTTCAACAATGGCTCAACCCACTGCCCAACAAACCCTTGAGCATCGGTGAGAGGCTGAAACTTGAGGGCTGATCTCAATCCAGCGGCGTCATCTGGTATGGTTAGAAGAACGTAAACTTTTGTTTCCTTGCTTTCATGAAGCTGTTGGTCGTTGGTGCAACAGGCACCCTGGGCAGACAAATTGTCCGACGGGCGCTCGACGAAGGGCACGAGGTATCTTGCCTAGTGCGAAGCTTCCAGCGCGGAGCCTTCCTGCGCGAATGGGGAGCCCGGCTTTTTCGCGGCGACCTGTGCAAGCCCGAGAGCCTGCCTCCGGCCCTGGAGGACATTGACGCCGTGATTGATGCGGCCACGGCGCGCCCCTCCGACTCGGCCATGGAGGTGGACTGGGAAGGGAAAGTCAATCTTATTCAGGCAGCAAAGGCAGCGGGGATCAAGCGCTACGTCTTTTTCTCGATCCTCGGGTCTGAGAATTATCCTCACGTACCGCTGATGGAGATTAAGCACTGCACTGAGCAATATTTGCAGGAATCGGGCGTGCCATACACCATCCTAAAACCCTGCGGATTTTTGCAGGGGTTAATTGGGCAATACGCCATTCCCATTCTGGAAAAGCAGGCGGTGTGGGTGATGGGCGAAGCCGCGCCCATTGCCTATATGAACACCCAGGACATCGCTCGGTTTGCGATCGCCAGCCTGTCAATTCCAGAAACAGAGAACCGGGCCTTCCCCTTGGCGGGTACGCGGGCGTGGGGAGCCTACGAAATTGTGCGCCTCTGCGAGCGGCTATCGGGGCAAGAGTCCAAGGTGTCGCGGATGCCCGTTGGTTTACTGCGGGTGGTGCGCAAGGCTTCGGCCTTTTTCCAGTGGGGCTGGAACTTTTCCGATCGCCTTGCCTTTACGGAGGTGATTGTGGGCACTGAGCCGATTACGGCTCCGATGGACGAGATCTACCGCACCTTCCACATCGACGAAAACGAAGTCACCACCCTGGAGGAGTATCTGGGCGAGTATTTCAGCCGCATTATGAAGAAGCTGAAGGAACTCAACTATGACCGCGAAAAGGCGAGCAAGAAAAAGTTGCCGTTTTAGGGGGCGTTCCTTCCTTCCCGCTGGGAGCTCTGTCATCGCGCGGTGATCGCCCGGCACGGCGGGCTTGATTCAGGCAGGGCACGGCACGCTTTGATCACACAGCAGACTCCGAATCATTCGGGGCTTGTTTTTCTGTGTGGGTATTGCTGGACTCGTCTTAATACTGTGCTGACACTACCCCAATCACACGCGAGCAGGGTGCTCAAAAGCTCTCACTAGAGGGCATGGAAGACGAGGGTGGCGCGGCGGGGGCGATCGCCAGCAGCACTCGGCTGATCATGCGATTATCCTCTAGTCGCTGAAGCGAGAACTCGCCTGCCATCTGCTGCATCAGGGCTTGGCAAATGGCGAAATGTAGGCCAGGTGGGGTATCCAGCGGCGACGGCGCCAAAATATCCAAAGGCCGACCGTTTTGCAATTCATCCAGCAGGCGATCGGGCACTGTGCCATCGTCGGTGATCGACAGTTCCAGCCAGTTGGCATTCAGGGGCCGACACCAGATATCGAGGCGACCTTGTTCGGGCGATCGCTCACAGGCCGCCGTGAGCAACTCATACAGCACAAACTCAATCTTCACCAGGTCGCCCCCAATGGTGACGTTGCTGTCGTTGTGAACCTTCGCCCAGAGATGGCGGGCCTGAATCAGCGGGTTGGCGCGCTCCATCAGACGGTTGAGTAGGCTAATCAGGGGAATCGTTTGCTGTTGACCGCCCAACTGCCAGGCTTCATCGGTCAAAACGGTGTGAATGCTCTCCATCAGGCTACTGAGCTGGCGCACCAATTGGAGTTGCCGCTGGGCACTGAGGCCGCGGCCTTGGGTGATGGGGTCGTTGAGCCGTTGGAGGCTGAGCCTGAGGCGGCGATGAACCTCATCCAAACGCTTTTGCTTGTACCAGTTGAGGGTTTCGAGGTCGGCGCGCTGGGCCAGCAATAGGTTAACTAAGCTCAGGTGGCGTCGTGACCAGGCCAGTTGGTTGGCGAGCAGGGCCACTAACCCCAGGTGATAATCTGACCATTGCCGATCGTGACGATCGGCCAAAATCAGCACTGCATTCGGCAAATGCTCGGGCGCAGTGCGCAGGGCCACCAACAGCAGTTGACTCTTGGGTGGAGCCGAGAGCCACACCCGGCTCCCCAGGGGCAAATCTTCCCAGGTGACGGGCAGCATTTTGTCAGACTGCATGGCCCAGTTCACCACCGCATCAGAGGCGAGGTCAATGCCGTAGTCAGGGTCGGTGCTAAAGTCCTTGTGGCGCGTGATGCAATGGCTGACGCGGCCTTCGTTGCTTTCCAGTTCCCAGGTGACGATCGCCACCATTGTGACCTGCAAAATATCGAGAATGGTGGCGCTGGCGGCTTCGGCTAACTCGGTTTCGTCAAAGGTGCGCTGGAGGGTTTGCAGCCCGCGCTGGATGGCATCGTGGAGGCGATCGTGTTGGTTGAGCAGGCGCTGCAGCTGCCACTGGTGCAAAATCAGCCCAATTTGCTGGCTCAGACGGCTGAGCAAGTCTGCCTCAGCGGTTTCCCAATGGCGCGGCCCCACGCAGGCCACGAGCACAACCCCCTCGGGCGGGTAGCCGGGGGAGGTGTTGCAGACTAAGACGGACCGTAGGCCCAGGGCTTGGAGGGGGCCGCGCCAGGCGGCCAGCTTGAGGTCGTGGGTCAGGTCTGAAACGGCGATCGCCCCCGCACTGCGCTCCAGCATTTGCCAATCAACATCATCTAGGCGCGGCCACACTAAGCCCGCCACCCGCCGATTGGGCACCTGGGTTTGAAAAACGGGCTGATAAATTCCTAGGTCTGCGTCGTAGGACAGCACGATGAAGTGGTGGGCGGCGAGGCGATCGCACAGTTCGCCGCTGCACAGCTCCAGGGTTCTGCGCCAGTCGCCATCGTTTTGAATGCTGCGCACTGCCCCCGCTAAGACCTGATAATCCACCGCCGACTGTTCTAGGGTGTGGGTGATGGTGCTGTTGGGCAAAATCATCCCCAGAAAACGGCCTGCGGCAGTGAGGTAGTCCTTATCCGCCGCCTTCCAAATGCGCGGGTGGCGACCCTCGACACTGAGGAACCCGCGCAGGTCATCGCGCTCCACAATGGGCACGGCGAGGAGCGATCGCGCGTCCAAAAGCTGCATCAACTGCTCCGGCATGCTGGCCGTCGAAGCTCCCTGAGACTCCCCTACTGCAAGCATCTGATGGTTGCACAGGTCTTGGTAGGCGACGCGAATGTTGGCGGCGGGAATTGTTAATGGGCTGGTGTCTGCCTCAAAGGTTTTGCATAGGCTATTGGCAGACGATTGCAGCACCAGCCGTTCCCAAAAGACCAGCGTGGCAGGCTCCAGCCAAAAAATGCGAGCGCGATCGGGCTCAATAAAGCGAAAGGTTTCGCGCAACACCATCTCCAACTGACTGTCGCAGGAACCCAGCGGGCTTACCCGCTGCACAAGCTGAAAGATCGGGGTTTCGGGCCGACGCAGGCGGGTGGCAAGCTCTTCCTTTTCGTGGCGGTGCAAGACATCGGCCAAGGTGCCCAACACCGTAGACAGGTAGGTGCGATCGCCCGCTGTGATCGTCTTGCCCCACTCGGGCGCGCCCAGCACCATCACCCCCTGACAAGTATCCCGTTGACGCACTGGAAAAATCAGCGCTCCCTGAATGGCAAGATCTTCGGCAATGTCGGCCCAATCTCCCGCGCGGGGCTCCACCCGCAGGTCGTTCACAATCAAGGCCCGTTGTTGGATCACGACCTGCTCCATCAGATCGCCGGGCTGCAACGCCATCTGGGCTTTGAGAAGGCGGTGGGGCTTGGGCGAAACGTGGCCCTGGGCAACCAGCCGATGGTTGATGCGATCGTAAATGCCCAACCACAGCACGGTATAGCTCAACTCGGCTTTTAAGTTGTCGAGCACAGCGGGAATCAGAACCGACAGATCATCGGTTTCGCGCAGCGCTTTCAGGACGCGAGCAAGGGCGGCCAATCGACGTTCTGAGTTGGGTTCTGGTGTGTTCGCCCCCATTACGATGCCAGCGTGCTCTCCTCGAATACGGCAATAGCCACCCACAGCCGTGGGCTGATCATCCTGTCTGGGGAGAACGACAACGGCTCAATGGCGGCCAAAATCGCACCTCCTTGGATCCCTGATATTAAAGCGATTGTTTCGTTCGAGATCGCCTTTGTGTCGGGATCGATGCATTTCTCAGTGATGCATTTCTCAGTGATGCATTTCTCAGTCGAGATGCACAAATTCCGCTCCCCCCGCTAAAAATGGTGCCACAGAAACCCTAGGGCGCGGTATCCATCTCCTCGAATTGCAGAGAGTCCACTGCATAAATATGCACCGGGAGGAATGACGCCAAATTTCACGGATCTGAGTCGCGAAATCTGGCGATTGCAATCATTTGCGGTAATTCATAAAGTTTTGTAACACAATAGAAGGAGATATTTTCGTTGTTCTCAGAGCCAAGACCCGATGACGGCCACCCAAGACGCGCGACCCAACACCGCCCCAGCCTCATTGCCGCAACATCCCGCTGCGCGGTCTGCGGGTGGGCCAGACCCCAACCATTTTGACTGGGCAGAGGCCTGGTATCCTCTGCACTATGTTGAAGATCTGACGCGCGATCGCCCCACTCGCTTCACCCTGTTGGAACGCGATCTCGTCATCTGGTGGGATCCCAACGCCGACACTTGGCGTGTGTTTGAAGATCGGTGTCCCCACCGTCTCGCCCCCCTGTCCGAAGGCCGCGTCAACGCAGCGGGCCTGCTGGAATGCCCCTATCACGGCTGGGCCTTCTCCGGCGACGGAGCCTGTGAGCAGATTCCCCAAGCCCCTGCAGAAGCGACGATTCACCACTCGTCGCGGGCCTGTGCCACCAGTCTACCCACCGCCGTCCACCAAGGCTTGCTGTTTGCCTACCCCGGAAAAGCTGAAAACGCTCCCCACGTCGCCATTCCTAGTATTGCCCCGCTGGTTGAAGAGCCCGACGGATGGATACTGCTCAACACCTTCCGCGATTTGCCCTACGATGCCCTAACCCTGCTCGAAAACGTCCTGGATGTTAGCCACATTCCCTACACCCACCACAAAACCGTGGGCAAGCGCGAAAATGCGGCTCCAATGCAAATGGACGTGCTGGAGTCCAGCAAACTCGGCTTTCGAGGCATCTGGCCGGAGGGGCCGCGGAAGGGGAGGCTCGGCACCCAGCACACCACCTTTGTTGCACCGTCGTTGATGTATCACGATCTCACTTCCAAGCAGTTTGGCCGCACGTTGACCGTGGTCTATGCGGTGCCCACCCGCCGGGGTGAATGTCGTTTGTTTGCTCGCTTCCCGTTCCGGTTTTCGTCAAAGCTGCCGGGCTTTTTCATTCAACTCACGCCGCGCTGGTTGAGCCACATCGGCAACAATCGTGTGTTGGAGGACGACCAGATCTTCCTCCACATTCAAGAACGGATGTTAGAAAAAGCGGCAGATAAGCCTTATGCCCAGGCGTGTTTTTTGCCAACCCAGGCCGATCGCTACGTGGTGGAATTTCGCAAGTGGATCAGCAGCTTCAGCGCTGATCCGTTTCCGGGTCAGGCGCTGCCACCGGAACTGTCGCCCCCGGCGTTGCTCGATCGCTATTATTCCCATACTCAACACTGCGCCAGTTGTCGTCGCACCCTAAAGTGGGTTCAACGCCTGCGCACGGTGGCGATCGCGGTGAGTGCGGTGCTGTGGTCTGCCATTCCGCTGGTGGTCGCGATCGCGGGTTCTATGCCCCTTGCCCTGGGCCTTACCCTCACAGGAGTCCCCTTGGCCGCGATCGGGCTATGGTTTTGGCTGGGCACCCTAGAGCGTCAATTCTACGAAGGCCCACCCATTCCGCCGCGCAACCTCCCGAGCAACGGGTAGTCGGGGGCTTTCCCTTTTCTCTCGCGTTGTTTTGCACAACACCCCAAGCAAATTGGCCCAAGCAACAGACCATGCTAAGGCGCTAAGAGAGGTGTTTTGTCCGAAGAGTATGTTTGCCCTGGCATCTGATACATCACAGGCACAAAAGTCCCTCTATTCTGTAAGAATAGAAGGCTCGTGAGTTTATTCAGGTGATCGGTATGGGTCGTGCAGAAAGAGTGGTATTGGCATATTCCGGCGGGGTAGACACCACCGTGTGCATTCCCTACCTAAAGCATGAATTTGGTGTCAAAGAGGTGATTACCCTCGCTGCTGATCTCGGGCAGGGGGAAGACTTGACCCCCATCCGCGAAAAGGCTCTGAAAGCAGGCGCATCTGAGTCCTTGGTGGTAGATGCCACCGAAGCCCTCATTGAGCACTATGCCCTGCCCTCCATCCAAGCCAATGCCCTGTACGAAAACCGCTACCCCCTTTCCACGGCGCTGGCCCGTCCGTTGATTGCGAAGCTTTTGGTCGAAGCCGCTGCACAGTGTGGGGCAGATGCCGTGGCCCACGGCTGTACTGGCAAGGGCAACGACCAAGTGCGTTTTGATGTGTCCATCGCTGCGCTGAATCCGAATCTTAAGGTGTTGGCTCCGGCGCGCGAGTGGGGCATGAGCCGCGAAGAGGCCATCTCCTATGGCGAGCAGTTTGGCCTCTCTTTCCCGGTCAAGAAATCGTCGCCCTACAGCATCGACTTCAACCTGCTGGGGCGCAGCATTGAGGCTGGCCCGCTGGAAAATCCCTGGAATGAGCCGCTAGAGGAGGTGTATGCTCTGACCCGCGCCATTGCCGATACCCCCGACGAGCCGGAATATGTGGAAATTGGCTTTGTCGAAGGGGCGCCCACACACTTGAATGGGGAGGCGATCGCGGCGACGACGTTGATTGCCCAACTCAATGACATGGCAGGCCGCCACGGCGTAGGCCGCATCGACATGATCGAAAACCGTCTTGTGGGCATCAAATCCCGCGAAATCTACGAAGCACCAGCCCTACTCGTGCTGATTGCTGCCCACCGCGACCTCGAAAGCCTCACCCTTACCGCCGATGTCACCCAGTACAAGCGCGGCATCGAAGAAACCTACAGCCGTTTGGTATATAACGGCCTGTGGTACAGCCCCTTGAAGTCAGCACTCGATGCCTTCATTCGCCAAACCCAAGAGCGCGTCACAGGGACGGTGCGCGTCAAGCTTTACAAGGGGAATGCTCAAATTGTTGGGCGGCAATCTGACAGCGCCCTCTACACCGAAGCCTTAGCAACCTACGGTGCAGATGACCAGTTCGACCATCGAGCAGCAGAAGGCTTCATTTATGTCTGGGGTCTGCCGACTCGGGTATGGTCTGAGCGGTTGCGGCAGGAGTAGTCGCTGCCTGCCAGCAAAAACTTGGGCATTGCCGCATTTGAGAACCCACATGCCCAAGCCCCTCGCCCCAGACCACGGCAGCCTATCGGAATTCTTCTGGTCAAGGATTAGGGCGCGGCACAGGATGGCAAATCCCCCGGCTTCTCTAAGAGGATGTTTTAAAAGGGTGGATTTGAGCATCAGAAGCGACATATACAGATGACCTCAACGCTTGAAACCCTGATTCCCTTGTTGCTGGTTCTCCATAGCCAAGGTGGCTCAGGTTACCCTGGAAGACTTTTCAAACGCCCTCTAAGGACTGATCACAAAACTGGGTGAATGCCGAGAAAAAATCGGGGGACTGTACCAACGGTCTAGCCTTCTTCTGAAGGGCGATCGCTGACCCATCGAAGATCGTGCGATGGGCCGCTACTGTTGACCCATTCACCTGCGGTTGTTCGGCAGTTCGGTGTGTGGTGATATAGCAATCCGCGTAAAGGTCGGGTCGGTTAAAGTCGAGGAAAAGTGTGGAGACCCGCCCATGCCTGCCGCCTACAGTCTTGACCTGCGCCAGAAAGCGATCGCGGCAATTGAAGCCGGGCACTCGAAAGCCGCAGTCAGTCGGTTCATGGGCATTGGTACGACGACGCTGACTGAGTGGCACAATCGGTATCGCGCGAGCGGCGAGGTGGCGGCTAAGCAAGGTTACCAACAGGGCCATAGCCATAAAATCACCGACTGGGATGCCTTTCGCGCCTTTGTTGAACAACACGGTGATATAGTGATTCTACTTAAGAATGAGAATCAGACTTGCTTTAGGTACATCGATAGT
>JACYME010000038.1 GCA_015272155.1 Leptolyngbyaceae cyanobacterium T60_A2020_046
ATACTTCCTTCATCGCTTAGCAGTCTAGGAGTTTTCGGAGAATAGCAACCTCTTGTGTGGGCAAGCGACGATTGTGGCGATTAAGGGTAGAGAGCCATCCGCACAAAATTTTGGCATCGAGTAACTGGCGCTCGTAGATGGACTGAACAATCCAGAGGGTGCCATGAACGGAGACTTGCTGTTCCTGGCAACATCTCCTAAGAGGCTTTTCATTGGTCAGCAACAGGCGTTGATAGGTCTTGGCGTAGTACAGGCAAAGTGCATCTTGAAAACTGAGTGGGCCAGTTTGATAGGAGTGGGCGCTCCTAGCCCACTCTTGGGTGACCTTGACCGTTTGAATGTCAGCTGCTGCGATTGCCTCTGGCAAATCTGGCTGACGAGGGTGACAGCATTCATCAAAGACGACATCCAGAACCTCGACTGTGCCCAATTGTGTCAAGACGGATAAACCATCCACGTAGCCTAAATCAATGAGGACATTGGCGTCTGACAGCAGAATCAAACTTCCATTTCCTCCAACCAGTCGTTGAGGGTGTCGCGCAGTTCGATCAAGGGTTTGCCTAAAATCTCTGCGGCTCTAGAAATCGTGATTTTTTCTTGGAGCAAGGCCAGAAAAACCATGCGCTCCAGGCGGGTTAAACGTTCTGAAGCTGGTAGATTAACAGGCTCATGGGTTTGACCATACTTCTTGTTGAGCTGGCCAATTTGCTGCCCTTTTTGCTTTTGGGTGATGATGCCGACGTCAGCGGCTCGGTACAAAACGGTTTTCATGCTGACGCTATACCGTCGCTTCATGTCGGCCAGTAGGGGTTCTGGCAGCCAGCGCTGGCGATAACCATGCAGTTCACGGCGAATAATATCTTCGGGTAAGAGAACGGCCCCGGCGAAGTGGTTGGCTACTTTTTCCCGTGGGTCAGTGCGTCCGCCTGCTTTTTCGTTTGGGGCTCGATATTCCTGCCGGTGAAAGATCAGGTGAGCGAGTTCGTGGAGGGCGGTAAAGAACTTGCGCTCTGTGGGATGGACTGCATTGATGAAAATGACGGCACCTGAGGTTTCAGTGTAGGCCGAAAACCCAGAAATCTCGTTGGGTAGTGAATGCAGAATGACCTTCAGCCCTTTTGATTCCAATAGGGCCAAGGCATCTCCCAAGGGGCAGGTTTCGCCCATACCCAGCCAGTCGCGGATTTCCCGCGCGACTTCCTCAACGAGATGAGCATTGTACCCAGTTAACGGGCGCATCTCTGGCAGGGTGGGGATTTCGTGGATCAGTTGCTCGATGAAGGTATAGTCTTTGGCTTTTCGGGAGAGGGCCGCCCGCAGGTGCGGATTGAGCGCGGAGGGCTGATCGGCCCGAAACATGAGCCCTGCTGTTTCGGGCATGGCCACAGCATCGGTTTCTGGCAGTAGCAGATCGACGGCAATGTCCAGAAATCTTGCAATTTGGGCCAGTTGTGCGACAGACGGTTCGCGATCGCCCTTTTCCCACGCGGCGATCGTTTGGCGAGTGACGCCCAGATGTTGTCCCAGTTCTGTCTGAGAGATTCCGGCCTGCTCTCGATAAATTCGGATTAAGTTAACATTTATCATGACCCATTTTGGGGTTCGCGATCTAGTATTGTTATGTAAATCTAACATTAAGGATGGAAATTCCTGATGTCTAAGTCGCAAAATGGCAAGAACCAACACGTTGTTCCTCATCCTGATGGCTGGGCGGTGAAGCCTGAGGGCGCAGGTCGGGCAACGCGAGTGACGGCAACTCAGCGAGAAGCGATGGAGATTGCTCGCGAGATCGCCAAAAATCAAGGCTCAGAGCGGATTGTCCATGGTGAGAATGGCCGCATTCGTCAGAGGAACAGCTACGGCAATGATCCTTATCCTCCCAAGGGGTGATGACCTCGATTTACGAGGCGTATAGTCATTCCAATTGTGCTTGAGGCAGGCAGGCCCTTTGCAGATAGGGCAATGCAGTTCTCTATTTGTCGCATTCTTATCTGGATTCACTATAT
>JACYME010000014.1 GCA_015272155.1 Leptolyngbyaceae cyanobacterium T60_A2020_046
CGACCAACGAATTGTCAGCGCGATCGCCATTATTCCTCAAAGTCCTCTTCCTCACCATCGGTATTCAGTTGCCTCAGGCGAATATGCTTACGCCCAAGGGAAATTTCAAACTCATCGCCGGGCTGGAGTCCCATTTGTTTGGTGTAGGCCGACCCAATCAATAAGTTGCCGTTTGACTGAACGGTAATACGATAGCTCGCACTTCTGCCGCCCCGACCATTTGTGCTTTGGCTGCTATCAAGTTGAATGCCCTCTGCCTCAAGCAGCGCATTCATGAACTTCATCATATTGACGCGCTCGACCCCACCTTTTGTCAGGGTGTAATAGCCACAGGCTCTTGCCTTCTCCTCTTTGCTCAAGTGGTCAAGTTCCTTCACCTTCTTGAGGAGGTCTTTTCCCGTCAGCGACTCAATCGTTTGCTCTTTCGCCATTGTTTGCGTCTCGCAATTCACAACAGGCCCGTTTTGCCACAGAGAGTTTCCCAGTCTGTTCTCCCTGTCGCCGTTAACTTTAATCCGATTTTCAAAATTCAGATCTTCTGCCTCGTTTTTCTTAGCATTCGTTGTGACTGAGGGAGTGAACTCTGCCCAGTTTCAATTTGTGTAAAAATAGACTGTTATCTTCGGCACGATCAACGGTCACGATCAAAGGCAATGATCGCGCTGGAGTCTAACATCGGGGACTGGACGGATGAGTAGGGTATTGGCAGCACTCAGCCGCGATCGCGGGGCAGGATCTGTGCCACCCAGGGAAGGGAGTTGAGGAAACCGCACCACAACACCAGGGATGATATTGGGGGGACTTAACACGACTCAATGGGGGCGTTGTCCGCAAATATTAGGGGCTCTAAGATCAACTAAAGTTTCAGGGGAATGACGGAAAAAGCACCCACATTCTGGGCTTTGGAGGAAAAGAATCAACGTTGTGGCGGCAAGAACCCGAACCAAATGTTGCGATCGCTGCGGTGTTGAATCCGCTGTTTTGTACCGGGTGCGGGCTGGAGAAAAGCCGTGGCTGTTTGTGTGCAATCGCTGCTGGCCAACGTTACAGGCTCAGCCGGGTTATGCCTACGGTGGCACCTGGAAAGCACGCAAGCGTCACTAAGCAGACTTCCCCGTTGTCATGGGATAGCGAGTGCTCACGCACGGTTCAATCAAGCCTCGGGTTCGCGATCGCCCTCTTTTTGTAGCATCTTGCCAAGCCTCTACAAACCGCCCTCAATCATAGTCATAAAACTCTTGTTGATAGATGCGGCGAGGCCGTTTAGCGGGGGGCAAAAATTCTGTTTGTGGGTAATAGCCGGGGTGTGGCGACGGCACTTCTGCGGAGTAGACGATTTGGCTAGGTCGTGAGTTGGACTTATGCCGCGACTGAAAGGCCACCAAAATCACGAGAATCACCAGCACTAGGGCTCCGCCCACCAGCACCACCAACACCAACCCAGCGCCAACCCAGAGCAGAGAAGACTGGGTTTTGTCCGTCGTTTGCTGCATCCCTGCCATTTGTTGCTGCTGAGTCGTCAATATATCCACCGATCGCTCGTAGCTTTCGAGACGGGCCGCGATCGCGGTGGTTTGTTCCCGTTGATCTCGCAGTTGTGACTCCAAATCCCGAATTAGGAGATCTTGCTGGGTGAGCTGAGATTCCAACCGATCAATCAGGGCTTGCTGATCATCCAAATTATCCAAAAATCGCTGCTCAGGCGAGTTACCGTCGGCGGTGGTGGGCGGCGGCGGCGCAGGAACCGGCATCACCGATTCTTCCAGGCCAGGGGGCAGCAGTGGGGGGTTGACCTGGGTGGTGGATTCTCCCATGCTGATGCGAGCCAGCAGCAACATCAGTGCTGCCGCACCCGTTGTGGCACAGCCTGCAATAAATGCCGACGTATCGCTCATAGCGTGGGTATCACTCAGCCCCAAAAATGAAGTTACGGAATTGCGCTAAATTCTCTGACACTCGCGCCACGGGTTTTAAACCTGAGGCAACTCAAAACTGCGATCGCAATTGCCGAACTCTGAACACGTGTCCTTGAGGATAGCGCAGGATGACCGAATACTCTGTATTTCCCTGGAATTTCTTGGGCAAAATCCGGGAAACTTGGCGGCGCGATCGACCAATAGACTCAACCCGCTGAAATCGACGGGCCTAGGCATCCCAAAGCCGGGTGTGGCAAGGGGGCATCATACTAGGGTAAGCGGTGGCACCGCCCAACCCTTCAAGGGTTTGTGGACAGCAGCGTCAAGGCCCTTGCCCTGCACCAAAACTCCAAAGTTTCCAAGTCCTGTGGGATCAATCAGTCGATGGAGGGCATCCCGTCGCCGCAGCGCTTGGTTGATATCAGCCGTCTTGGCCTGGGCGATCGCGCTGAGGCGATCGCCCAAACCCAACGCCATCAAAAAAAGCCCCTGCTGGGTAAAGCCCAGGGTTGTCAGCCCACAGCGCTCGCCCTGGCGTTCGAGGGCGGTGAAATCGACGTGGGCAGTGATGTCCTGTTGCCCAACGGCATAGAGCGGATCATCGTGGTGGCGCTGCTGCCAATAGCACTGCAAGGTGCCCTGGCTCCGCGAGGGCGCGTAGTAGCGATGGGCTGGGTAGCCATAGTCCACCGTCAGCAGGTAGCCCCGCCGGAGACGCCGAGCCAGTTGGGCGAGCCCGTCGAGGGCGGCGAGGTTGACCTCTGTGGTGTAGCCCAAGGGATAGGCGGGCGGCGCAATCTGTACACCAACCATTGCCAAATCATCGGCGATCGCAGGGTCAGACAACGGGCCAAGGGTGAATGCAAAGGGGCGATCGGGCGTGGAACCCAGGGTCACATACTGCTCTTGCAGTCCCACCTCCGTCAGCACCACACGGTGAACGGGCAGCGCATCCACCCATTCGTTGGAAAAGATACAGCCTTCAACCGCATCGGGAGCAATCTCAGACAGATCACACCAGCGGATTTCGCAGCCCTGGCGTTGCCACGGGGCAAGGCGCTGCTGCTGCATGGCCATGAGGGCGGGCGATCGCTCCACCAGGGTATAGCGTACCGCTGGTAAGCACTGGGGATGCTGGCGAGCAAGCTGGTTGAGGACATCGGCGGCGATCAATCCCTGCCCTGGCCCCAATTCCACAATGTCAAAGGGAGTCGGGCAGTCGAGGTGATGCCACATCTCCGCCAGTTGCTCGCCCAGCAATTCTCCAAAGTCGTGGCCGAGGTGCGCAGCGGTGATGAAGTCGCCCTGGGGGCCGAGTTGGCGCGCACTGGCGCTGTAGTATCCCGCCTGGGGATCGTAGAGCGCCCAGTCCATAAACTCAGCAAAGGTGATCCTATAATCGGGGGCGGCGGCGATTGCGGACTGGAGGCGCTGGGTCAGGGCAGATTCCATCGGGGGTAGGGGCATTCTGGACGTGAACATAACGCATCGCGATCGCAGGGCGCATCATCTCATCATCCCAGAAATCCGATGCCCAGCGACCCAGGACAATAAGCCAGACAACCCTTCCACACCGTCCTACGGATGCTTCAGGGTAGGCAGGGGGGCGTCTGGAGGGCGTCGGGCAAGCACCTCAGTGACCTCTACAACTGGGCTAAGATGGCTCGTACAGCAGGCACGTTAAAAAACACATCAGTGTCGGCCAGTAGCCGCTCTCCCCACAGGTTTTGCACCAGGAAATCTCGCTGGGCATAGCGGCTGTCCCGCTCTAGGGCAGCGATCCCCAAACTGAGGGCACTAGCATCGCGGCTTTGGCGGTAGCGGGCGACGGCGATCGCCAGTTGAGGTTCTGGCTCCTCTGGCGACTGCTCCAGAGACGCTTCCCACTGGGCAATGGCTTCGTCAATGCGCCCCTGTTCGTAAAACACGAGGCCAATGTTATTAATAGAGGGCCAAAAATCAGGCTCGATCTCAACTGATCGCTCATATTGGGCGATCGCTAGATCAAACCGACCTTGCTTAAAGTAGGCATTGCCCAAATCAAACAGCGCGCCAGGGTTGTCAGGCTCCAAGCGCAGCCCCGCCTCTAAATAGTTTGCAGACTGGGCATAGTCACCATTCCGGAAGTGTGCCGTCCCGAGGGCAAATAGCACAGCACTTTCGTCAGCATCAAGCTGGCGGGCGCGATCAAGGGCCACGATCGCGGCGTCATATTCCTCAACCTGGAGGTAGAGCGTGCCCAACAACCCCCACACGCTGACCTCATTGGGAGCAAGTTGTGATGCTAACTGGGCGAGGGCCAACGCCTGCCGATATTGCTGCTGCACCTGGGCGCGTTGCAGGGCTTCTTGAAGTAAAAAGAGGCCCTGATCCTCTAGGCGCTCGTAGTCTAGCGGCAGGACATAGGGAACGAGGGCTTGCCCCCAGGCGGGCGTTGCCAAGCCCCAAAAGCCAAGTGCCGCGATCGCAGACAACAGCGAGGTTCGTTTCAGCACAAACATCATCCTTATTCAACATCGAAGCTATCGAAGCTAGGGCACAGGTTCTGCACACAGGGGCAGACAGCGGGCGGTGGGTTGACTGCGCCCCAAAGTGCCCATCACCGGGAAATTGGCTTCTCCACGGGTGACGCCAGACCGAGCCGTAATCCGTCCCCAGCTTAGCCCACCCATGGGGCATCCATTCGTGGGGGCACATCTCAGGCAAAAAATCAGCCCGCGATCGCGCCATCCCTGCCGATTTTTCAGTCGAGGGGGTCGCCCCAAAGGTTCCCCCTCAATCCATCAGCAGGGCCGCCACACCGGCAATGGTTTTGCTCAGGGGATGATCAGGAAAGCGCATACAGAAAATATCGCTGCTTCCCAATTGAATCATTTCTTCTGTCAGGGGCAACACGGCTGCCACCGGAGCACCATAGGTACTTTCTACCTCGGCTTTGAGGGAATCAAAATCAAAGGAAGATAGGGCTTTATTCACCATCAACAGCATTTTCGGAACTTCTAACCGTCGGGCAATATCGACGGTGACTGCCGTGCCCTGAAAATCCTGCCGGTCGGGCCGCATAATCAGCAGCAGCACATCGGAAATCGTAATCGAAAGCAGGGTTTCTTCATTCAAACCGGGGTGGGTATCAATGAAGAGATAGTCTAAATTCAACTGCTGGATCAGTTCTTGAAACCCGTCATTGAGGAGGCCAACGTCGTAACCTTCGCGCAAAACGCGGGCGATTTCTCCTGCTTTCAAACTCGACGGAATGAGATAAATGGCACTGCCACTTGCCCCGCTGCCTTGGAGGGCGTGGGTCACGTCGTAGGCGGCATCTTCCACAGAACACCGCCCCCACAAATAATCGTTGAGGGAAAGGTTCATCTGGCTTTCGTCAAAGCCAAATAACACGTGAATGCCAGGGGACTGAATATCGGTATCCACAATACCGACCCGATATCCTTGTTGCGCGACCGTAGCCGCAAGATTTGCTGTCGAGTTTGATTTGCCGGTGCCTCCTCGAAAGGAGTGAACGGACACCACTTTGACCATATGTCACCTTCTCGTGCAATGCAGTGGCAGTCTTGGCGCAGGGCTTCACTGCTCCGGAGTCTATCGGGTCAAGCAAAAAGTCAGTGTTGTCTTGAGCCTCTAGCCTATCTTGAAACTCAGATCTTCTTGCGGGAAACAAACTTTTTTGGGGATGGGCGACCTAGGGCGATCGCGCGGGGGCAGTCATCATTGGGCTAATCTCCGGGGGATTCACGTTGGGGGGAGGGATTGGCCGAGGCGTTGGCGTCGCGGAAGCGCAACCCGTCGGAGTCTGGGTCGCGGGTAAGCCAGCCTTGCTGAAACAACTGCTGAATGGCAGCGGCGATCGCATCGGCAGGTTCGTCGTGGTGCTGCATCAATTCAGCCAGGGTGACGCTACCCTGTCTCAAAACCGTCGTGAGAATATGGCGCTCTAGGGTGGGAAATTCCAGCAGGGCAAAGAGCGATCGCTGACGCGACTGAAACCATTTGCCATTACTACTAGAGGCGGCGCGAGTCGCGGTGGGCGTATCCAAAATGGTCTGGGTGGCGATCGCGCGCATGGCGTCACTCAGGACGTGGTCTGGATGCTGGAGGCAAAAGATACCCTGGCTCGCCAGCCGCACCATTTCTTCACTCAGGGGCAAGACACCAGCAACGGGGCGATTGTAGGTAGTTTCCAGTTTCTCCTGCACCGCCTCCGCCGTTAGCACAGGCAACACCTGACTCGGCACCAGCCAGATCTTTCGAGTTCCGAGCTTTTGCATCACTTCGATTACCACAGCGGCCCGCTGAAAATCGTAGGTGTCCAGTTGCATCAGCAGGAGGGTGGTATCCGCCAGCGCCAACCCCATGAGGGCGTCGTCGGTCATCTCGGGCTGAATGTCGAGAATAATATAGCTGAGGTGGAGATCGCGGCTCAGGTGATGCACCATATCGCCAACGTTGCTGCTGTCGTAGTAGGCTTTGAGGGCGATCGCTTGGCCACTTTGCAGCCCCAACTGACCGCCTGCGGGGGGCAGATAAATGCCGGATGGCGTCGTGGGGCGATCGCCCCGATAGCGATAAAGCTGCTTGTCGAGCGGTGCCGTTGCCGATGCAGCGGGCATCTGAAACCACCAGTAGGTGTTGAGATCGGCGGGTTCTGGTGCATCGACCGCAAACAGGGTTCGAATGCCGCCGCCACGGGGATCAGTATCGAGCAGGCCCACCCGATGCCCAGCCTGCATCAACAGGACAGCAAGATTAGCCGCAAGGTGAGAGCACCCCGTGCCGTGGCGACAGGCTTGGAGGGCGATGATCCTAGGCATGATGGGAGGCCGAAGGGGAGAACATCGCCGCCCAACCGGATGCAACACCTCCGATGTGCCCACAGCAAAAACGCGACGATCGCCACCAGTGTGTGCTCTCGATGGGCTGGGCGCAACCCAGGATGAGGGCCAGATACAGAGACAATGTGCAATGGACTGCAACACCTTTCACCCTCGTCTCATGCCCCTGTTGGAAAATGCTGGCTTCAGTGTAGCCCTATCTGGTTGAGTTCACGCGGGTAAATTGATGGATCGCCCGAGGGCGCGTCATCAATTGATGTTGAAACACTTGCCCAGAAGGAATTGCCGCGCCCGCCCTCACAACCATGCGAGGGACTATCACTCAGCCGTGATCGGGACGCTGAATTGCATTGATGGCAGCCCCTAGCGCCGGGACTGGAGTTTGCGATAAACGGCCTTGAGATCCACATTGTGGTGGGCGATCGCCACGAGGGTGTGATACAGCAAATCCGCCACTTCACCCGCGATCGCGTCGGCATCGTCATCCTTGCAGGCCATCACGACCTCGGCAGATTCTTCGCCAATTTTCTTCAAAATTTTGTTGTCACCGCCCTCAAACAGGCTGTTGGTGTAGGAGCCAGGTTTGGGGTGAGCTTGGCGATCGCGAATCACCGCAAACACCTGAGACAGCGTATCTGCCGGGGGAGCCTCAACCCGCCCCTCAATTTGGTGAAAGCAACTTCGCTCGCCCGTGTGGCAGGCAACATCGCCCACTTGCTCCACCGTGATGAGCAAGGCATCGCTGTCGCAGTCGTAGCGAACCGTGCGCACCTTTTGCAAATGGCCCGAGGTTTCGCCCTTGTGCCAAAATTCCTGGCGCGATCGGCTCCAAAACCAGGTTTCGCCCGTGTCGATGGTTTTTTGGAGCGATTCGGCATTCATCCACGCCATCATCAGCACGGTGCCATCAAGGTAGTCTTGGACGATCGCAGGCACGAGCCCCTGCTCGTTGTAGCGAATTTGATCAACAGGAATCGACATAGCTTTGCGGTTGCAGGATAAAGGGCGCGCAGCAATCGCCCCCAGAGGACTCTGACAACCTATCATTTTCTCGCGATGAATTTGGCCCCAATCCCCTCGGGTTCCTAATAATCGGGGGTGTGGCGATCGCCCAGAACATAGACGGGTTGAGGCGTTGCCTTCCCCTTGAGCGCGATCGCTCCCAGCGTTTGGGCATAAAAGTGGCCGCCAATGTGGCCATACATCATCCGGTTCATCCAAATCTCATTTTCGCCCGCACGGCTCATCAGCCGAGCCGCCGTATTCACCGTATCGCCCAACACGTTGAACTCGCGCCGTCCCCGCCGCTCTCCCACCTCAGCGGCAAACACCGGGCCATAGCTGAGGCCAATGCGACAGGTCAACCGAATCGGCTTGCCCTGGACTCTGGGGGGGGTCAGTGATTCCACCACCTGACGGATCGCCAGCACTGTATCCGCCGCCCGAAAGGGATCGCTAGGATCGGGATTGAGCACGCCAAAGTGCATCAGCATTTCTGAGCCGATGGAGTGGTAAGTGACCTTTTGCAAAATGCCGCCCTTCAGCTCAACGATGCCATTAATGAGGGAAAAGGCATCGGAAAAACAGTCCACCAAATCGGTGGTTTCTTCCGGCAGGGCGTCATCTACAGATTCCGGCAGGCCCATGAGGTTGACAAAGGCAACCGCAATGGCAGGAAACGCGGGAGGAATGCGGCGATCGGCAGCGGTTTCCACAATCAGTTGCAGCACCGATCGCGGCAGATAGCTCGCCAAGGGTTCCACAATGTCCACGCTGGACTTGATTTCCGCCATCAAAGCGGACACGCTGCGGTCAAACAACATGGGGGTGGTGCGTCGCCGGGGCACCGTGATTTCGTACTCACCCAATTCTTCCGGCGAAAAATCGTCAATCACCAGCCAGTGTTCAGCATCTACGGCTTCAAGGCGAATGCGATCGCCCAGCAATTGTTTCGTGCTGTGGGTCAACGCCACCCGCCCCACCTGCCCCGCACCCTCCGCTTTTTTGGCAAGGGTAACGGCGCGCCCCAGCAGGGCATGGGTCATGCGCATGGGGGTGCCAATATCGGCCTTTACGAAATGGCCCGCGTGCATCCCCACCCGCATTTGCAGAGACAAATCCCCATGCTTCGTCGCAATTTTCCGAAAGGACTTCATCGCCCGCTGCATCCGCAATCCCGCATGGATCGCCTGCTCCACATCACGCTGGGCGTCCCCCGTAGTGAACTGCACCAGCAGCGCATCCCCGGTAAATTCCAACAAATTGCCGCCCGATTTGCTGATGATCTCAATCATTTCCGAGAAATAACGGTTCAGCAATTGGAGCAGCAGGTCAGCCCCTTCCAACCCCTCAGCGGCGCGGGCTTCCAGCAAGGGCGTGAATCCAGCCAAGTCAGTGAAGAGTAGCGTCCCCGACTGCCACTGGTATCGGGGTGAGCCGGGAGCGGGGGGATGGTCGTACACATCGCGGGGCACATAGTCAATCAAGATGTGCTGCAAGGTGCGCAGATGCTCAAACACCCGCATCAACGTCTCGGGGTTGGGGTTAATCCAAGCGGCGGCATAAAGATGAGCAGGCAGCAAAATTCGGAGCCGCTGCTCGATCTCACTAAGCACATTTGACGGTGAAGCCGACACCATACCCGCCCACTGAGAACGCATGCCTGAAATCTCTCAAGGCTAACAGAGTTTACAGCCCGCGATGCGAGAATCCGGTGGATATGCGGAGATGCGCCTAGGACAGCGGGCACGGCAAAACTCAGGATTTTTTCACCTATGGAGAAATGAGGTTTGTTAGGGTTGGGCTAATCTCACTCCGTCTATGCTTCCACCTCGGACGGGGGTGGGGAATGGCCGCGATCGCGAGAAGTTTCCATGCCGCCGCTCGAACGTCTGCACCTCGAAGTAACCAATGTCTGCAATTTCAAATGCGAGTTTTGCCCCGATACCATCATGGCGCGGCGGCGCGGCCACATGGCGTGGGAGTTGCTTGATCGCCTCCTACAAGAGGTCGCTGAGCACCGCCTCGCGGAGATTATCACCTTTCATCTGATGGGGGAGCCGCTGATCTATCCCCACATTTTCAAGGCCATCGATCGCGCCGTCGCCTTGGGGATCAATCTACACCTCACTACCAATGGCAGCACCTTTGACCTCTGGCCCGACCATATCGACAGGCTGGTGCGATCGCGCATTCCCAAAGTGACGATCTCCCTACAAACGCCAGATCCCCAATCCTTTGTGCTGCGCGGAGCCCCGCCCCGCCTCCAGCCCGAGCACTACTTCGAGGGCATCACCCGCTACGTGCAGGCCAACCTCGCCGATCTCGACTCGCCCACCCGCGTCCACATCAAGTTCCTCGACACCACACCCCATCCCTTTCTGGTGCCCCACAAGCCCATGACGGTGGTAACCGGGCGCGCCCACATGCAGGCCGAACTTACCACCTGGGCTGAGCGGCTGCTGACCGGGTGCGCCGCTGCGCCCTCAGTGGCAGAACAACAGGCCGCAATCGCGCGCCATCGTCCTGGACAGTGGCAGCTCATTCCCCTCCACCCCAAGCTCATGCTCGAAACCTTCCCCCTCGATAGTTGGGGCAATGTGGAATCGCCTCAGGTGATCCCGGCGCGGTTTGGCTATTGCAACGGCGTGTCTCGGCAGGCGGGGGTGTTGTACGACGGCACGGTCGTGCCCTGCTGCAAAGATTATGAGGGGCGCATTCCCCTGGGCAATGTGGTGGAGCGATCGCTGGTGGACGTGCTTCGCGATCGCCCCGCCTGCACCCTCAAGGGCGACTTCGATCGCCTCCAGGTCAACAACCCGGTGTGCCAGCGCTGCATGGGAGCCGATACCCCCATCAAGTCTGCCCTGCGACAGGTCGGCTCCGTGGTCTACTTCAAAGCCTACAGCCCGATCAAAAAGCATCTGCAACCGGGGTGGGGAGAGGTCTGAGCCGCTGCGCGGAATTCAAAATTCAAAGTTAAAAATTCAAAACTTAATCTTCAGATGCGCTGCACAGAATTTAAGAGTCAAAACCCAAAATTCAAAGCAGCCAATTCAGATCTCTGATTGGGTTCAGAAACTGCGCGAACTAGCCGATCGCAGCCAAAACCCTAGGGCTCTCAAAGCACCCGTGTCAGCTCCGTTCCCTGAATCCCACCTACCCATCCCATCGCCCTAAAGCTGACGCTCAATCATCAACATCCGGCGATAGGCGAGCCACCCGGAAATCACCATCGCCCCGGAAAAAACCACCAAAAACCAAAAATGCGGCGCGGTTTCGCCAAAGGGCTCATTCTCCACGGCGCTGCTTGTGAGAGCCATGATCATGTGATAGATGGGGTTGTAGCGGGCTAGATCGAGGAGATTTTCAGGAAAGAGCGCCGTCGGCAAAAATGCCCCCCCCAAAATCAGCAGCGGCACCCCAAAGGCGGCGACGAGGGCGTTGATATCCTCAATGCGGCGAGCAAACTGGGTGCCCAGCACAAACCCGACTCCGACATAGGCGGCAATGCTCAGCAGAATGATGGCCACGTTGAGCAAAGCTGAACCGCTAAAGCTGGCCCCCAGGGAAGCCGCGATCGCCCATACCAGCCCCGTCTGCCCCAGGCCAATGGCACAATGGGCCACAAAAATGCCCAAAAAATAGGCCACGCCGCTGAGGGGCGACAGAAACAGTCGCTTTAGGGTTTGCTGCTCGCGCTCGGCCACAACGGTGGCCACACTGCCCCCCAAGCAGCTAAAAAACAGGGCGGCACCGACCAGCGTTGGCGGCACAGCCTGCTCAAAGGCATCGGCAACGCTAAGCTGGGCCCGTTCTTCCAGAATGAGGCCATTGAGCACCAGCACCAAAACGGGAAACACGGCCCAAAAGAAGAGGCTGCGGCGACGACGGCCCAATTCAATCAAAATACGTTCGGCAACGGCAAAGGTGCCGTGGAGCGGGTGGGTCATAGATTGAGCCGATGGCGAAAGACTTCCCTGAGTGTACCCCCCGCGCCGCGTCTCCCCAAGCATCGCGATCGCCGGTCGAGGCATTTCTACGGTGGAGACGATCGCACCCCTCGACAGAAAAAGTCAGGCGGCACCTTGGTTCAGCCTGGAAGCCCTAGGTAAGATAGACGCGATCGCACCCCAGATCTGTAATTTTGAGCACCCAACCTCGGGAATGAGTATGACGTGATACCTTGCGAGCCGTTGCCTAGGGTTGAACTGGGTTACAGCTCTCGGCACCGTTGTGTCCTCTGACGCAAACCCGACCCGACCCACCTCCAGGAATATCGGATTGATATCGAAGTACCGCTTCGCTTCACCCTAGGACTCAGGGGTGATAGGTCACTGAAGCCCGCCAAAACGCTGAGTTATGAAACAATCCGGCAATTCCTGCCATCCGTAACTTTCATAACCGAAACTGTTTAATCAAGCTCCCCAGTATTCAATTTCTGCTTATTCTGCTTATTCTGCTTAAATGTCCGCTGAATTCATTCTAGGTACATGACATCATTGCCAGATTGGTCATCCCTTCAACCGTTGTCGCGGCGCACGGTTCTGAAAATCTTTGGGATTGGGACGATCGCCACGGGCGTCGGCTATTCTCGCCTGAGCAAACCCCAGCCCACGGTGCATCAACAAGACCCGATCGCGTTGCCCTATTACCCTGATCGCGACCTATCAGTGGTGGTGGTGGGGGGTGGCTTGGCCGGCCTCGCAGCGGCCTATGAGCTGAGCCAGCGTGGGATCAAGGTGACGCTGTTGGAGCGATCGCCCCAACTGGGCGGCAAAATTGCCAGTTGGCCGATCCAGGTCGGCAACGAGCAACTGATGATGGAGCACGGCTTCCACGGCTTCTTCCCGCAGTACTACAACCTGTTCAACTTGGTTGAAGAACTCAACATTCACGAGAATTTTAAGTCCCTCAACTTTTACTCCGTGGTCTACAAAGACGGGTATGCGCCGGAGGTCTTTCGCCCCAGCCACTCCGCCTTTCCGTGGAATGTGGTGGATTTGGCCGTGTCGTCCCCCAATCGCCTCAAGTGGGGCATCAACCTCACGAAGGTCAAGCATTTGCAGGTGTTTCGCGAAATCACAGGCTTCCGCAATCCGCAAAGCTTCCAGCGTCTTGATGATCTCTCCGTGGCGGAGTGGGTGGCGAGCGACTTCCCGCGCGGGCTGTATGACCTGTATTTCTTACCCTTCGCCAAATCGAGCCTGAATGCGCCAGATGTGCTGAGCGCTGGAGAGCTGATGCAGTTCTTTCACTTCTACTTCTTTGGCAATCCCGAAGGGTTGGCCTTCAATGGCACCTGTCAGGACATGGGGCGGAGCTTGGTGGATCCCATCGCGACGGCGATCGCCAACAACGGGGGCCGCATCCTCACCGGAGCTACCGTCAGCGACATCGCCTGGAAGAACGGCCAGATCAGCGGCCTCACCTATCACCAGGGCAGCGCGGCGACCAATCCCGTTCCCTTTTGGGTCGATCGCAACCCGCTTCTGACCAACAGCGAAATGGAATTCTATGGCGCGGGCGATCGCGTCTTTAGCCTCAAGCCTGGCAGCGATGACGCCCTATCCCTCACCTGCACCCACCAAGGCTGCACCGTGCAGCGCACCGTAGCCGCCACGGCCCAGGGCTATGCCTGCCCCTGCCACGGGGCGCAATACGCGGCGGATGGAACCGTGACTGGTGGCCCTGCCCGGGAAAATTTGACCCGCTATCGGGTGGTGCAGCGCCAGGGCGATCGCGTCCAGTTAGTGGCGATCGCCCCCCCCAACGCCACGGCCTCCTCCGAAACCCTCACCGCCGACTACTACGTCCTCGCGGCAGACATCCCCGGTATTCAGCATTTGCTTTCCCTGTCTACCGGCGAGCCAGAGCCCACCGTGGCGACCCAGGTGAGCCAGCTTCAGGTCGCCGACCCCTTTGCCGTGGCGCGCTTTTGGTTCGATCGCGATTTCGAGTGGGAGCAAAGCTGGTTTACCTCCCTCTCGGGCTATCGCCTGATCGACAGCATCACCCTCTATCACCGCATCCAAGAAGATTACATCGCCTGGGCCAAGCGCACTGGCGGCAGCGTTGTCGAACTCCACGCCTACTGCTACAAAGAACGCGAATTTCCCACCCAGCAAGACCTACTCGACACCTTTGAGGCTGAATTGTACGACGTGGTACCCGCCCTCCAGGGCGCAACCGTGCTGCATCGCCAATTGGTGAATCAGAAAAACTTCGCGGGGTTTCCGCCGGGCAGCTTCTCCAACCGACCGGAAACCACCACTGCGGCCAAAAACCTCTTGTTTGCCGGCGACTGGGTAAAAATGCCCTTCCCCTGCGGCCTAATGGAGCGGGCCGTGAGCAGCGGCCTGCTCGCCGCCAACGCCATCCTGCACCAGGAGGGCAGTCAGCGTCGCCCCATCTTTTCGGTCAATCCCGAAGGGGTGCTCAAAATTTGAGGCGCGATCGCAGTGCGTTGGTT